>NZ_JBOBDO010000031.1:0-60951 GCF_050586665.1 Pseudomonas sp. ES4 | reverse complement strand
CCACAGGGGATTTGCGTTGCGCTTAGCTCTGTTGTGCTGCTTTCAGGCACTTCAAATCGTTGAAGTCCTTGCGCACACCTTCTATTTTCTTCAGCAGCCGCTGGCGCTGTTCCGGTGTGCTGTCGGCCATCAAGTCCACAAATAATGCCCGGGCCTGGGCTTCGGTGCTGGCGAAGGCCTGGCGATAAGCGGGCGTCCACAAACTCTCGCGATTGACCAGAAGCGTCTCGATTCGCTGTGGGAATTCTGGACTCTGGCGCTGCGCAACCGCCGCACTGAACTGCTTCTGCCAATGGACGCGGTTGGCGATCCATTGCGTATTCTGGTCCCCCAAGGCGTTTGACCACGCGACAACACGCCTCTGCTGGGTTGCGCTGAGCGGGCCGAGCCAGTCGTTCAGGCGTTTTTCCATGCGCTGGCTGCGGGCCTTGATCTGTTGGTCGAGAGACGGCTTGAGGTATTGCTCCTGGCGTTTACGCTGGTCCTTGGCGAAGGCCTCGTTCATTTCCGCGACTTGCTGGTCATTTAGCCCCTGCAATAGCTCAATGGCCGACGGGGTGATTTCCCGTGCGGTCTGGGCGATGGCTTGTTTGGCTTCCTGGGTGCGGGATTGCAGTGCGGCTTCGGTGACCTGGTTGGTTTCTACCATCACTTGCAAGCGATCCAGCCAGTCAAGGTAGCCCGGCAATTGCGTGGTGCAGTGCCAGCTCAGGTGCTCTTTGAGGCGCTCATTAAACCAGTCTTTTTGCTCCCCGTTCATGTCCAGGTAGTCGCTGAGCGTCCACGGAATGATCACGTCGAGGTTGCGATAGGCCAGGCCCACGCGGCTGCACGCACCGAGGGCGAGACTGAGGGTGATAACGACGGCGAGACACTTCAACCAGCGCGACATGGGCGAATCCTTTGCGAAGTCCTGGCTTTTTTAATGGGCTTTTCTATGTGAACGCAGGATAAGCCTCGCAGTTCAGCTGATCAGTAAAAGGCGCGTTCGGCCTTGAGGGTGACCAGCCCGTCGCATTGGCTGTTGTGCCCGGAATAGGCGGAGCAACTGTTGCCGCTCAAGTTGGAGTCACTGTAGATCAGGTCCAGATCGACGCCCATGAACGGGCGGGAAAGTTGCACTGACCAATCGGTGAAACTGCCTACGTACCCACCGTCGACAGACACCGGCGTGTTGAGCTGGTGGGTGGTGTATTTCATGCTGATCCCGATGCCAAACGGCTGATTACCACCGAGGTCGGCGAATACGGTGCTGTTCTGTTTGTCCGGGTCGTTGCTGAAGGCTGCGCCGAAACGGCTGCCCAGAAAGGTCAGGCCGCCGAAAAGCTCCTGGCTGTCGAGGGTGTCCACTTTCGGATAGCTGTAACGGATCATGCCGACTTCGTACCCGAGGCTATTATCGAAAGGCTGTTTAAACCCCATGTAGGAGTCGACTTCAAGGTTGGCCCCTGGCGTTAAACCCATGCTGGGTGCCCATTGACCCACGTAAAAACCGCTGTCATGACTCAGGTCGAGCCCACCGTGGAACGAGCCGGTACTGGAAGGTTTGACCAGTCCCTGGGCCATGCTGCGGCTGGGGGTGGTGCCGAGTTTGAGATCGAAGTCGCCCAGTTCACGCTGAAAGATTTGCGCATTGGCGACCGAACACGACAGCAGGGTGCCGAGCAATAAATAGGAGGGTTTGAGCATGCGTCACTCCATGACCGCGAGGTGCAGGCACTAAAAACCTACTGAAACGCTTGATCTAGACGTGTGCAAGCATACCGGCGAATGATCGGCATCGAGGGCCGTTCGTCGATTTTTGAAATATTGGTTTGTTTGCGGAGGTATTGCGAGGAGGGTTCCAGTCCAAGCGCTTCGAAGCTCAAAGCGCTTAGGGACCAGGTGACGCAGCGGATCTTGGGGGAAGTTACTTCTTGCCCAGGGTGATCTGCTTGGACGGGCCGAACGTCTGGCCGCTGACGCCTTTGGCAATTTGCTGGATCTCTCCGCCGGACTTGAGGAACGCAGCAATCTGGTTGTTGATCGATTCGCTGGTTTCAACGGCTGGAGCTGGCTTTGCTTTGCTGTTGGATGCTTTTACACGCATGGCGGCCATTAACCTATAGAAAATTAACTTGGCCAGGCATCGTACAGGAAATACTTGACAATTGCTTGGTAAATATCTCCCCGAAATACACAGGGCAGATGAAGAATTAATCACAAGTTATTGTTCTGAATAGGCCTCTAAGCTGCTGTTTTAACTAAGAACGATCGTCAAAAATTACAGTTCTCGGTCTGGCGGACAGGGGCGAAAATCTCCAGGATGGCCTGACGAGCGGCCTGGCGCTTGCGGTAAAACCCAGGAAAATTGAGCCCTTCAGAGGATTTTCTCGCGCCACCGGGCTGGCCAGCGAACGCGGCCCGCAAAACCGGGTAGAATGCCGCCCACGCAATGAGGGTATTGGAAATGGCTTTAGTCGGGCGCTACAACAGTTTGCAAGTGGTTAAACACACTAACTTCGGTTTATATCTGGACGGTGGCGCGGATGGCGAAATCCTCCTGCCTAATCGTTATATTCCCAAAGATATTCCCAGCGAAGATGAAGACTGGCTCAACGTTTTTGTTTATCTGGACAGCGATGACAAACTCATCGCAACTACCGAAAAGCCGAAAGTTCAAGTCGGTGAATTCGCCAGTTTAAAAGTCGTTGAAGTCAACAGCATCGGTGTTTTCCTGGATTGGGGTTTGCCGAAGGATCTGTTGCTGCCGTACTCCGAAGAAAAACGTCAGATGACCGCCGGCGAGTATGTCGTGGTGCATGTCTACCTCGACAAGCACACCCGCCGCATCACCGCGACGGCGCGTCTGGACCGCTACCTCGACAAGACCCCGGCCAACTACACCCCTGGCCAGGAAGTTGATTTGCTGGTTGCCGAAGCCACCGATATGGGTTTCAAGGCGATCATCAACAACAAGCATTGGGGCTTGATCCACAAGAACGAAATCTTCAAGTTCATGCGCGCCGGTAAAGAAGAGAAGGGCTTTATCAAAGAAGTCCGTGCCGACGGCAAGATCAGCCTGAGCCTGCAACCGGTAGGCGAAGAAGCCGCCACCAGCCTGAACTCGAAGATCCTCGCCAAGTTGCGCGACAACAATGGCAGCCTGCCGGTCAGTGACAAGAGCGACCCGACGGTGATCAGCAGTATGTTTGGCGTGAGCAAGGGCAACTTCAAAAAGGCCATTGGTGCGTTGTACAAGAACGGCCAGATTATTATTCACGCCGATCGCATCGAACTGAGCTGACCGTAATACCGGTCAAGCTCTTGTAGCAGCTGTCGAGCCCCGGCGAGGCTGCGTTCGGGGGGGCCGATAGCCCTATGCCGGGCTTTGTTTTTTCCTGCCGAGTTTCTGCCATGGATTGTGTTGCCGAGGTATCACTGTGAGCACCACCCGGCGCAGCGCCGATGGGTTCGCCCTGCAAGTGATGATTGGGTTGTGCCTGATCTGGGGTGTTCAGCAGGTGATGATCAAGTGGGCGGCGCCAGACATCGCGCCGGTCATGCAGGCCGCCGGGCGCTCGGGTATTTCCGCGTTGCTCGTAGGATTGTTGATCTGCTGGAAGGGCGGTTGGGATCAAGTGGGCAACACCTGGCGCGGTGGACTACTGGCTGGCGCGCTTTTTGGCCTGGAGTTCTTCTTCATTTCCGAAGGCCTGCAACTGACCACGGCCGCGCACATGTCGGTGTTCCTTTACACCGCGCCGATCTTCACCGCATTGGGCGTTCATTGGCTGTTACCGAGTGAGCGTCTGAGGCCGGTCCAGTGGCTGGGGATTTTTCTCGCCTTCGTCGGGATCGCCATCGCCTTTGCCGGTGGGGTCTCGTGGGACAACCTCGATCACCGTATGTTGATGGGCGACGCGCTGGGCGTGCTGGCCGGCGCGTCATGGGGGGCAACCACGGTGGTGGTTCGCGCTTCGCGTCTGTCGGAAGCGCCGGTGACCTTGACACTGTTCTATCAATTGATTGTCGGTTTCGTTGGCCTGTTGCTGATTGCGATCCTCAGCGGACAGGTCACTCACGTCAGCCTGACCACCGTGGCGGTGGCCAGTGTGTTGTTCCAGGGATTGGTGGTGTCGTTCTTCAGTTACCTGACCTGGTTCTGGTTGTTGCGCCGTTATCTGGCGGCGAATCTGGCGGTGTTTTCGTTCATGACGCCGCTGTTCGGCGTCACGTTCGGTGTGGTGTTGCTGGGCGAAGAGCTGAGCGTCAACTTTGTTGTCGGCGCGGTGCTGGTGTTATTAGGCATCACTTTTGTCAGTGCTGAGCAGTGGGTGCGCCGTCGCTTGCGCAAAGCCCTTGGGCAGAGCTGACCGGGCGCAGTAACAGACCGCCAGCGACAATCAATCCGCTACCGGCGAACACCAGCGCGGGCTGCAGTCCACCGCTGAAGTGGCTGCTCAATGCGGCCAGCAACGGCCCGGCGAGCTGGCCCACGGCAAAGCATGCCGTCAGCAGCCCGGCGTTGCGCTGGGTGGCGTGGGGCGCCAGTTCCCGTGAACGTTGCATCACCAGCTGCATGCAGGCCAGGAACGGCGTGCCGCAAAGGATCACGCCCAACGCCAGGCCTGGGCCGCTGCCCAACAAACAGGCGAAGACCCCGGCGGCTTGCAGCCACAATGTCGCCATCAGCCAATAACGAGTGCCATGTGGGCGTTGTCGACGCAGACTTACCAGCACCACCCCGATGGCCGAAGCAAGACCAAAGCAAGGCCAGAACAAATCGGCCAGCCATTGGCCATGGAACTGCGCGTTGGCCATTTGCGAGAGGAAAGTGGCCGGAATGATGTAGCCCAAACCGTACAGCCCATAGACGACACCTAAACGGCCGATGCCATGATTGCCCGAGCCGGCGACGCTGGGGGCGGTGACCACTGTCGTGGCCGGTTGCGGCAGGAATGGCAGAATCCCCAGCAGCATTGCCAGCCCGACGCCGGCATATACCAGCCACAAGGCTGCAGACGTCTGCCCCAGAAGGTTCGATCCCAAGGCCAACAAACCCGTCAGAAAAATCCCCAGACCCGGTCCGGCAAATACCAGGGCGCCAAGCCGTGGGCGACCGGCCGCCGCGGCCAGTGGCTGGCTCAACGCAGTGATCATCACCAGCACCCAGGCACTGGCCACACCGGTACCAAACCGCAGCGCCAGATGGGACCAAAAGCCGTTGGCCCAGAACGAAGCCAACGTCAGCAATACACAGAGCCATAAACCGCCCAGCAACCGTCGACGTACTTGCTCGGGACGGCGAGAGATCATCGCATCTACTGCACCGACGAAATAGCCGAGGTAGTTGGCCGCAGCAATCAGACCGGCGGCGGTCAGGTCGATCTGACCTTCGCTGAGCAGGTGCGGCAGCTGCGGCGTGAGGGCGAAACGCCCGATGCCCATGGCCATCATCAGGGCGATGAAACTGGCGAGTAAGCGAATCAGAGGAGGCATGGTCTGAATTCCAGCTGAGGATTAATGACCGTCAGGCTAGGACTGATTGACTTTCTTTTAAAATGAATAATAGTGAGTAACTTGTTCTGATTTGGAGAAAGGTTTGGAATTCAGCCAATTGCGGATTTTCCAGGCAGTAGCGGAGGAAGGTTCCATCACCCGCGCTGCCGAACGCCTGCACCGGGTGCCATCAAATCTGTCGACCCGGCTTAAACAGCTCGAAGAACAACTCGGCGTAGAACTGTTCGTGCGTGAACGTCAGCGTTTGCAGTTGTCTCCTGCGGGAAAAGTCCTGTTGGACTACACCGCCAAGCTGTTCAATCTGCGCGACGAAGCTCAGGCGGCGGTGCAGGGCGGGCAACCGGCCGGAGACTTCGTGCTCGGCACCATGTACAGCACCGCGGCGATTCATCTGCCGGGGTTGTTGGCGCGCTATCACCGCACTTACCCGGCGGTGAACCTGCAAGTGCAGTCCGGGCCAAGCGGTGAATTGCTTGAAGGTTTGCTCACCGGGCGTCTCGATGCGGCGCTGGTGGACGGTCCGCTGGAACTGGCCGGGCTCGACGGCGTCCCGTTGTGCGACGAACGGCTGGTGCTGATCAGCGAGGCCGATCACCCACCGATCCTCAGCGCGCTGGATGTGGAAGGGCGGTCAGTGTTCACTTTTCGGCAGGGATGTTCCTACCGCATGCGCCTGGAAGCCTGGTTCTCCCATTACCACGCGGCCATGGGCCGGGCGATGGAAATCGAGTCCTATCCGGGGATGCTTGCCTGCGTGATCGCAGGCTCAGGCGTGGCGCTGATGTCGGAGTCGATGCTCGCCAGCCTGCCGGGCCGCGAAAGCGTGGCGGTGCATCCGTTGGTCGAGCCATTTGCCAGTGCCACCACGTGGCTGATGTGGCGCAAAGGCATGGTGGGGGCGAACTTGAATGCCTGGCTTGAACAGCAACAATTGGTCTATCCGTCTGCGCCGAGTCAGGCTCGGGAGATGGCTTGAACTATCGGTCAGGTATTTTGATCAATTCAGTAACAGATCATTGCGACTTTGGGCGAGCATTGCGTAGGACTTCGGACTATTATCAGTGCGAAGTGGCTACAGAATTTTTGGCTACTCGGCACTACCCTGAAGGGGGCACCATGAAAGAGAAAATCCAAAACTGGCTGCACGACCTGGGTGTTGCACTCGGTTTGATCGAACCACCTCTGCAACCTGTGCCTATTCGCACCGACGACGAACAACGCCGACGCCAGCAGCGCCGCCGGTAACTGTCGGCCTGGTTGTGGCGAGGGGATTTATCCCCGTCGGGCTGCGAAGCAGCCCCCAGACCATTCAACCGGGTTGAGTCTGGTTTCCCGCGTCAGTCGATTTGCGACTGCTTCTCAGCCGGACGGGGATAAATCCCCTCGCCACAGGACGGCGTGTCCACTGGTTAATACTGATTAGCAACTGGCGACTATTAGACACCCCGCATCAGGCGTGCAAGCGCTGCCATTCGTCAATCATCGTGCGCAAATGCTCCCCGGAAAAGCTTCCGAAGTGCCCGCCATGCACCGTGCGGATCGGCAACTCGCGCAAACGCCGCAGGCTGCGGGCGTAGTCGTCGAGGTTGGAATGGTAGGCGTCTTCGATCAGCGGCCCGTCGTAGATGATGTCGCCGCTGAACAGGGTCTCGGTCGCCGCTTCGTACAGGCTGATCCCACCCGGTGAATGCCCTGGTGTGTGCAGCACTTGCAACACGCGGTTGCCCAGGTCCAGCACGTCACCTTCTTCGATCAAACCTGTGGCCGGTGCAGCTTTGACCCGGTACTCGGCGTAGCACAAGGGGCAATCCGGGTGCGCCTCGAACATTTCGTCGCCGACAAACGCCGTGCTCAAGGTGTTCTCACCGTCCGGTGACGCGAGGATCTGCGCTTCAGCCGGATGCACCAGCCGTTCGGGGAATTCGTGATGCCCGGCGATGTGGTCGAAATGGCAATGACTGGCCACGGCGACCAGCGGCCGTTCGGTGATCCATGGCAGTTGCTCGCGCAGGCTGACCAGCCCGGAGCCGCTGTCGAGCAGCAGGTCCTTGTCGCGGCCCTGAATGTGCCAGAGGTTGCAGCGATAGAAGGGGCGGATGTAAGGCTCGTGAATCAATCGAATGTCGTCACTGAGCTGTTTCACCTCAAACCACTGATCGCGAGAAACAATCTTCATCAAAGGTTTTCTCCAGACGAAAAAAACGGGTGTGGCAACCGACGCCACACCCGTCGAAGAAAGCATCAAGTCGTTATGGAAAGCTTAGGCGGCGCTGGCCACCCCTGCCGGACGACGGGACAGCAAGCTGACCACCACGAAACTCACCAGGCCTACGCCGAGGCTGTAGTAGATCGGGGTATTGGCGTCCATACCGTCCTTGATCATGAACACCAGCGCGGTGGCGAAGCCCAGCGCCATGCTGGTGATCGCACCGGCCGTCGTGGCGCGTTTCCAGTAAATGGCACCCATCAACGGGATCAGCATGCCGCCCACCAACAGGTTGTAGGCCAGGGTCAGCGCGCTGATCACATCATTGACCACCAGAGCGATACCCAATACGGCGATGCCGGTCAGCAGGGTAAACAGGCGATTGACGCTTACGTTCGATTGTTTGCCGCCGCGCAGTTTCGGCAGCAGATCTTCGGTCAGGGTCGTGGATGCGGCGAGCAGGCCGGCGCTGGCGGTGGACATCATGGCCGCCAGTGCCGCAGCGATGACCAGCCCCCGGATGCCATCCGGCAAGGACACTTTGACGATGGCGGCAAAGGCATTGTTGACGTTGTCCAGATCCGGAATGAGCACATGAGCAGCCATGCCGATCAGCGCACACACCAGGCCATAGACAATGCAGTAAATACCGGCCGATGTACCGGCGTACCTGGCGACTTTTTCGCTTCGTGCGGTGAACACCCGTTGCCAGATGTCTTGACCGATCAGGATGCCGAAGAAGTAGATCAGGAAGTACGTAATGATGGTGTCCCAGCCGATGCTGGTGAAGTTGAAGCTGGCGGCCGGCAATTGGGCAACCAGTTGATCCCAGCCACCGACACGGTACAGGCAGATCGGCAGCAACAGGAACATCAGACCCACGGTCTGGATCCCGAACTGGACGATGTCGGTCAGGGTCAGGGACCACATGCCACCGATGGTCGAGTAAATCACCACCACACCGCCGCCGAGCAGCACCGAGAGCCAGAATGGCAGACCGAAAAGCACTTGCAGCACGGTGCCGATCGCCAGGATCGAGGTCACACCGATCATCAGCGCATAGGCCAGCATGATGGTTGCGCTCGCGGTACGAGCCATCGGGTTGTAACGCTTTTCCAGCACCTGGGTGACGGTGAAAACCTTCAGTTTCAGCAGCGGTTTGGCGAGGAACAGGTTCAGCGCGACGATCCCGCAACCCAGTGCGGCGCACAGCCAGAAACCGGAGATGCCATGAACGTAGCCCAGACGCACGGTGCCGACGGTGGATGCACCGCCCAGAACGGTCGCGGCCATGGTGCCCATGTAGAGACCAGGGCCGAGGTTGCGACCGGCGACCAAATAGTCTTCGTGGGTCTTGGCCTTGCGCATGCCGTAGTAGCCGAGTATCAGCATCGCGGCGGCGTAGATGAGTACGACGAATAAATCCAAAGCCATGATGGCGTGTCTCCGATTGTCTTTTTTATGGTGAAACAAAGATGGTTCTGTGGACCGGCCCCTGTGGGAGCGAGCCTGCTCGCGATAGCGATTTATCAGTCACATCAATGTCGGATGTGCCGCAGTCATCGCCGGCAAGCCGGTCTCGCTCCCACAGGGGGGTCGGTGTCAGGCGGGCTGACGTAGTTCAGGTTTTGCCATGGTGCTTGCACCCTTGCTGCGTGGATCGTTTGGGCCAAACACCGCGGCCGATTCCGGGAACAGGCTCAGCAGCGTCAGGTACACCAGCGATGCCAGGCCAAGGGTGACCGGCAGGCTGATGTCGATGCCGCCGGCCAGTTCACCGAGCGGACCCACGAACTGCCCAGGCAAGTTGACAAAGCACAAGCCCACCGCAGCACTCGGGATCCAGGCACCCAGCCCACGCCAGTTCCAGCCGTGCGTGAACCAGTAGCGACCACCTTTCTCGCCGCGGGTGAACACTTGCAGGTCATCCGGGCAGTAGAAGCCGCGACGCACCAGCAGACCGATGATCATGATCACCATCCACGGGGTGGTGCAGGTGATGATCAGCACGGCGAAGGTCGACACGCTCTGCACCAGGTTCGCCGCAAAGCGTCCGATGAAGATGAAGGCAATCGACATCACACCGATCAGCAGCGTGGCCTTGACTCGTGACAGCACACGAGGGAAGACGCTGGACATGTCTAGCCCGGTGCCATAGAGCGAGGTGGTGCCGGTGGACATGCCGCCGATCACCGCGATCAGGCACACCGGCAGGAAGAACCAGCTCGGTGAAACCGCCAGCAGGCCGCCGACGTAGTTGTTGGCGGCGATGTAGTCCGGCGCCTTGATCGCTACGATGGTGGCGGTGGCTAGGCCGAACAGGAACGGGATGAAGGTGGCGATCTGCGAGATCACCACGGCAGCCATGATCCGGCGCTTGGAGGTGTCACGCGGGATGTAGCGCGACCAGTCACCGAGGAACGCACCGAAGGAAATCGGGTTGCTCATCGCCACCAGCGCCGCGCCGATGAAGGCGGCCCAGAAACCCGGTTGGCCCATGCTGACGGAGCCGGCGTAATTCACATCGAACGGCCCGGCGAAGGCGAAGATGCCCAGCAGAAACAACAGGCTGGCGCTCCACACGGCGATCTTGTTGACCCACAGCAGGAAGCGGAAACCGTAGATGCACACCGTCAGCACCAGGATTGCGAACAGACCGTAGGCCAGGCCCAGGGTCAGGTCGGTTTCCGGCAGGCCGATCAAGCGTTTGGCGCCACCGATCAACGCGTCGCCCGAACTCCACACCGAGAGCGAGAAGAAGGCGATGGCGGTCAACAACGACAGAAACGAACCGATGATCCGCCCGTGCACGCCGAAGTGTGCACCGGAAGACACGGCATTGTTGGTGCCATTGATCGGGCCGAACAGGCCCATTGGCGCGAGGATCAGCGAACCCAGCAACACGCCCAGCACAATCGCCCAGACGCCCGCCTGGAAAGACAGGCCGAACAGGACCGGGAAACTGCCGAGCACGGCGGTGGCAAAGGTGTTGGAACCACCGAAGATCATCCGGAACAAATCCGTCGGACCTGCAGTGCGCTCGCTGTCCGGGATCTGTTCGACCCCGTGGGTTTCGATTTGCGTAAGGCTTTGGTCTTTGTTGTTGTTATTCATGATCAGCTCCGATCATAAAGGCGCGCTCATCGTGTGTGAGCGTCACCTGTTTGGCTAAGGGGGTGGCAGCCCTTCCGGCATCGCGGACAAATGTTCGTGGCAGGCCAGCCATAGGCCTTGTTGTTCTTGGCCAGACGTCTGTTTCTTGAAAACAATCGTCTCGCGTTCCTGGCTGAAGTGTTGCTCCCCTTGCATGCGCAGCTCGGTGGCTACGTCATGGATGAAAATCGCCACGTCACCTTGCAGGCTGACGAAGGCGTTGCTCGAGGTGCACGACAGCACCTCGAAGCCGTCCTCGGCGCGCCAGGTGTCCCACAACGCCTGATAGGCATCGCGCGACAGCAGGGGCTGCTCGAGGGTGTAGAACACGAAGCTGGCATCAACGCTGAATGCGCCGAAGTAAGCTTCGCGATCGTTACGGGCAAAGGCCGATACCAGCTCAGCGGCGGCATTGAGTACCTGATCACGTTCGCTCATGACCGATCCTCAGCGATGGACCACGCCCGGCAGTACGCAGAGCATTTCGTACAGCAGGTTGGCGCCCAGCAGCGAGGTGTTACCGGTGGTGTCGTACGCTGGCGAGACTTCCACCAGATCGCAGCCGACCAGATCGAGGCCTTGGCAGCCGCGCACGATTTCAATCGCCTGAATGGTCGTCAGACCGCCGATTTCCGGGGTACCAGTGCCTGGTGCCCAGGCCGGGTCAATGCCGTCGATATCGAAACTCAGGTACACCGGACCGCCGCCGACTTTCTCGCGAACTTCGGCCATCAGCGGTGCCAGGGATTTGTGCCAGCATTCTTCAGCCTGAACCACACGGAAGCCTTGATTGCGGCTCCAGTTGAAGTCATCAGCGGTGTAACCCTGAGCGCGCAAGCCAATCTGCACCACGCGGTCCGGATCCAGAAGGCCTTCTTCGACAGCGCGACGGAAGGTGGTGCCATGGGCGATTTTCTCGCCGAACATGTGATCGTTCACATCCGCGTGAGCGTCGATGTGCACCAGGCCGACCTTGCCGTGCTTCTTATGGATCGCACGCAGGATGGGCAGGGTGATGGTGTGGTCGCCGCCGAGGGTCAGGGGGATCACATTGTGTTCGAGGATCTTGTGGTAGGACTCTTCGATGATCCGTACCGCGTCCAGCAGGTTGAACGTGTTGATCGCTACGTCACCGATGTCGGCAACCGACAGCGAGTCGAACGGTGCAGCGCCGGTGGCCATGTTGTACGGGCGGATCATCACCGATTCGGCGCGGATTTCGCGAGGCCCGAAACGGGTGCCTGGGCGCAGGGAAGTGCCGATGTCCAGCGGGACGCCAACGAAGGCAGCATCCAGACCGGCAGCGGTTGGCACATGGGGAAGTCGCATCATGGTGGCGATGCCGCCGAAGCGCGGCATTTCATTGCCGCCCAGTGGTTGGTGAAGAATCTTGTCCACGGGTAAGGCCTCATCGTCGTTGTTTTATTTATGTCGGTTGCACTGGTCGGGGAGACGCCGGCACCGCTGTGGGGCGATTCTGCGAAATGTAGTGGCCGGGAAGAATCGCTACGGGCAAATACTTAGTTCAGATTTTTCTAAACTAATGGCCGCGGCGGCGATAGACTCGCAGTGCCCATGTAGCAGCTGACGAGCACCGCGAGGCTGCGTTCGGCTGCGAAGCCGTCGTAAAACCTGAGCGCGAGGTTTTCCAGAAATACCGCATCGCTCGAATTCACGACGACTTCGTCGCCGAACGCAGCCTCGCGGTGCTCGTCAGCTGCTACGGGGTTCAATGTCTGACCGTGTTTTTGCTGGAGTGCCCCCATGGCCAACGCATTACCCGACCTGAAACTGTTGCGCATCTTCGTCAGCGTGGTTCGCCATCAGGGGTTTGCCAACGCCCAGCAAGAACTCAACCTTTCGACCTCGGCCATCAGCACTTACATGAGCCAGCTCGAAGCCGCCCTCGGCCTGGTCCTCTGCCATCGCGGCCGCGGTGGTTTCAGCCTGACCAGCAAAGGTGAACTGTTCCACCAGGAGACCCTGCGCCTGCTCGGCGAACTCGAAGGCTTCGAACAATACGCTGCCGCCCTCAAGGGCGAACTGCGCGGCACCTTGAACCTCGGCGTCATCGACTCCACCGTCAGCGACAAGGCCTTGCCGTTCGCCGAAGCCATTGGCGCCTACAGCCAGGAACACCCGGCCGTGCATTTGCATTTGTCGGTCATGAGCCCTTACGAACTGCAACTCGGCGTGCAGGACAACCGCCTCGACCTGGCCATCGGCGCGTTCTCCACGCGCATGAGCGGTCTGGTCTACATGCCGCTCTACCGCGAACAACACTGGTTGTATTGCAGCAGCCGTCATCCGCTGTTCACCGAACGGCGCATCCCCGAGCAAGTCATTACGCAGCAACGCATGGTTGGCCGCGGCTACTGGAGCCAGGCAGAACTGGCACGTCACGGCTTCAAGCACAGCGCGGCGACGGTGGAAAGCATGGAGGCGCAGCTGATCCTGGTGCTGTCGGGTGCCTACATCGGTTACTTGCCGGAGCACTACGCGCAGGCTTGGGCGGACAAGGGTGATTTACGGGTGCTGTTGCCGGCGACCTTCGGCTATCAGGCGCCGTTCTCGATGATCGTGCGTCGTGGCCGCAGCCGCGAGCCGTTGATCCAGACCTTTCGCGATTTGCTCAAAGCACAACTGAATCAGGCTTGAGAATAATGTCCAGAATCCAATGTCCGCGCTGCCTGCGTCCGCACACTCACTGTTTGTGCCCACTGATTCCGAGCCTCGACAGCCGCACCCGAGTGCTGTTGTTGCAGCACCCGAGCGAAGTGAATCATGCACTGAACACGGCGCGATTGGCGGCATTGGGGTTGAAGAATGCCGAGTTGATCGTTGGCGAGGTGTTCGAGGATTTGCCGGCGCTGTTGACTCAACCGGGTTATCAGGCGCGGCTGCTGTTTCCTGCCGATGATGCGCAGCCGTTGCAGGCTTACACGGCAAATGATCAGCCGTTATTACTGGTCGTCCCCGACGGCACCTGGCGCAAGGCGCGCAAGATGCTGCACCTCAATCCGCTGCTGGCGGCGCTGCCGAGGGTGACGTTGGCGCAGGGCGCGGTGTCGAGATATCGATTGCGCAAGGCACCGGGACCGGGGGCGTTGTCGACGGTGGAGGCGATTGTTCAGGCGTTGCAGACCCTCGAAGCACCGACCTCTTTCGAACCGTTGTTAAAACCGTTCGAAGCGTTGATCGAGGGGCAGATCGCAGCGATGGGGGAGGAGACCTTTCGACGCAATCATGGGCCGAAAGAGTCGTTGTGATTGAGGGCCTCATCGCGAGCAGGCTCGCTCCCACAGTTGACCGAGTTCTTCCAGAAAAAATGCGATCCACTGTGGGAGCGAGCTTGCTCGCGATAGCGGTAGAACAATCACAGAAAATCCCGGCCAGAGACTACCGTTCGCGCATTGCCTCGGTCCGGGCTTTAAGCACTGGTTTGAGCAAGTAATCCAGCACGCTTTTCTCCCCGGTGATGATGTCCACCGTCGCCACCATCCCGGGAATGATCAGCAACGGTTTCACATCCCCGCCCAAGTGATTCTTATCCGTCCTCACCTGAATCAGGTAGAAGCTGTTGCCCTTGTCATCGGTAATCGTATCCGCGCCAATCAACTCCAGTTTCGCGGTCAATCCTCCATAAATCGTGTAGTCATAAGCGCTGAACTTGACCATGGCTTTTTGGCCCGGGTGCAGAAACGCCACGTCCTGCGGCCGGACCTTGGCTTCGATCAGCAAGTTGTCTTCAATGGGCACGATTTCCACCATGTCGCTGCCCGGCTGGACCACGCCGCCGATGGTGTTGACCTTCAGTACTTTGATAATCCCGTGCACCGGCGAAACTACCGTGGTGCGGGTCACGCGGTCGTCGATAGCAATGCTCGATGCGGTGATTTTCGACAGGTCGGTGCGCTTTTCATTCAGTTCTTTCGCCGCGTCGGAGCGGAAGGATTGTTCGGACTCGTCAATCTTGCTTTTGATCTCATTGATCGCCGATTCAGCGCGGGGAATCGCCAGGGTCGTGGCGTTCAATGAACCGCGAATCTCCACCGCGCTGCGTTTGAGTCGCAGGATTTCCACCGGCGAAACCGCCCCGCTGCCCACCAGCGGCGCGGACATGTTCATTTCTTGCTGCAATAGCGCCAGGCTTGAACTGTATTGGCCCTGTTTCGAGCGGAACTCGGCAAGTTCCTGGGCTTTTTGCCGAAGTTGCTCACTCAGGGTGCGCTGTTCGCTGGCCAGTCGACGTTGCCGTTGTTCGTACAGCGAGCGTTCGTCCTCGGCCACTTGCGGTGCCTTGGCGATCACTTCGGGGGACAGCTTGAACGGCCGGCCTTCCGCTTCGGCCGACAGCCTTTCGACTTGAGCGGTCAGCGCATAACGGTCGGCCTCGCTTTCGCCCTTGTTCGACAGGAATCGAGTGTCATCGAGGCGCAGCAGGGTGTCGCCCTTGTTCACCATTTGCCCTTCACGAACGAAGATTTCAGTGACGATGCCGCCCTCCAGGTTCTGGATCACTTGAACCTTGCTCGACGGAATCGCCTTGCCTTCGCCCATGGTCACTTCCTGCAGCACCGCGAACCTGGCCCAGACCACCGCCGTGATAATCAGCGCAGCGGCCAGCCACACGGTGATCCGCGACCAGCGTGGTGAATCCTGCAATGAGGCGCCCGCGGTTTCCGGCATGAATTCGCTTTCGGCGCTTTTGCTGAAACTGCCGAAGTAGCCGCGCGGTTTCGAATTGGACGAGGTGTCGGACGATGAACGCGCCATGGCCAGCTCCTAAACCGTCGCAGAGCCGACACGGCCCTTGCGCAGTGCATCGATGACCACTTCTTTCGGGCCGTCGGCGACGATCCGCCCGTTGTCCAGTACCACCAGCCGATCCACCAGGCTGAGCATCGAGGTGCGGTGGGTCACCAGCAGCAGGGTCTTGCCCTGGACCCAGCGGTGGAGTTTTTGCCGCAGAACGTCTTCGCTGCTGTTGTCCATGGCGCTGGTGGGTTCGTCGAGCAACATGATCGGCGGATCCAGCAACAAGGCGCGGGCCAGCAACACTGCCTGGCGTTGCCCGCCGGACAGCAGTTGTCCGCGTTCACCCACTGGCCGGTCGAAACCTTGCGGATGCTGACGGGCCAGCTCGGTGACCCCGGTCAGTTCGGCGACTTCGAGCATCCGTGCATCGCTGATGTAGCGTGCGCCGAGGGTCAGGTTGTCGCGCAAGCTGCCGGCCAACAGCGGCAGGTCATGGGCGACGTAACCGATTTGCTGGCGCAGGTCGGCGACATCCAGTTGCCGCAGGTCCAGGCCATCGAGCAGCAGTTGGCCTTCTTCGGGGGCGTAGAACCCCATCACCAGCCGCGCCAAGGTACTTTTGCCCGAGCCGCTGCGGCCGATGATGCCGATCCGCTCACCGGGTTTCACGCTGAAGCTGATGTTGGCCAGGGCCGGCGCGTTCTGGCCGTTGTAGTGGAACGTCACATTGCTGACGTCTATCGCGCCTTGCAGTTGCGTGCGTTCCAGCGGCCGTTGCCTGGCGTCGCGCTCCTGGGGCAAGGACATCAGCGCATCGGTGCTTTTCATGGTCAGTTGCGCTTGCTGATAGCGCGTGATCAACCCGGCAATCTGCCCCAGCGGCGCGAGCACCCGGCTGCCGAGCATGTACGTCGCGACCAGCGCGCCGACGCTGAGGTTGCCGGCGATGATGCTGTAGACCCCGGCGACGATGGTCGCCATGCCGCAGAATTGCTGGATGAACAGCGTGCCGTTGGTGGCCAGCGCCGAGAGGTTGCGCGCATGGCTGTCGAGGCGGGTGAGGGCGCCGTGGGTGCTTTCCCATTTGTGCTGGCGTTCGCTTTCGGCACTGCAGGCCTTGAGGGTTTCCAGGCCGCCGAGGGTTTCGATCAGCAGCGCCTGGCGTTCGGCGCCCAGGGCCAGGCTTTTCTGAACGGTGTCGCGCAGGCGGACCTGGATCACCATCGCGAAGATGATCGTGAGCGGAAACGCCAGTAACGGAATCACCACCAGCCAGCCACCGAGCAGGCCGATCACTACCAGCATCAGCACGGCAAAGGGCAGGTCGATCAGGCTGGTGAGGGTCACGGCGGTGAGGAATTCCCGCAGACCCTGGAAGTCATGAATGCTTTGGGCGAAACCACCAATGGTTGCCGGCCGGGCTTTCATCGCCATGCCGGTGATGCGTTCGAACAACGTGGCGGAAAGGATCACGTCGGTTTTCTTCCCGGCGGTGTCCAGCAGGTGCGCGCGCACCACCCGCAATACCAGTTCGAAACCGGTGCCGATCAGCAAGCCGATCGACAGCACCCACAACGTCGACGTGGCCTGGTTCGGCACCACCCGGTCGTAGGTCTGCATCACGAACAGCGGCACCATCAGCCCCAGCAGGTTGATCAGGAAACTCGCCAGAATCGCGTCGCTGTACAGCCACTTCGACAACTTCAAGGTGTCGCGAAACCACGCCTCAACCCGCGGTACCAAGGGCGAGCGCAAGTCTTCCAGTTCATGCCGTGGCCGGGCGAACAAGGCCTGGCCGCTGTAATTCTCTGCCAGTTCATCCCTGCTGACCCATTGTTCACCGCCATCGGCTTCGCTCGGCAAAATCAACAGCTGCCCGTCATCGCCGAAGCGTCGCAGAATGGCCGTTCGGCCGTTGTTGAGGATCAGCATTATCGGCAGGTTGAGGGCGCTAATGTCCGCCAGTTCACGGCGCAGCAATCGCGCCTGCAAGCCGGCCCGGGCCGCTGCGCGAGGCAGCAGGTCCAGGCTCAAGCGTTGTTTGTGCAGAGGCAGCCCGGCACTCAGGCTGGCGCGACTGACTGTCGCGCCGTGGAGTTTGCAGAGGATCAACAGACCATCCAGAAGCGGGTCATCGAAGCTCAGGCGCGGATCGACACCAATGTTGCCGGGTTCCATGCTGGTCACATTGATCTCTCCATAGGCCTACTTCAGTTCAGGCAGACGGGCTTCGTTTTTTACTTCCGTGGAGGCGATCGCATCGGCGGGCAATACCACCCGTTGTTTGCTCAGCAACTGCCCCATGTTCGCCAGCACGCGGTACATCGAGAACTCCTCGGTGTAGCGCACTTCGGTATAGCGGCGGTTAGCGTTGTAGAGCTCGTTTTCACTGTCCAGCAGGTCGAGCAGGGTGCGTTGGCCTAGGCCGAACTGGTCCTGATACGCCACGCGCACGCGTTGGCTGGTATCGGCGTATTCGCGGGCAGTCGGGGTTTGTTTCTTGGCGTTGACCATGGCGTTCCAGGCCAGGTGAATGTTCTCGTTGAGTTGGCGCAGGGCATTGTTGCGGATGTCCATCGCCTGGTTGATCTGGTGTGCATCGGAAGCCAGGCGAGCCTTGTCGCTGCCACCGCGGAACAGGTTGTAGTTCATCACGATGCCGACTCGCCATTCGTTGTCATGGCCTTCATCGCCCTGCACGTTGTTGTTGGCACCCACGGCGGCTTCGGCGTCGAACCGAGGGTAGAACGGTGACTTGGCGACTTCGTACTGGCTCTCGGCTGACTGCACATCGGCCTGGGCGGATTTCAGGTACGGGTTGTTTTCCACCATGCTTTGCTGGGCTTCCTGCAAGGTGGCGGGCAGTTCGCCGCGGGTCGAGGGCGGGGTTTCGAGTTCATCGGGCAGGCGCCCGACGACGGCGTAGAAGTTCGATTCGGCATCCGCCAGATCGACTTCAGCGGTATCGAGGTTGTTTTGTGCCAGTGCCCGGCGAGCGACGGACTGGTCGGAGTCGGCGGTGCTGCCGATACCACGCTCGGTGCGCAGGCCGATCTGATCGTTGACTCGCATGTGAGCTTGCAGATTGTTCTTGGCCAAGGTCACCAGTTCGCGGCGCTTGAGCACTTCGAGGTAGACCTCGATGGTACGCAGGGCCAGATCCTGAGCGGTGCCCTGAGCGTAATAGGCCCGGGAATTGACCACGCCTTTGGTGCGCTGGACTTCGTTGGCGGTATTGAAGCCATCGAAGAGCATCTGCCGCAGACGCAATTCCGATTGGGTGTAGGTGAGGATTTCGGTGTGGTGATTACCGAGTGCCCGGGTGCTGGTGTTATCGCTGTACCCGCGCCCGTACGCGGCATTCAGATCAACCGATGGATAAAATCCTCCCTTGGCGACTTTCACTTGTTCATCGGCCGAAAGGCGGCTGTCTACGCGCGAGGCCAGCTCCGGGTGGGTCGCGATGGTGCTCTGGATCGCCTCCGTCAATGACATGGCCTGAGCTTGAGAAGCGCAGGCCATGGCCAGCAGAATTGCGCTGCAGAGGGGGGTTAATACGCGCATGGGTGCCTCTCCCTGATTCCTAATGATGCTTATTAGTCGCCAAATATTTGACGACATTTATAGTGAAAACCGTTTCATGCTTGTAACAACAGAGCTAAGAACATTTTGGGGAAAACCATAGAAGAATTTCTCATAAGGCTTATGCCAAAAAAAACTTATGCGCTCCGAAAAATCCAGCACATTGTTCACTGCGAAAGCCCTTGATTTACGAGCGTTAGGGCGCTCATCGGGGCTTGAGGAAAGTTCCAGACCAACAATCGATAAAGGGCGGGGAAGTGCTGGAGGGGAGGGAAGCGGACGGTTTTTCGGTGACGGTTTTTTGTCACCTTAGTGAATCAAAACTGTTACGCATCGCTCAAAAGGCGACGTGTTGTGCAAGTGGGTCCCGATGCCATTGATTGCAGAGGGTTTTTATCCCGCAGCAGACACATTGCCCGCGAGCGGCACGCTTGGCGAGAACGGCGCCAGGGCAGCGGCTTACTCGACGTAACCGCGCCCGCAGGTGATTTCGCCAGGCAACCCGTTGTAGCCAGGAGCACGTTCTTCGCAAAAACAGGATGCCGACAGTGGTTGGCAGCGGAGGAAGTGCACATGGCTACGCTCATCGGTACTGTCAGTAAGGTCATTGGTCAGGTGTTCGCGCAGGCGAGCGATGGCACCCGACGCGCGCTGATCGAAGGGGACCGGTTGTTCGCCGGCGATCAACTGGTCACCGGGGCCGAAGGCGCGGTGGCGGTTCATCTGCACAATGGCCAGGAACTGACACTTGGGCGTGGCAGCAGTATGGAGATGACGCCTCAGCTCCTCGCCAATCAGCCGTCCCCTGTAAAGACCCCTGAACCGGTGACGCCGACCCACGCGCAATTGAGCGATGTCGAGCGCCTGCAAAAAGCGATCGCCGCTGGCGACGACCCGACCCAGACGGCTGAAGCCACGGCGGCCGGACCGGGTTCGACCGGCGCACCCGGTGCACTGGGCGGCGGCCACTCGTTCGTCATGCTTGAAGAGGTGGGCGGGCGGGTCGATCCGACGATTGGTTTTCCTACTGCGGGCTTCAACGGTATTCCCGAGTTTCCCCTGGCACGGCGGGAGGGAGATCCGGACAACGGAGATAACGGCGACGTCGGCGCTGGTGCTGGTGGTGCTGGTGGTTCTGGCGGTTCAGGTGGCTCCGGAGGGACAGGAGTTCTTCCCGTAACACCCGTTGTTCCAGATGTGCCGAACAATCCGGTGACCCTCACCGGCCTGTCGGTGGCAGGGGGCGAACTGACCCTCAATGAGGCCAATCTGGCCGATGGTTCGGCCCCCAATCCTGGTGCACTGACCAAGTCCGGCACGTTCAGCGTGTCTGCGCCTGACGGGTTGACCAGCCTGAGCATCGGCGGGCTCAACGTGATCAGCGGTGGCGTTGCCGCAGGCTTGCCGCAATCGATCACCACCCCGTTGGGCAACACCCTGACCGTCACCGGCTACAACCCGGCCACGGGGGTTGTGAGTTACAGCTACACCCTCAACGACAATGAAGACCACCCGGCCGGTGACGGCACCAACTCCCTCAGCGAACACTTCCCCGTGGTGGCCGGCGACAGTAATGGCGATTTCACCACCGGTTCCCTGGACGTCAACATCACCGACGACGTGCCCAAGGCGGTCGATGACAACAATGCCAACAACGCGTCGGAAACCCTGGTGACCCTGGCCGGTAGTGTGCTGCCCAACGACGTTCAAGGCGCTGACCGCATTCCTGCCGGACCCGAGAGCGGGCCAGTGGTTGGCGGCACGTTCAATGGTCAATACGGCACCCTGGTGCTCAACGCCAACGGCACCTACACCTACACCCTCAATACCAGCGACGCCGACTTCAAAGCCTTGCACGCCGGTGGCAGCGGGACCGAAACCTTCACCTACACCCTGACCGATGCCGACGGCGACACCAGCACTGCCAAGCTTGTGCTGAACATCCATAACAACGATGACCCGGTCACGATTGGCGGCCTGAACGTCGAAGGTGGCGAACTCACTGTCTACGAAAAAAACCTCAGCTACGGCACCGACCCTGATACCCAGGCCCTGACCCAGAGCGGCACCTTCACCGTCAACGCACCGGATGGCCTGCAATCCCTGACCGTGAGCGGCGTCGCGGTGGTCAGCGGTGGAGTGGCGGCAGGTTTCCCTCTATCGGCCACTACCTGGACGGGTGCCACCTTCACCATCACCGGTTACGACCCGGCCACAGGCGTGGTGAGCTACAGCTACACCCTGAATTACGACAGCGACCACCCCAATGCCAACGGCGCCAACAGCCTCTACGAGAACTTCGACGTCGTCGCCACCGATATCGACGGCAGCACGGCGACCGGGCAAATCAACATCAACATCGTCGATGACCTGCCGACCGCCAACCCCGATGCGGTCTCGGTCGCAGAGGGCGGCATCATCAGCGGCAGCGTATTGGGGAACGATGTCACCGGTGCCGATGGTCCCGCAGCAGGGGGCGCGGTGGTTGGCGTGCGTGCCGGTTCAGACACCTCGACTCCGGTCATCGGCGGCCTCAACAGCCAGATCAACGGCACCTACGGTTATCTGACGCTGGACGCCAACGGCAACGCCGTCTACCACAGCAACCCCAACGCCGTCAGCGGCCCTGGCGCGACCGACGTGTTCACCTACACCATCCGCGATGCCGACGGTGATGAAAGCACCACCACCGTCACCATCGACGTACACAACAGCAGCATCAGAGCGGTCAGCGACAGCGACGTGACCGTCTACGAAAAAGCCCTCGACCTGAACAAGGATGGCCAGGACCTGGCGCCCGGCACCGTTACCGGCAGCCTGCCGGGCAATACCGGCGAAACCGCCAGTGGCACGCTGGTGGGTTCAGTCAGCGGCGCGGTCGGTGCGATCACCTACAGCCTGGTCGGCAGCGCCACCGGCACCTTCGGGCAAATCCTGCTCAATCCTGATGGCTCCTACACCTACACGCTGACCTCGGCCCCCAGCACCACGCCGAACGCCAACGATGGGCCGAACACCGTCAGCGAAAGTTTCACCTACAAAGCCACTGACGCCCTGGGCAACAGCACCACCAGCACCATCGTGGTCAAGATCGTCGATGACCTGCCGATTGCCCATGCCGACGAGGCTTCGGTCGCCGAAGGCGGCGTCGTCAGCGGCAACGTGTTGTGGAACGACATCGGCGGCGCCGATGGCCTCGCTGTCGGTGGCGCGGTGGTCGGCGTACGCGCCGGTTCCGACACCTCGAGCCCGGCCGTGGGTGGTCTCAACACTCAGATCAACGGCACTTACGGTTACCTGACGCTGGACGCCAACGGCAACGCCGTCTACCACAGCAACCCCAACGCCGTCAGCGGCCCTGGCGCGACCGACGTGTTCACTTACACCATCCGCGATGCCGACGGTGACCAAAGCACCACTACCATCACCATCGACGTGCTCAACAGCTGCATCACGGCGGTCAGCGACAACGACGTGACCGTCTACGAAAAAGCCCTCGACCTGAACAAGGACGGCCAGGACCTGGCGCCCGGTACCGCTACCGGCAGCCTGCCGGGCAATACCGGCGAAACCGCCAGTGGCACGCTGGTCGGTTCGGTCAGCGGCGCGGTTGGTGCGATCACCTATACCCTGGTCGGCAGCGCCACCGGCACCTTCGGGCAAATCCTGCTCAATCCCGACGGCTCCTACACCTACACGCTGACCTCGGCCCCCAGCACCACGCCGAGCGCCAACGACGGGCCGAACATCGTCAGCGAAAGTTTCACCTACAAAGCCACTGACGCCCTGGGCAACAGCACCACCAGCACCATCGTGGTCAAGATCGTCGATGACCTGCCGACAGCCAACCCCGACGCGGCCTCGGTCGTGGAGGGCGGCATCATCAGCGGCAACGTGTTGGTAAACGATGTCACTGGCGCCGATGGCCCCGCAGCGGGGGGCGCGGTGGTTGGCGTACGCGCCGGTTCCGACACCTCGACCCCGGCCGTGGGCGGCCTCAACACTCAGATCAACGGCACCTACGGTTACCTGACGCTGGAAGCCAACGGCAACGCGGTTTATCACAGCAACCCCAACGCCGTCAGCGGCCCCGGCGCGACCGACACGTTCACCTACACCATCCGAGATGCCGACGGTGACCAGAGCACCACCACCATCACCATCGACGTGTTTAACAGCGGCATCACGGCGGTCAGTGACAGCGACGTGACCGTCTACGAAAAAGCCCTCGATCTGAACAAGGACGGTCAGGATCTGGCGCCCGGTACCGTCACCGGAAGTCAGCCGGGCCTCACGGCTGAAACCGCCAGTGGCACCCTGGCCGGTTCGGTCAGTGGCGCGGTCGGCGCGATCACCTACACCCTGGTCGGCAGCGCCATCGGCACCTATGGGCAAATCCTGCTCAATCCCGATGGCTCCTACACCTACACGCTGACCTCGGCGCCCAGCACCACTCCGCACGCCGACGATGGCGAGAACACCGTCAGCGAGAGCTTCACCTACAAAGCCACCGATTCCCTGGGGCACTCCACCACCAGCACCATCGTGGTCAAGATCGTCGATGACCTGCCGACCGCCAACCCCGACGCCGCCTCGGTCGTGGAGGGCGGTATCGTCAGCGGCAATGTGCTGGCGAACGACTTCAGCGATGCCGATGGCATTGGGGTGGTCGGTGTGCGTGCCGGTTCAGACACCTCGACCTCGGCCATCGGCGGCCTGAACAGCCAGATCAACGGCACCTACGGTTACCTGACGCTGGATGCGGCGGGCAACGCGGTTTACCACAGCAACCCGGACGCCGTGAACGGTCCCGGTGCGACCGACGTGTTCACCTACACCTTGCGCGATGGCGATGGCGACGAGCGGACCACCACCATCACCATCGACGTGAACAATAGCTGCATCATCGACAACGGCGGCGACCAAAACCCAATCATTGCGAACGCGCCACCCGTGGCAGTCGATGACCACATCATCACCAACGTGCTGTCGGGCAACATCGTGGTACCGCAAGCGTTGCTGCTGGCCAATGACACCGATGCGGATAAGGATCCGCTCACCGCATCGCCGACCTCATTCAATACCGGTTGGATTGCCAAAGGCGCTGACTTCACCGGCACCAATCAAAACTTCAGCTTCACCGGCGGTAACGAGCAGGCGGTGACCCTCGCCCGCAGTGCATTCGTCGCCAACACGGCAGCCATGACGGCGGTGCTGGTGGTCAGCGGGGCGCTGGGAGCGGTCAACAACACTTACGATCAGGACCACATCAGCGTCGACCTCAAACAAGGTGAAACCCTCAACCTGAATCACAATCTGCCAGCCGCTCATGTCGCCATGGAGTACTCGATCAACGGCGGCGCATGGATCGCCCTCGCGGACGGGCAAACCCTCACCGCAACGTCGGACAGCACCTACCAGATCCACATCACCAACACCGACAACCCTGGCCCGGGCAACAGCGGGAAGGGCGCGGAAAACTACCAGCTCACGATGACCGTCAACTACGCCGGCGCCCACGACATCGCGCCAGATGCCCACGGCAGCTACACCGCCAACGACAGCCATGGCGGCAGCGACAACGCCGCGGTCACCATCACCTATCAGGACGGCCACACCCTCACCGGCACGGCGGGCGACGATGTACTGGTGGCGGGCGCCGGTAATAACGTGATCAATGCCGGCGACGGCAACGACGTACTCACCGCCGGTTCCGGCAACAACGAAATGCACGGCGACGCCGGCAATGACTTGCTGTACAGCGGTGCCGGCAACGACCTGCTCGACGGCGGCACCGGCGTCGACACCGCGAGCTATGCCCACGCCACGGCCGGGGTTACGGTCAATCTGGGCGTGCTCGGTGCGCAGAACACGGCGGGCGCCGGGACCGACACCCTGACGGCGATCGAAAACCTGACCGGTTCAAATTTCAACGACAGCCTCACCGGCGACAACCACAGCAACATCATCAACGGCGGCTTGGGTAACGACATGCTCAACGGTGGGGACGGCGACGACTTCCTCATCGGCGGCCTGGGCAACAACACCCTCACCGGCGGCAGCGGTGCCGACACTTTCCAGTGGCTCAAAGGCAACAGCGGCCACGACGTGGTCACCGACTTCACGCCGGGCATCGACAAACTCGACCTGTCGCAACTGCTGCAAGGGGAAAACAGCACCGCGGCATCGCTGGATGATTACCTGCACTTCAAAGTCACCGGCAGCGGCGAATCACTGGTCACCAGCATCGACGTCAGCGCCATGGCCGGCGCCGCGCCGAACCAGACCATCGACCTGGCGGGTGTGAACCTGGCCAGCCATTACGGCGTAACGCCGGGGGCGGGTGGGGTGATTGCAGGGGGGCAGGATACGGCGACGATTATCAACGGGATGTTGAATGATCATTCGTTGAAGGTGGATACGGTGTGACTTGAAGGCTGAAACGACAAAACCCGCGATCCCGGTGATAGGGGGTGGCGGGTTTTTTTGTTGTTCCTCTGCGCGACGGCTGCGATCTGATGGACGTGATTGGGTGACGGTTGCGGGCGCAGATGGCGTGATAAACAAAAACGGGCGACCTCAGGGGGGCGCCCGTTTTTTTTGGGTTGGTTGATACCTGCTGCGCCTTCCTGGCATGAAGCGACAGAGCACGATTAATTAATATCGTGATCTGTCCCCGGATTTCGGTCGGGGTTAATGTCCGTTGAGAAGCTGGAACGTGTATGCAAACCGGGAATAGGGCGGTGCGGCAATGGAACGGTCGGTGGTGGTGGTTGGACTGGTAGCCCATGTTTCAAACAGCCCTCCGTAAGGGGGCGTGACATGGGCTGGATAAAAAGTAGTGTAAATGCTGCCGGCTTCACCGATGGGGGCATAAATTTGGGTGAGGTCCTGGAATTGGGAGGGGAAAAGGAAGGGGACGTAGCCAAGACCGCCAGATTCCGGATTGGCGTAGTTCCATGAAACTGCTGCTGGTCCCGAAAGGGGGGTGGGCGAGCGTATGAGGCGACAGACCCGAGAAGCGGATACTGTGTAGGAGAGACTATCACCGTTGCTGTCTGTGACGGTGATAATGGTGGTTCCGTTGCCTCGTGCTCTCACTTTTCCGTCAGTAGCGCCGACCGTTGCCACTGATGGGTTCTGCGATGTATAGCGATAAGGAGGGGTGCCCGCGGTCGCCTGTCGTGTTTCCGTTGTTCCGGGTGCGTCTTTTTCGGTCCAGCCGAAATCTTGAATGAGCTTGATACCGTTGAGTCCCATGTGGGTTGTGGGTATTTGTATTTTTTGCACCACTCTAAAGGTCCGTGCCAGTGATACGGGCAAGCTGCCATAAGTGGCTTTGGCTGTAATGCTGTGCGCAGCCACTGTCAGGCCGGTGAGGGTGTAGTTCCATTCGCCTGTTGAATCAATGGTGACCGTGTCTTTTATTGTTCCGTTGACCAGGATCTGCACCTGCAAGTTAGCGGTGGCTCTACCGGTCAACTTGACCGTGGTGTCGGCCGTGGTGCCGCCCTGCGGGATCTCTACATTCTTGGAGTTCCTCACATAGGTAATAGTGGGCTCAATCAACGCCACCGCTTTGATGGTATAGGTCCGATCCGGAAACACCGTGGCCGTGGCCAGATTGTTGCTCTTGTCCAGCGAGACCTTGAACTTGATCGTCAGCGTGGTGCCGTGTCCGAGTTGCTTGAGATAGCTGTTGGCCAGCGCGTTGGGCCAGAATCCTTGACTGATCCAGGTGGCGTTGACCTGGGACGGGAGGCCGTTCCACCGGGTCAGGTTGTGCGCCGTGCCGTCCGCCTTCTTGCCTTCCAGACTCAGCCAGCACGGCTGGCCCGCTTCGATCAGCGTGTGGAGCAGAGCGTGAATGGTCGCGTTGTTGCTGCCCAGCGCCATCACATCCAGAAAGTTGTTGGCGTCGGCCTCGACGATTTTTGGCGCGATCAGTGCCGTCGCTGGCAGCGTCAGGATGTTCAACGGCAAAGGCAATGAGGGGGCGGGTTTGCCGTTGCGTTCGACGACGTAAGTGACCGTCACCTGTTTACCCAAGCTGTAGGCCAGCACCGAGCGCGGCACGGCGATTTCCAGACCTGCGCTGACCAGCCGCTGCGGGCTGGTGTAGGAGCCCGCCACCGCTGAGCCGGTCGCGCCTTGCCAGACCACGCTCAGCTTGTCGGTGGGCAGCAGCGAGCCTTGCGGCACCAGCACTCGGACTTCCGGCTGGGTCGGGCTGAAGTTGGTGCCGGTCATGCCCTTGACAGTCGGGGCCGGCAGGTCAAGTCGGTCGAGATGAATGTCCAGTCGCTTCTCCGGGGATTTGACCCGGTTGAGCAACTGGTCGACGACAGCAAATTCAGCTACTGCACTCGCGTTGTCACCCGCCTTCTGGAACGTGTCGGTGAACAGTGTGTGGGTGATTGGCGCCGTGCCGTCGGGGACATCGAACTCGACTAGGGTGTCGCCCAACCCAAACTTGATGCGGTCGTGGTTGCGCCGGTTGGCATAGGTGAACCCGAACTCCACCCCTTGCGCCGCGCGTGCGGCGCTGACGCCGTCCTTGAGTACGTCGGCCGGGATTATCAGATTCAGGTTTTCCGCAGGCCGTAGGTGATACAGCACGAGCAGATCCCGAGAGGGTTCCGAGTTCCCGCTGGGACGAGTGACCATGTAATGCAGCCGATTGACGCCCTGTCTCAAATTCCCGTGTGGCAGGCACAGGCGCTGGCGCAGCGTTTCCTCCCCCGGCTTGACGGTCTGGCCTGCTCCTGGGATGAGATCGCCGTTGCAATACAAATCCACGTGATCATCGGCCGCCATGATCCAGGAGCGCTGCTGCAGTTCGGTCCAGGGATCGACCAGGCATACAAGGCCCTGTGCCTGGCCGTAGTAAAGGGCTTTGGAAATACCGCCGTCGGCGATGCCGGCCGGTTTCACCGGCGTGACCCAGCCATGGATGATCATGGGATGCAGCACAAACAATTCGTTCAACACCGCGGACTGGATATCCATTACGTTCTCCTTGGAGGTGGCAAGCCCTGAGTCCTCTCGGGACGCGGGCTCATCACACACCAGGCTGGGAAGGTTGGCTACTGTCAGATCTGACAGGTAGGCGTGACTTCCAGACGAACGGTCGAATTCCTCACATCGGCTCCGGCGGCCCAATCAACGGCAAATCAATGCTGTTGGTTGCCCGGTAAATCCACGCGACTGCTGGCGTCACGGTCAATCTGGGCGTGGTCGGTGCGCAGAACACCCCGGGCGCCGGGACCGACTCTGAGGACGATCGAAAACCTGACCGGCATGTTGAATGATCATTCGTTGAAGGTTGATACGGTGTGATCTGAAATGACAAAACCCGCCATTCCTTTGAAAAAGTGGCGGGTTTTTTATTGGCTTTGGCGAAGGCACTTAAGCATTATTAAGGCGTAGGGAAAAATGGTAAATAAATGCGTCCCCTATTCCCTACCACTTTCTCCAAACACCTGGTTCTGGACTTATCTTGGGTTGCTTCTTTAATTCCCGACTACCCAAACATTGTTGTCCGTGTAATTGCAGATATAGACGCGAGTGCTGTCCGAGCTGAAGGCTACACCTGCAGAGTCGCGGCCGACCGGGATGCGACGGACGCTAAAGGTCGTGGTATCGACTATCACAATGGCCTTGCCGTTAAACCACTCACTGGCACAGAGAGACTTGCCATCCGGACTGAGCGCCAATTGCCACGCGCCAAATCCGATTGGGATGTTGTGAATGACTGCATGGGTACGGGCATCGATCACCACGAGCAGGCTGCCGTCTGTCCTGACGGTATAGATGCGAGTGCCGTCCCGGCTGACCACTATGCCGTGCGGATTCGACCCAACCCCGATGTTGCTGATCACGGAGTAAGTACTTGTATCAATCACCGAGACCGTTCCGCCGTCGATGCCCACCATGCCATTGCCATTCGCGTTGGTGGCATAGACACGACTACCGTCCGGGCTGACGGTAACTTCACTTGCATTGTTCTGAAGCACCAAGGTCTGGAGTGTCTCGAAGCGTGCCGTATCGACTACCGCCAGCCTGCCGTTGGGGAAACCGGTAAAAGGATAAGCGCCACCACAAAGATAGGCACGAGAGCCATCCGGGCTTATCGCAACGCCAAATGGAGCAAAACCCGTGAACGAAATATTGCGAATAATATCGAGGCTGGTGGTATCGACTACGGTCAAAACCTGATTAAGAGAATCAACGCCACCCCGGGTGATATAGACGCGGCTGTTATCCGGACTGACTGCAACACCGAACACATTCCTCCCTAGTGCGATAGAGCCCGTCGCTTTGTGAGTGGCGGTATCAACCACCGTGAGTGCGCCATAGTTAGCGGGATGTGAAGTACTGACGACATAGGCTCGGGTGCCGTCGGGACTAATTGCGATGTTGTAAGGGTAGGGGATTCCCGGGATGGTCCCCGCGGATGTCTGTGGCGTGACGGTCGCAACACCCGTCACGGTCTGGTTTCCATACAAAGCAGTCAAGGAATAAGCGCCGGGCACCCTGTGCCCCTTCACCCCGTTTACAGTGATCTTTCCATCTTTGTCGGTGACGAAGCGGCGGCTGCCACCGGCGTTGTCGCTGAAAGTAAAATCTTTTGGCAAGGACAGTTCGACGGCTTCGTCAGGTAGATCCACGCCATTCTTCGCCAGCGCCAGCCTGACGGTAAACCGGCCTGCCGGGGCGAGCGTGTAGGGGGCATTATCAAAGGTCAGGGTCACTACCGGGGCTGAAATCCTGAGCCGCAACTCTGGTGAGGGCGTCAGCGATCCTTTGCGGATCAGAACCCAGCGCAGTCTGAGGTTTCTGCCCTGATGTGCCTTGAGCAACTCGGGGCTTAGCGTGAAGTTGGCGCGCCTGTTCTGGTTCAACTTGACCGTCGCAAACCCCGGTGTGCCTGGAAGTGCATTGAGCGCCTCCAACCGCGCTTCGTCGCCCTCTTGAGCGGTCAGGTGTTCGACTCGCACCTTCACCCCTTCCGGATAAAGAGACGATTCAATCGGGTTCTTGGCCGGAGCCACCAGAAACGGTGCCTTCAGCTCAATCTGTGTATTGCCTGTCACCATGACGGGGGTTGAGTAAGAGCGTCCCAGTTCCCGGCCATCTCTCAATTGCTTGTAGTACACCCATATCTGCCAACCACTTGCGGCGGCAAAGTAACTATTGTCCAGTGACAACTCGGGAAAGTCCGGGACAATTTTCACCTCCTTTGTCGTCACAAAAGTTACGTCCTTGCCCTCCGCGTTCCGGTAGGTGCAGGTCAGTTCCAGTGTGTCGCCTGTGGCCCATGGCGTGCGCACATGTACCTTGGCGATCACCGGTTGACCATTGAGTTCACCCAGGTCGATGGTTTCAGGCCCGTGCTGTGGGCTGAGGATGGGTTTGTCGAACCAGTTGCCTTTGAGGTTCACCCACAGCGGGATACTCTCCGAATACGGTTCTGGGGCAGGACCGTTACCGATCCAGTCCTTGACCGTATAGGAGAAGCGAACTGCCGTCCCTTCGCCAGCGGCAACAAGAGCGGCATGATTTACCAGAATCGGTAGCGGATTCTGGTGAGAAGTTTGCTCAGCTTCTTCGACGCTCACATTGTGTTTGATGACATGGCCGTTGCAATTGAACAGGACCATGTCGAACGCTCTAATCATCGGGTAAAACACGTAAAACCAGACCCCGCGCTGCGCCAGTTCCGGCCCTACGCCGTACTTGGCGGCGTCCTCGACCTGGATCTGTAATTGTGAATTCACACCATCGCCTGGCTGGTCGTCCCGCCCTCCCGGGCCTTCTCGGTGAAACCATGCCGACAGGTCGTCAGAGGTGCCGATATTTTGCGAACCGTTGGTGACGGTGTAGTGGATGAGGTTCTGGCCATCGCGCAAATAGTCCGTCGGGATTTGGAGGTTTGCGGTTTTGTTTTCATCTCCGGGGTTCAGGTAGGTGTGGAAGTCGACCTTCAGCTTGTTTACGTACAAAGTGATGGTTTGGCCCTGCTGGCTACCGGGAAAAGGGTCCACGACAGCGACGTATCCGGAGTCCGTCTTTGCAAGAATCGGGATGCCGCACTGCGCGTTGATCCCTCCGGGCACGGTGATTTCCATGCCCTCAATCCTGACCAGATCCAACTTGAGAATCTCTACAGCTGTCATGACCTCACTCCCTGCCCGAGGCGCCCACGAGTTAGACGCAGGGCGGCGATGAGCGTCATGACACCTGATGTTGGGTGATTTGCCTACTGTCATATCTGACAGGTACATGATGGTTTAAGACGAACGGTCGAACCGCTCACATCGGCTCCGGCGGCCCAATCAACCGCCCCATCACCCCAAACAACCCCAACTCCCGGATCACCTCCAGCTCCCCCTTGGTCTCGACCATCTCCGCAATCAACGGCAAATCAATGCTGTTGGTCGCCCGGAAAATCGCCTCGATAAACAGCCGTTTATCACTCTGCTCATCAATGTGACGGATGTACGCGCCATCAATTTTCAAGTAAGCCAGACCCAGTTGAGCCAGGTTGCCGATCTGGCCGAAGCTGCCGCCGAAATGCTGCAGACCGATGCGGTAACCGGTGTTGAGCAGGCTGTGGCTCAGGCGTTGCAGTTCTTCCTGAGGTGGCAGTTGGCGTTCGTCGACTTCCAGAATCAGCAGGGGGGCAAGTTCGGGCAGCGATTCGAGCATGTCGAGGATGTGTTGCAACTGTGCGGGATCGCGCAGGGTGCTGCCGGACAGGCTTAACGCCAGGGGCCAACGATTGACGATGAGGTAGTCGAGGGTGGCTTCGAGCATGGCCAGGTCGAATCGGGCCGACCAGCCGAGTCGCTCGATCCACGGCAGGAAATGCCCGGCGGCAATGGCCTCGCCCTGCGGGTCGAGCAGGCGGGCGAGCACTTTGTGATGCAGCACCTGGCTGGTGTCGGCGCATTGCACCACAGGCTGGAAATACAGTTGCATCTTGCCTTGGTTCAGGGCGTCGTCGATCCAGGTTTGCCAGTCGTTTTGGGACGGATTCGGCGCGGTGACGGAATCGGCCAAGTGGACCCACGGGCGCTCGGGATGTTGCCGGGCTTCGGTCAACGCCTGGTCCAGTCGCGTCAGCACGTCACTGGCGGGCTCGCCGGGGTGGTAAGGGGCGATCCCCAAGTGCGCCACCGGCATGGCGTCGCTGGCGCCAGTCAGGCGCAGGTTTTCCAGGGTGGCGCTGACTTCGCTGGCCAGGCGTGCAGCATCGACGCTGTCCAGCCCGGGCGTCAGCAAGCTGAACTCACCGCCGCGATTGCGCGCTGCAAGCCAGGTGCGACGTTCCGGTGGCTCAGTCAGGCGCTTGAGCAATTCGCCGACGGCGCTGATCAGCGCATCGGTGCGCTGGCCGCCCAAGCGCTGGTTGAGACCGGCCAGGTCGTTGATCCGCAGCATCAGCAAATGACCATCGCTGCTCTGCTCGGACACCAGCAATTCGTCGGCCAGCTCTTCATCCAGCAAGCGCCGATTGGCCAGGCCCGTAAGGCTGTCCTGATAGGACTCGACCCGCAGCTTTTCACTGCGTGCGACCTCTTCGGCGAACAGCGCCTTGAGCTTCTCGACCATCTGGTTCATGGCCAATACCACGCGTTTCAACTCCGGTGTGCGCGGCAGTTTCGGCAGACTGATGAACTCGCGTTTGCTGATGGCTTCGGCCTGCCTGACCATGGTATCGAGTGGCCGAAATTGTCGGCGCAGCAACCAGCCACCAAACACGGCACTGAGCAGGCCGCACACCAGCAACCAGATCAGGCTGCCGAGGGTGCTGTCCCAGAGTTTGGCCAGGGCGAACTGCGGATTGCTCAGCACTTCGACCCGTGCCGCCTGGACCCAGCCGCGCATGATCAGCGCTTCGCCACCGGGTGGGTGCAGGTCGACCAGGTTCACAAACCAGGCGGGAACGCCTTCGATTTGCCCCGGCACAGTGCGCTCTACCAGTACCTGAGAATTCTCGATGTTGATGATTCGAATACTGCTGAAATAACCGCTGTCGAAAATCGAGCTGACCATTAATTCGATCATCGCCGGGTCATCGATCTGCGCCGTCAACGACAAACCCAACGCGGTGGCGGCGTCCTGAGCGTGGGAGCGCAACTGGCCGATCATCTGCTCGCGAGAGCTTTCCAGGCTGACAAAAAAACTGCCGCTGAACGCCACCAGCAAGAACAGGCAGATGGCGAGAAACAACTGTTTACGCAGTGACATGAATCGCTCCTTGCTCAGGTGGCTAGCCGTCGCCCACGGCGAACCCTTCGGCCTGCATCTTTTTCAGTACGTCCTGCCAGCGCGACAGTTTTTTCGAGTCGCTGCTGCGTTTGCCGCCATTGGCTCCCGGCAAGTACAGGCCTTCTGCGTTGAAGGCGTACACCGGCAGCAAGTCTTTGCGTTGGGAAGCGGGGCGGACATCGCCGATCAAGTTATCCAGCACCAGCGGATCGGCCGTGGGGCTGTTGTAGAACGTCAGCACCATGTGTGCCTGGTTCTGGGACAGGGCTTTGACGTAGGTGATGCGCAGCTTTTCGCTGGGAATTCCCAGGTGGCGCAGGCTGAAATATTTCGCCAGTGCGTAGTCCTCGCAATCAGCGGCACCTTTGATCAGGGATTCGACGGGCGTAGCCCAGTAATCGGTCTGATGCCAGATGCGGATGTCGTCCAGAAAGCTCAGTTGCTGATTGAAGAAGCGATTGACCGCGTTCAACTGCTCGCGCTCGGAGCCGTTGGCTTCGCTACTGAGCATTTGACTCCAGGCCTCGATCCTTCCGCGTCCCGGGCCGAGGGTGCCGTAGCGATCTTCGGCGGTTTGCAGAATCTGCGTAAAACTCCAGTTGGCCCCGACACTGACCAGGCTGGTCGACAGGAAAGTGATCAGCAACAGCCATCCGCCGAGCCGAAGTCGGAGCGTTGACCATCCTGGGCTACGCGGACTGCGGGACATGTCTGGCCGCTCGGGTGCAGATGTCTGAAGTCTAGGCGGTGTTTTTTGAAAGGTAGGGTTGATCGTCGGGTCAGTTCGCGGACTGATCGTTCCCACGCTCCGCGTGGGAATGCATCCAGTGACGCTCTGCGTCACAGCGTCGAAGGGACGCGGAGCGTCCCGGGCGGCATTCCCACGCGGAGCGTAGGAACGATCAGGGCTCAGGGTTTGCGCAGGGTTTTCTGTTTGAGGATGTAAAGGGTCACCAGCACGGCGCTGGTCAGCATGAACCCACGCGCCCACGGCAGTGGCACCAGATAGCAGGAAAGCAGGATGCTCGCCCACATCAGGCCGATGGCGTAGACCTTGCCTTTGAGCGGGATGCCGTTGCCGCTCAGGTAATCGCGAACCCACGGCCCAAGCCGCGGATGTTCAATCAGCCAATGATAAAAGCGCGGCGAACTGCGGGCGAAGCAGGCCGCCGCCAACAGCAGGAAGGGCGTGGTGGGCAATACCGGCAGGAAAATCCCGATCACCCCCAGCGCTACGCTTAGCCAGCCGATGGCCAGCAGCACGTAACGCAACATCAGGGAGCGGTTGCCTATGGGGTTGTCCATAGGCAAAACCTTAGTGGTGACGAGGCTTGAGGATCGCCGGTTTTTCGTCTGGCGCCTGGCACAGCAGGTACAGCGCGGTCAGGGCTTCCGGGATCTGTACGATCATGTCGTCCATCAGGTTGGCGTCTTTGGCGATATCTTCGAACTCTGGCTGTTCGTCGAACAGGCCCGAGCCGACCATGATCGGCAGCAGCATTTCGCTGACTTCATCTTCGGCGGTTTCGAACCAGGCGGCTTCGCGCAGGAACACGCCTTCCATGAAACCGATACACCAGCCGCGCAGGTCGGAATCATCCGGCTCTTCGCCCAGGTCCAGGTCGCAGGGCAGCTCGAACTCTTCATCGGACGCCAGTTGGCGAGCGATGTGAGCCTTGAGGGCCAGCAGGGTGGATTCGATCGCTTCACGCTCGGTGTCGTCGGCGTAATGCGGCTCTTCGGCGAAGAGGGCGTCGATCCATTCACGGTCGGGAACGGGTTCGGAACAGATCGACAGCGCAGTGAGGTAGCCGTGGGCGGCCACGTAGTCCAGCGCCTCGTCATGCAGTTCGTCGGCGTCGAGGAAGACTTGCAGGCGGGTTAGTTGCTCAGCGAAGGACATTAAAGGGCTACCTTGGGAATTTAAACAGATGCGGGAATTCTAGGCCTTCTTGAGCGCTTGGGCCAGCCGCGCGGCATTTTTGCACCCATGCAGGAGTATGGAATGCCGCAATCCCTGTGGGAGCGAGCCTGCTCGCGATGGCGGCAACCCAATCAACATTGATATTGAATGTAACGCCGCCATCATCGCGAGCAGGCTCACTCCCACAGGTTGCACGCGGTGTTCGTCCTTGTGTGTCCTATCAGCGGCACCCTTTGCCGGACATCGCTCGGGTATACTCCCGCGTTTTGTGATGCCCTGCCGGCGTCGTGGCTGAAATGTGAAGCGTCATGCAATGCGCACTTACGATTTGTCGGTGCAGCCTTGGTGGTTCTGAACCAGCCTTGCAGGGATGTTTTTGTGATTTTTGGAGTTTCTATGCTCGAACAGGCTCAACGCGTCCTCAAGGACATCTTCGGCTACGACAGTTTCCGTGGCCGTCAGGGTGCAATCATTGAGCGCGTGGCCAGTGGCGGCGACGCCCTGGTGCTGATGCCTACCGGTGGCGGCAAGTCCTTGTGCTTTCAGGTGCCGGCGCTGTTGCGCGAAGGCCTGGCGGTGGTGGTGTCGCCGCTGATCGCCCTGATGGACGACCAGGTCGCCACCCTCGAAGAGCTGGGCGTCGCGGCGGCGGCATTGAACTCCACGCTCAGCGCTGAACAGCAGCGCGACCTGGCGGCACGGATCAAGCGCGGTGAAGTGAAAATGCTTTATCTCGCGCCCGAGCGTCTGGTTCAGCCACGGATGCTGGCGTTCCTGCAAAGTCTTGAAATTTCCCTGTTCGCCATCGACGAAGCCCACTGCGTGTCCCAATGGGGTCACGACTTTCGCCGCGAATACTTGCAACTGGGCCAGTTGGCGGAATTGTTCCCCAACGTCCCGCGTATCGCCCTGACCGCGACAGCCGACAAGCGAACCCGGGAAGAAATCGTCGACCGCCTTCATCTTCAGGATGCCGAGCGTTTCCTGTCGAGTTTCGACCGCCCCAACATCTTCTATCGCATCGTGCCCAAGGAGCAGCCGCGCAAGCAGTTGCTGGCGTTCCTCGCCGAGCGGCGCAGCGATGCCGGAATCGTCTATTGCCTGTCGCGCAAAAAGGTTGATGAGGTAGCGGTGTTCCTCAGCGAGCAAGGTTTCCCGGCGCTGCCTTACCATGCCGGTCTGCCTAATGACACGCGGGCCCATCACCAGAAGCGCTTCCTCAATGAGGAAGGCCTGATCATGGTGGCCACTGTGGCGTTCGGCATGGGCATCGACAAGCCCAACGTGCGCTTTGTCGCTCACCTCGATTTGCCAAAATCCCTAGAGGCCTACTACCAGGAAACCGGTCGCGGCGGCCGTGACGGTCTGCCGGCGGATGCCTGGATGGCCTACGGCCTGCAAGACGTGGTGATGCTCAAGCAGATGTTGCAGAACTCCGAAGGTGACGAGCGCCACAAGCGTCTGGAGCAGCACAAGCTCGACGCCATGCTCTCGCTCTGCGAAGAAACCCGCTGCCGTCGCCAGACGTTGCTGGCCTATTTTGACGAAGACATGCCCGAACCCTGCGGCCATTGCGACAACTGCGTCGATGGCGTGCAGACCTGGGACGCCACCGAGCCGGCCCGTCAGGCGCTGTCGGCGATCTACCGCACCGGCCAGCGCTATGGCGTCGGCCATCTGGTTGACGTGTTGCTGGGCAAGGACAATGAAAAAATTCGCAGCTTCGGTCATCAGCATTTGTCGGTATACGGTGTAGGCAAAGCGATGGGGGAGAGCGAATGGCGCTCCTTGTTCCGACAACTTGTTGCCCGTGGTCTGGCGGACATCGACCTGGAAGGCTACGGCGGCCTGCGCCTGAGCGACAGCTGTCGACCGCTGCTCAAGGGCGAAGTGACCCTGGAGCTGCGTCGCGACCTGAAGCCGCAAACCACGGCCAAAAGCAGCAAGAGCCAGGCGAGCCAACTGGTTCGCGGCGAAGAGCGCGAACAGTGGGAAGCCTTGCGCGCCCTGCGTCGAAAACTCGCCGAAGAGCATGGCGTGCCGCCGTACGTCATCTTCCCCGACTCGACACTGTTGGAAATGCTCCGCAGCCAACCGACCTCGCTGGCGGAAATGGCCACGGTCAGCGGCGTTGGCGCGCGCAAGCTGGAGCGCTACGGCGAGGCCTTCCTCGAAGTGCTCGGCGGGCAAGTCGAGGCACCGAAAGTGGTGGCCGACCTGCGCCACGAACTGATCACCCTGGCCCGAGCCGGTATGACCCCGTTGCAGATCGCCGGTCAGCTGCAATGCTCGGAAAAGAACGTCTACACCCTGCTCGCCGAAGCGATTGGCAAGCAGCAGTTGTCGCTGGAGCAAGCGCTGGATCTGCCTGAAGAGTTGATGGGCGAAATCCAGGATGCGTTCCTCGACGGCGAAGGCGAATTGCCGCCTGTGTCGGAGATTGCTGCACTGTTCGCCGGGAGAGTACCGGAAGGCGTTTTGTACTGTGTTCGGGCGGCGCTGCAATCCGAATTCGAGATTTAGGTGATCTGCCACATAGATGTAACGATTCAGTACAGGGCAAGCCTTGCCTATGGCCAAGGGGCATGCTTAGCTGACTAATAATTAGTTTTTCTTTATTTCAGTCTAATCATGAGTGTTTTATGCCGTTAACCGAACAACACCGCTTTGGCATGCAACTGGCCCAGATGTCGCGTGGCTGGCGTGCCGAACTGGACCGCCGCCTGGCTGGCCTGGGTCTGTCCCAGGCGCGCTGGCTGGTGCTGCTGCACCTGGCGCGTTTTGATGATGCGCCAACCCAACGTGAACTGGCGCAGAGCGTCGGGGTAGAAGGGCCGACCCTGGCTCGTCTGCTCGACAGCCTCGAAAGCCAGGGGCTGGTGCAACGTCAATCGGTGCTGGAAGACCGTCGGGCAAAAAAAATCGTCCTCTGTGCCCCGGCTCTTCCCTTGATCGAACAAATTGAAACCATTGCCACCCAACTGCGCCACGAATTGTTCGATGGCGTCGATGAGGCAGACTTGAAGGTCTGCATGCGGGTCCACGGGCACATTCTGGCCAACCTGGAAAAATCTTGAGGCATAAACGCCCCCAGGACTTTTGAGATACCCCGTTGGGCAGACTATAAAGAACTACTTGGCAATATCGTGTTCGTACCGGATGTGCGAACGCGTACAAGATGGTTCTGGTTATCTAAGGGATGCTCATGCTCGATAGTTGGCACGTGGCTTTACGGTGTTGCGCCAGGCTGTTTCTGGTCGGTGGCGCTGTCACTTACTCGGCATTGGCGCCCGCGTTGGGCTTGGGTGAAATCACCCTGCATTCGGCGTTGAATCAGCCGTTGCGCGCCGACATCGCACTGGAAGATGCCGCAGGTCTGGAGGAGGGGGAGCTTTCGGTCAGCCTGGCGACAGCGGATGAATTCAGTCGCGCCGGCATCGATCGGGTGTTCTTCCTCAATAATCTGAAATTCACGCCGATCCTGCGCGGCAACCGCAGCCTGATCCGGGTGAGCTCCAGCAAACCGGTCAATGAGCCTTTCCTGAATTTCCTGGTGCAGCTCAATCAACCCAATGGGCGGGTGCTGCGCGAATACACCGTGCTGATCGATCCGCCGGGTACGCCGGGGATTGTCCCCGTGACTGACGAACCGGTTACCGACGTTCAGTCCTCCGGATTCCCGACAGTTGCGCCGGCCGCTGAGAAGCCACCTGCGACGAAAAGCAAAAAATCGCCACCCCCTCCTGCCGCCGCGCCGGTGAGTGATCCCGTCGCCGAACAACTGGCCGCCAGCGTGCTGCAAAATCAGCAGCTGCAAGCAAGCATCGATGAACTGACTGCGAAGCTTCAGGCCCAGGAAGAGCTGGTCGCCGGTCAGAAAAAGCAGGTGACGGAACTGCAAACCCAATTGGCGGAAATCACGACCGCAGCGGCGGAGCCAGTTGCTCCCGCCGTTGTGGCTCCCGCGCCGGCCATTGTTGAAGAGCCTGAGGCGACTAACTGGGGGCTGATTGTCGGGTTGCTGGCGGTGGTGGTTCTGGTGTTGCTGGGGTTGTTCGTTCGGCGTCAACGACAACAGGTTCAGGCATTGCCTGACGCCCTGCCTGTTTTACCGTCACGGCATGAACCGGTACTTGATCGAACTGCAGAACCGGTTGCCCAATCGTCAACGGTGCAACCGGCAACTGAATCGGGCGAAGAGTCGCCCGCAGGCGATGTGCTTGAAGGGGTCGAAATCTACCTGGCCTATGGCCGTTTTTCCGAAGCAGCCGGTTTGTTGCGTGAGGCGCTGATCAAGGAGCCGCAACGCACGGACCTTGCCGTTCAGCTGTTGGAAGTCTTGGGTAAACAGGGTGACGCACCCGCCTATGAAGCACAGGAAAACAACCTGCGTGACGCCGGATACGACCTGCAAGAACTTCAGACTATTCGCGCCCGACACCCGAAATTGAGCAGTGCGGCACCGTTGGCCGTTGCAGCGTCAATGACTCCCCCCAAGGCTGCGATTGCCGAAGCGGCGCCCAACGATGAGTTCCAGTTGAACCTGGATGACCTGTCAATGGATTCGAGCTGGGACCTGATCAGCCCTTTTGAGCACTCGCCGTCCGCCGCGAAACCATCGAGCGAATCCGCCCCGGTCGAGCCGCCTTTTGTCTCGAACCTGCACGTCTTGCCCGAGGTGTTTGAAATGCCCGACGAGCCGATACTGGACGAGCCCGAACTTGAATGGGTCGCCGAGCCTGACTCGCAGTCTCTGGATGACGCCTTTCTCAACGAGTTCAGCGATCCCGGCCAGTCGCTGGAACTGGAACCTCTGAATCTGGAGCCGGCTGAACCGAGCAGCGCCGACAAACTCGAACAAGCCCAGACCTGCATTGATGACGGCGATGTGAACAGCGCCATCGAACTGCTCAACGAGTTGCTCGAGGAAGGCAACGAGCCGCTTAAGCAGACAGCCCGGAACCTGCTCGCCGGGCTATCATAGCGGCGCCCTCTGGCTCAGGAGTTTCGCCGATCATGACTGCACGCAAACCGGAAATCATCATCACCTATTGCACGCAATGCCAGTGGCTGTTGCGTGCTGCCTGGCTGGCCCAGGAACTGCTCAGCACGTTTGGCGACGACCTCGGCAAAGTGTCGCTGGTGCCCGGCACCGGTGGGGTGTTTCACATTTTCTGTGACGACGTGCAGATCTGGGAGCGCAAGGCTGACGGCGGTTTCCCGGAAGCCAAAGTGCTGAAGCAGCGGGTCCGCGATCAAATTGATCCGGTCCGCGACCTGGGGCACAACGATCGCACTCAGTGAGAAGCGACTTCTGCCGCAACAGTCTTCTTGCTTGACGCGCCCGAGAAGCGGCTGGAGACCACGATCGCCACGATGATCAATGCGCCACCGATCAACATGCGTAGCGTCGGATTTTCATCAAACAGCAGCCAGGCCATGGTGATGCCGTAAACCGGCTCCAGGGCGAAAACCACGGCGGCGGTCCGCGCCTTGATCACTGCCAGACTGGCGACGAAAAGACTGTGAGCGACGCCAGTGCAGAACACCCCGAGCAAACCGATCCACAACCAGTCGATGGTGCGCACTTCGCTTAACTGCGGTGCCGCCAACGGCAACAGGCACAACGCGACCACCACGTTCTGACACAACGCAGCCTGCACCGCCGGGATTCGCCCGGAGCTGGCGCGGTTGGTCAGCGATAGCAGAGAGAACAGCAAACCTGAGCCCACCGCCCACAGCAGACCCATTGTGGCGCCGCTGGCCAGATCGAAATCAGGGGTGACCAATACCAGCCCGATACTGACCAGCACCACCAGCAGGATTTCGTTGGCGCGAATTCGCTCGCGGAAGATCAGTCCTTCAAGGATTACGGTAAACGCCGGGAAGCTGGCGAACCCCAAGGTCGCGATCGCCACGCCTGCGACTTTTACCGCAATGAAAAAACTTACCCAATGCCCGGCCAGCAGTAAGCCGCTGAGCAACAGTCGGCGCCAGTCCACTGCCTCGAGTTTCTGCCAGCGAGTCGCACTGGCGAATCGTGCAAAAACGGCTAATGCCAGCACGGCGAACGCGGCACGCCCGAAAACGATGACGGCGGGAGAGGCGGCAGCCAGTTTGCCGAAGACACCGGTCAGGCCGAACATCAATGCGCCAATATGCAAAGCGCCGAGGGCGGTACGGGGAGTCATTGCAATCCTTGAAAAACGTATAAAACCAGGCCCTACATTGAACCGCGCAACGTCCCGTTGTGTCTGTCGCCAGACTCGCGTCCTTTGTCGCCAACCTCGCGCCGCAATTTTCCAGGCGATGCCCCAAACTCCCGCAACACCGCCGCCGCGAAGGCGCTCTGGGAACTGTAACCGACCCGACTGGCAATCTCGCCGATCGGCAGCGCCGAATCCCGCAACAAGCCCACGGCCATGTGCAAACGTCGACTGCGGATGTAATCCATCGGCGTCTGCCCGCATTCCGTAACGAACCGTGCATGCAGGCGAGCGCTGGACAGACCGGCGATACGCGCCAGGTCGGCGACTTGAAGTGGGTAGGCTGCGTACTGATCGATGTGCGCATTCAGCGCCGCATAAGGCAGTCGCCGACCGCCGATGATCTCTGGCCTGGCGTTGTTGAGGCTGGCCAGCAACAACACCGCGCCTTGTTGCGCGATCAGTGGATCGTTGACCTGACTGCCCGCCAACCAACTGACCAATTGGCTTTGCCCTGCATCCAGCGGCAAGCGACCGGTGTGGTCGAGCAAGCGACGGCTGGCCTCGGCGTGATCACCCAGGGACTGAACAACCCATTGGTCATTGGGCACATCCAGCACCAGGCAACGGCTGCCATTGGCACTACCGCAGGCGTGATGGAAACCGGACGGCACTACCACGAAACTCTGCTGGACCACTTGACTGCCACGTCCGTCGACCTCGAAATCCAGCGCACCCGACAACCCGAACACCAGTTGCGCGTGGTCGTGACTGTGGACGATCAGGTCGTGGGTGTATTGGCGAAGCGTGAGGATCGGTCTCATCGCGGGTCTCTTGGTCAAGGTGCGGCCAGTCTACACCGGCCGGGTGCTGTCACAGGACTGACTCGCCACTGTCATAGGCAGTTAACCCGTGCGGCGCAAGCTTGCAAAAACTATCCAGAGGGTTGCCCATGACCAGCGCCGAGCTCGCCAAACCCAGTCGTAAGCAACGTGTGCGAACCTTGTGGATTTCCGATGTGCATCTGGGCACCCGGGATTGCCAGGCCGAACACCTGTCGCAGTTTCTCAAGGGCTATCACGCGGACAAGATCTACCTGGTCGGCGACATCATCGATGGCTGGAAGCTGCGCGGCGGCATGTACTGGCCTCAGGCGCATACGAATGTGATCCGCCGCTTGCTGACCATGAGCAAGCGTGGCACCGAAGTAATCTACGTCACCGGCAACCACGACGAATTCCTGCGCCGCTATTCGAAGCTGATTCTGGGCAATATCCAACTGGTGGATGAAGCCGTGCACGTGACCGCCGATGGTCGCCATCTCCTGGTCATTCATGGCGACCAGTTTGACGTGATCACGAGGTATCACCGCTGGCTGGCCTTTCTCGGCGATTCGGCCTACGAATTCACCCTGACCCTCAACCGCTGGCTCAACCATTGGCGCGCACGCTATGGCTACGGTTACTGGTCGCTGTCGGCGTATCTCAAGCACAAGGTCAAAACCGCGGTCAGCTTCATCAGCGATTTCGAAGAAGCCATCGCTCACGAGTGCGTCAAGCGCGAGTTGCATGGCGTGGTGTGCGGGCACATCCACCATGCCGAGATACGCAAAGTCGGCGCGGTCGATTACCTCAATTGCGGGGATTGGGTGGAGTCTTGCACCGCGCTGATCGAGCATTGGGATGGCTCGATCGAGTTGTATCGACTGGCGGATGCGCAGGCGCGGGAGGCCGAGTTGAAGGCCATCAAAATCGCTGAACCGGCGTAAACCAGAGGTTTAGCCTTTGTGGCGAGGGGGCTTGCCCCCGTTGGGGCGCGAAGCGACCCCAAAACCATTCATCCCGGTTGTATCGGGTAGACCGTATTTGTCGGTTTTTACGACTGCTGCGCAGCCGAACGGGGGCAAGCCCCCTCGCCACAGTTCCCTTACATTCTTCAGGCCGACGAATGTTCTTCCATCGCCGCCTTGTAAATCGAGTGCTTGGGCTGCGCAAACAACCGTTCCATCATCGGTTCAAAGAAGCTCAGCGGCAGCGTGTCATACGCCGGATCAAACGCCGCTGCGTCGTATTTGGCGCAAAACTCAATGGTCGCCTGATACTGCGGATGCCCGCTGAATTGCTCGCGCAGATGCCGATCCATCCCTAGATGATGGAAGAAGTAATACCCCTGGAAAATGCCGTGCTTCTCGACCATCCACAGGTTCTCGGCGCTGACGAACGGCTTGAGGATTGCCGCAGCGATGTCCGGGTGGTTGTAGGAACCCAAGGTGTCGCCGATGTCGTGAAGCAGCGCACAGACCACGTATTCTTCATCGCGGCCATCGCGCCAGGCACGGCTGGCGGTTTGCAGGGAATGGGTCAGACGATCCACTGGGAAGCCGCCGAAATCACCTGCCAGTAATTTCAGGTGCGCCACAATCCGTGTCGGCAATTGCCTCGCATAGGCACTGAAATCTGCGGCGATGATCGCCCAGTCTTCCTGCGTGCCGTCCTGCATGTGGGTGAAACGGGCATTGGCATTCATCGGCTGTCCTCCTGTGGTTCGTTGGGCCTAGAACGGCACGCGACCCAGAATCATGTCCCGGTACATGACGAAATCACCGAGCAGGCTGTAAAACGGATGTTGAAAGGTCGCGGGGCGGTTCTTCTCGAAAAAGAAATGTCCGGCCCAGGCGAAGCTGTAACCCGCCAGCGGAAGGACCCATAACAGCAGCCAGGCGCCACTGCCGATGGTCAGGGCCAGGATGAAAATAACCAGCGTCGTGCCGATAAAGTGCATTCGTCGGCAAGTGCTGTTGCTGTGTTCGCTGAGGTAATACGGGTAGAACTCAGCGAAGCTATTGAAACGCTTAATGTTTTCCACGACTGCGATCTCTGTGGTGATCGAACTGACATGCAAGATGTTCTGCGGGTAGCTTATTTGAGTCTAGAGTGATCATTGGCATCAGCCAGTGACAATAGGCGCCACTTTAGTATCCTTCGGAAATTGGCCGTAGCATGCGGCTCATCATGTAAGTGGACGACATGAGCGAACGAACGACTTCTGCAAGCTGGGCGATGGGGATTGTCAAAGCACTGGAGATGGACGGCCTGGATTGCCGGGTGCTGTTCAAACAGCTGGGGCTCGATTACGCGGCACTGGATGATCCGGACGCGCGCTTCCCGCAAGATTCCATGACACGACTGTGGCAGCGCGCGGTTGAGCTGTCCGGCAACCCGGCGATTGGCCTGAACATGGGCAAGGTGGTGCGACCGGCCTCCTTCCATGTGGCGGGCTACGCCTTGATGTCCAGCCAGACCCTGGCCGAAGGCTTTCAACGGCTGGTGCGTTATCAGCGGATCATTGCGGAAAGTGCCGACCTGAGTTTCCGATTGTTGGAAGAAGGCTACGCGCTGATTCTGACGGTCCACGGCGACCATCTGCCGCCGACCCGGCAGAGTGCCGAAGCGTCACTGGCTTGTGCCCTGGCGCTGTGCGGCTGGTTGACCGGACGTACCCTGCAACCACGCAAGGTGCTGGTGCAGGGCGATGAACCCGTCGATATCGAGCCCTATAAACAAGCCTTCCATGCGCCTTTGGTGTTCAACGCACCGTATGACGCCTTGATCTTCGAGCGCGCTGACATGGAGGCACCGCTGCCTACCGCCAATGAGGCGATGGCGCTGTTGCACGACCGGTTTGCCGGTGAATACCTGGCGCGGTTTTCCGAGAGTCGCGTAACCCACAAGGCGCGGCAGGTGCTGTGCCGTTTGCTGCCCCAGGGCGAGCCCAAGCGCGATACCGTGGCGCAGACGCTACACCTGTCGCAACGCACCTTGCAGCGACGTTTGCAGGAAGAGGGCACGAGTTTTCAGACGTTGCTGGACGACACCCGGCGTGAACTGGCCGAGCAATACCTGGCGCAGCCGACCATGACCCTGCTGGAAATTGCCTACCTGTTGGGGTTCGCCGATCCGAGCAACTTCTTCCGCGCCTTCCGGCGCTGGTTCGACACCACCCCCGGCGAGTACCGGACGCGGTTGATGGGCGCGCCTGCGCCTGTCAGTGACGCCAGAACGCCGGAATACACAGAACAAACACCGTAATGATTTCGAGTCGGCCCAGTAGCATGCCGAACGAGAGAATCCACTTGGCGGCGTCCGGCAGGGTGGCGAAGTTGCCCGCCGGGCCAATGGTCTCGCCCAGTCCCGGACCAACGCCGGACACTGTGGCGGCCGCGCCGGTGAGGGCGGTCATCCAGTCCACGCCGAGCAGCGACAACAGCAGCGCGATCACGCAGATGGTGATGGCGAAGAAGAACGAAAAGGTCAGAATCGAGCGCACGATCTCTTCATCGAGACGGTGACCGTTGTACTTCTGCTTGATCACCGCGCGCGGGTGAATCAACTGGTTAAGGTTGGCCTTGAGCAGAATGTATGCAACCTGGAAGCGGAAAATCTTGATCCCGCCAGCGGTCGAGCCCGAGCAACCGCCGATAAAGCCCAGGTAGAAGAACAGCATCAGCGAGAAATTGCCCCAGAGGCTGTAGTCCCCCAGCGCGAAGCCTGTAGTCGTGACCACCGAGGTCACGTTCAGCGCCACATGCCGTAATGCCTCCAGCCAATGCAACTGGGTGGTCCACCAATACCAGGTGCCGAGCACCAGCCAGGTCACCAGCAACATGCCGAGCAAGCCTTGAACCTGCTCATCCTTGATCAGTGCTTTGCGGTTACCGCGCAAGGTCGCTACATACAGGGTGAACGGCAGGGCACCAAGAATCATGATGACGATTGCGACCCAATGCACTGCAGGCTCCGGCCACTTGGCCAAAGACTGGTCGGAGGTCGAGAAACCACCGGTGGAAATCGCTGACATCGCGTGGTTGATCGCGTCGAACGGACTCATCCCGGCCCACCAGAACGCCAGGCTGCCGAAAATGGTGATGCCGACGTAGGCCGCAACGATCAAACGCGCCACCATGTGCGAACGGGGCATGACTTTTTCGGAACGGTCTGACGACTCGGTCTGAAACAGCCGCATGCCGCCGATGCGCAGCAATGGCAGAATCGCTACCGCCATGCCGATAAAGCCGATGCCGCCGATCCAGTGCAGCAACGAGCGCCACATCAGGATGCCGGGAGACATGTTGTCCAGGCCCGTGAGCACCGTCGCCCCGGTGGCGGTAATCCCGGACATGCTTTCGAAGAACGAGTCGGTATAGCTGATGTGCTGTGTCAGCAGGAACGGCAGCGCGGCGAAGATGCACACCACCAGCCAGCTGCTGACCGTCAGCAGGTACATGTCTCGCGGGCGCAGGTGTACATGTTCCGGGCGACCGGGGATGACCAGCGTGAGGCCCGCGAGAAAGGTAATCATGCTCGCCCAGAGGAACGACGGCAGGTCGCCGGTGCGGTCGAACACCACCAGCGTGGCCATGGGCACGACCATGGCGATGGCCAGGGTGATCAGGAAGATGCCGATGATGAAACCAATGAGACGTAAGGTCGGCAACGCCATGAAGTCCGCTCGGGCTGAAATAGGGAAGGGCGCCATTCTACCTGTGGCGCCTGCCATGTAAACCGGCGCCGCCTGCGCAGTTGCAGCTAGAATAGCCAAACATTTTTTTCAGGAGGTGGCCGATGCAGGCTCTCGACGCTTTGCTCAACCGTGTTTCCGTTCCACGACTGATAGAACCGGCGCCCACCGCAGAACAGCGGGAAGTGCTGTTTGGCGCCGCAATGCGAGCACCAGACCATGGCCACTTGCAGCCTTGGCGTTTCCTGACCGTCGAAGGCGCGGCGCGCGAGCAAATGGGCGAGTTGCTGGCCGAGGCGGCGAAGCAGCAGGACAGTGAAGTGTCCGAGGCGGTACTGGACAAGGCGCGTAACGGTCCGCTGCGTGCGCCACTGGTGGTGGTGGTGATCGCGCGGTTGCAGGATCACGTCAAGTATCCGAAGTCCGAACAACGGCTGGCGGCAGGTTGTGCCGCTCACGGGATTTTGCTGGCGGCTTACGCGCAAGGGATTGGCGCGGTATGGCGCACGGGCGAACTGGCGTATTCGGCACATGTGGCCAAGGGCTTGGGCCTGGCTGAAGGGGAAGAAGTGATCGCGTTCCTTTACCTCGGCACGCCGCAGAAGGAGCCGCGCGTGGCGGAGAAAGTCGACCTGGCCGAATTCGTCAGCGCCTGGCCAGCCGCGTAAGGATCGTTCCCACGCTCTGCGTGGGAATGCCTCAAGGGACGCTCCGCGTTCCAATGGGACGCAGAGCGTCCCGGGCTGCATTCCCACGCGGAGCGTGGGAACGATCATCTAAGTGGCGACTCCCGGCACTAACGGTAATTCGAGGCTGGCGATAAACCCGCCATCGGGATGATTAGCCAGCACCAGACTCCCGCCATGCCGTTCCGCCGCACGGCGCGCAATCGCCAACCCCAAGCCATGTCCGGCCGCCGTCTGCCCCGGTGCCCGGTAGAACGGCTCGCCCAATTGGCTCAAATGCGCAGCCTCTACACCCGGCCCATGGTCGCGCACACTGACCACAATCCGCTCACCCTGGCGCACCGCCTGCATTTCAATCGATTGCCCCACCGGGTTAAACCGTTGAGCATTACGCAGCAGGTTGTCGACGGCGCGCTCGATCATCGTCGGCCAGCCTTTAAGGTTCAGATTCGACTCGGCCTCAAGGTGCACGTTCTGCTCCGGCGAACCCAATTGAGCATCCTTTTGCAACGTGTTGAGCAGCGCATTGAGATCAATCTCTTCAGCGCTGGCGTTGTCGGCATCGACCCGCGCCAGAACCAGGATTTCGCTGATCAGCGCTTCCAGTCGGTCGCACTCTCGAGTGAGGCGCGGCCAGAGTTTCTGGCGTTCTTCAGGGTTGGCTCGCTCGGCCAGTGCCAGCGCGATGCGCAGCCGGGCAAGCGGTGAACGCAGCTCGTGGGACACATCCCGCAACAACTGCCGCTGGCTGCCGATCAAACTTTGCAGGCGCGCGCCCATGCGGTTGAAGTCGTTGGCCAGCACGCCGAATTCATCGCGCCGGTTGGCCAGTTTCACCAGGCTGTTTTGTTGGTAGGTGGTTTGCCCCAGGTCATGCACCGCGCCGCGCAAGCGGTTGAGTGGGCGAGTAATGGACATCGTCACGAACAGGCTGAACAAGGTCAGCACCACCAACGCGATACCCAGCGCACTCAGCGGCCAGAGCAGGCTTTCGCGGTGCCACGCGTCGAGTTCCGGGTGCGGAATACGGTAGATCAGCAGGTAGGTGTCGCCGGTTTTTGCGCTGGTGTACTCATCGGTCAGCCGGCGCCATGGCAGGCGACGGTCGTCGTTGTTCTGGCGCGCTTCGAAGGCGGCCGCCCGGCGTGGAAAGGTACCGCGCACCAGCGGATCGCCGCTCTCATTGAGCACTTGAACGTCGATGTGATACTGGCGCTTGCGCTGTTCCAGAATGTCCTGGGCCGCGTCTTCACCCTGTGATTCGTAGGTTTGCGTCCACTGTTCGGCCAAGGTATTGAGGCCCGGATGGCGGCTGAGAATCCAGGCGTCCTGGTTGAGCATGTGGCCCAGCAGAATGGAAAGCCCGGCAACCAGAGCGATGGCCAACCAGAAGCTGGCCAGAATACGCCAGAACAATGAGCGCACAGAAACTCCTCAGCAAAGAAAGCCCAACGGCGATTAACCGTCGGGCTGTGATATGTCGCTAGAACATTACTGCGCCTTTTGCGGCTGTTGCGCTTTCCAGGCCTTGAACTCGGCCCATTCGGCGCGACGTTCAGCCTGTTTTTTCTGGATCTCGTCGAATTGCTTCTGTTGATCCGGTTTCAGCAGCGCACGCACGTCGGCTTCGGCTTTCTTGTGGTTGGCCGCTATTTCATCTTTCAAGGCTTTCTGGTCGGCTGGCGAGAGTTTTTCCAGGTACTTGTCGACCACTTGCTTACGTTCACGCATCTGCTCGCCCATGATTTTGCGGATCTGCTCGCGCTGTTCGCGGCTCAGGTCCAGCTGGCTGTACGGGCCTTTGCCGTGCATGCCGTGCATCTGACCGCCATGGTGTGATCCGTCCATCGGGCCGGCACCTTCAGGCATGGCCATGGCAACGGTCGGCAGGGCGGCAGCGAACATCAGAGCGATAAGAGTCTTGCGCATGGTGAATCTCCTTGTCTCGTTCCCGGTACGTTCCGGATGAGTACAGATTACGCAGATCAAGGTCAGCGGCGGTCAGCTGAGCGTAAAGCTTAGGTAAAGACGATTTCAGATTGACCTGACAAATCCATCACTTTCACCAATTTCACTGACCAAACATGACCGATGTAGCAGCTGTCGAGCCCCAGCGAGGCTGCGTTCGGCTGCGAAGCAGTCGTGAAATCAGGCGATGCGTTTTTTCAAGTAAGCCGCGTATCCAGAACTTACGACTGCTTCGCAGCCGAACGCAGCAACGCTGGGGCTCGACAGCTGCGACAACGTTTTGCATTGGGTTTTAGAGGCTGTAGTAATATCCGCGGCTGCGCAGGGCCACGATGCGTGGGCGGCCGTCGGGGTGCGGGCCGATCTTTTTGCGCAGGTTGCTGACGTGCATGTCCAGGCTGCGGTCGTACAACGTCAGTTTGCGGCCGAGGGCGATTTGCGCCAGTTCCTGTTTGTCCAGCGGCTCGCCGGGTTGCTTGAGCAGGGCTTCGAGCAAGCGGCTTTCGGAGACGGTGAGGGTGAACTCCTGTTCATCGATGCTGACCACGCCACGTACCGGACTGAAACACAGGTCGCCCAGTTCCAGCTGACTGGACACCGCTGCCGGATGACTGCGGCGCAACACGGCGCGCAGGCGGGCGGTCAATTCCCGTGGGTCGCATGGTTTGGCCAGGTAATCGTCGGCGCCGAGTTCCAGGCCAAGGATGCGGTCCAGCGGCTCGCCGCGAGCCGAAAGCATCAGCACCGGCAAGTCCGGGTGATCGCTGCGCAATTGCTTGAGCAGCTCCAGGCCGCTGCCATCCGGCAGCATCACATCCAGCACCACGGCTGCCGGCGATGTTTCGGCCAGTGCGCGACGGGCGCTCTGACCATCGTGGCAGGCGCGGACCTGAAAGCCTTCCTGGCTCAGCCAACTGCTCAGGAGCTCACACAGCTCCTGGTCATCATCAATTAATAACAGCTCGCTCATGACTCACTCAATTTAGCCATTGCCTACGTTTTCTGGTGGCACCACTGGCGAAGATACCGCAGAGCAGCGCCAATAGCGCTACCCCGGCGCCGATGACGAACCACTGTTGCTGATCGGTCAATAGACGCGGCAGCGAGCTGCTGGCCTGGGTTTCCTTGAGTTGCAGCTTGAGACGCTGATTCTCTTGGCGCAACCGGCTTAGCTGGGCGCTTTCGCGTTCGGCATCGGTATTTTGCAGCTGTTTGCTCAGTTCTTCTCGTTGCTGTTCGCTTGCCTTCAAGCGCTGTTGCAACTCGGTGATCTGGCTGCCGGCGCTCAGGGACAGCGGTGTCGAGCTGCCGCCCTCGGCGCTTTCTTCACCGTGGGCAGGGGCCACAATCGATAACGTCACCAACATCAGACACAACGGACCTTTGCGCATCGCCACTCCTGATTCCAATACGAGTATTGGGCAGGTTGTCGGCCGGCAAACGAGAATAATGAGCGTTGAGAGCGCGATGAACCGATAAGGTTCATCGCGCGGGGAGATATTACGGCAGGACTTGCTTGAACGGTTTGACCGAAACGTTGGCGTAGACGCCTGCGGCGATATACGGATCAGCGTCGGCCCAGGCCTGCGCGGCGCTCAGGGAATCGAATTCGGCGACGATCAGGCTGCCGGTGAAACCCGCAGCGCCCGGATCATTGCTGTCGACTGCCGGGTGTGGACCGGCCAAAACGATGCGACCTTCACCTTTGAGCGCTTGCAGGCGCTCAAGGTGTGCAGGCCGTGCGGCCAGGCGGGCTTCCAGGGAGTTGGCGACGTCTGTGGCAATGATTGCGTAAAGCATGTCAGTCCTCGGTTTTTGGCGTTGTGGTATCGGCGTCGTGCAGGTGGCGGGACAGGTAGATGCCCTGCGCAACCAGGAACAGCAGCGTCATGCCCAGGCTGCCGAAGACTTTGAAGTCGACCCAGTATTCCTGGAACGTGAACGCGACGAACAGGTTGGCGGCACCGCAAAACAGGAAAAAGCCGATCCAGGCGATGTTCAGGCGAGTCCAGACCGGCTCCGGCAGGGTCAGCGCGTGGCCCATGATGCGTTTGATCAGCAATTGCTCGCCGATGAAGTGGCTGCCGATGAACGCCAGGGCGAACAGCCAGTTCACGACCGGCGCTTTCCATTTCAGGAAGGTTTCGCTGTGGAACGCCAGGGTCAGGCTACCGAAGACCAGGCAGGCGATGAGGGTCAGCCACTGGCTCTTCTCCAGCTTGCGCTGCTTGATGAACAGCGTGCCGTAAACCACCAGGGAGCTGAGGATCAGCATGGCAGTGGCGCTGTAGATACCGCCTACAGTGACCTCGTGGCCGGCAATGTCGACGACCCGGGGATCGAGTTTGAAGACGATGAAGAACAGCAGGAGCGGGATGAAATCGATGAATTGTTTCACAGTGGCAGCCAGAAGCAGGATGTGGCGGCATAATAACAAACATATGGGCGCGCGATAGCGCCAGCTGAATTGAGGTAAAAAAGTCCTGTGAATGTTGATTTGCACTGCCATAGCACGGCCTCCGATGGCGCTCTCGCGCCTGCAGTACTGGTTGCGCGTGCGTTCGAGAAAGGCGTGCGAGTCCTGGCCTTGACCGATCACGACACTCTCGAGGGCCTCGACGAGGCTCGCAGTGCGGCGACCGCGCTGGGGATGCAACTGGTCAACGGCGTCGAATTGTCCTGCACCTGGGGCGGCGCGACCATTCATGTGCTGGGCTATGGTTTCGACGTCAACGCTGTGCCGTTGGTCGAGGCCATTGCAAAATTGCACGATGGCCGCTGGCTACGGTCCGAAGAAATAAGCCGCAAGTTGGCATTGAAAGGCATGCCGGGTGCGCTGGAAGGTGCCCGGGCCATCCAGCAGGAACTGGGCGACAGCGGCAACGCGCCGGCCCGTCCGCATTTCGCCGACTGGATGGTGCGTGAAGGTTTCGTCAAGGATCGCGCCGAAGCGTTCCGCAAATGGCTGGGTGCCGGCAAACTGGGGGACGTCAAGCAACACTGGCCAACCCTGGAAGACACGGTCGAAACCCTGCGTGCCGCCAAGGCCTGGGTCAGCCTTGCGCATCCGTGGCACTACGATTTCACTCGCAGCAAGCGTCGCCGGCTGATTTCTGACTATATTCAAGCTGGGGGCCACGCTATCGAAGTGGTCAATGGCCATCAGCCCGCCGAGCAAGTGGGCAGCCTGGCGATTCTCGCCCGTGAGTTCGGTCTGCTGGTCAGCGCCGGCAGTGATTTTCATGGCCCTGGAGGCTGGTCCGAGATCGGTGAGTACCGCCCGCTTCCGGAAGATTTGCCACCACTGTGGTGTCGATTCAAACATGACCCAATTATTGCCGCCGTCTGAACAGGTAGAGAATGTGAGTCAATTTTTCCAGATTCATCCGGAAAACCCGCAAGCGCGCCTGATCAAACAGGCTGTCGAGATCATCCGCAAAGGCGGGGTGGTGATTTATCCCACAGACTCCTCCTACGCCATTGGTTGCCAGATCGGTGACAAGAATGCCGTGGAGCGCGTGCGTCGATTGCGTGGTCTGGATGACAAGCACAACTTCGCCCTGATTTGCAGCGATCTGTCGCAACTGGGGCTGTTCGCCAAGATCGATACCGGTCTTTTTCGCTTGCTCAAGGCCCACTTGCCGGGTCCGTATACCTTCATTCTCAACGCCACCCGCGAAGTCCCGCGGCTGTTGTTGCACCCGAAAAAACGCACCATTGGCCTGCGCGTACCGAGCCATCCCATTGCCCTGGCGCTGCTGGAAGAACTCGGCGAACCGCTGATGAGCGTGACCCTGATCATGCCCGGCGACACCGACCCGATGACCGATCCTTACGAAATGCGCCAGTTGCTCGAGCATCAGGTCGACCTGATCATCGACGGCGGTTTTGGCGGGATCAAGGCGTCCACCGTGATCAACCTCGCTGACGGCGAGCCGGAAGTGATCCGCGTGGGTTGCGGCGACCCGACGCCGTTCATGGCCGAGGCGTAGATGTCTGCAGTAGAACCCGTGGTTGACAGTCAGGCCGGAGCCCAGCAAGAGCTGCCCTTCGCGATGGTCTATGGCCAGGCGGTCATGGAAATGCCGCTGGACCTGTACATTCCGCCGGATGCGCTTGAGGTCTTTCTCGAAGCCTTCGAAGGCCCCCTCGACCTGCTGCTGTACCTGATCCGCAAACAGAACATCAACATCCTCGACATTCCTGTGGCGGAAATTACCCGGCAGTACATGGGCTATGTCGAGTTGATGCAGTCGGTGCGCCTGGAACTGGCCGCCGAGTACCTGGTCATGGCCGCAATGCTGGCCGAGATCAAATCGCGGATGCTGCTGCCGCGTGCCGAAACGATCGAAGCCGAAGAAGATGACCCGCGTGCCGAACTGATTCGCCGCTTGCAAGAGTACGAACGCTTCAAGGCCGCAGCCGAAGGCATCGATGGCCTGAGCCGTGTGGGTCGTGACGTGGTCGTCCCCAAGCTCGACGCCCCGGAAGCCCGGGCGCGCAAGCTGTTGCCGGACGTGCGTCTTTCAGAGCTGTTGTTGTCCATGGCAGAAGTGTTGCGCCGTGGCGACATGTTCGAAAGTCACCAGGTCAGCCGCGAGGCACTGTCCACCCGCGAACGCATGAGCGATGTACTGGAGCGCCTCAAGGGCGGCGGTTTCGTGCCCTTTGCCGAGCTGTTCACCGCTGAGGAGGGACGTCTGGGGGTGGTGGTAACCTTTATGGCGATCCTCGAACTGGTCAAGGAATCCTTGGTCGAGCTGGTGCAGAATGAGCCGTTCGCAGCGATCCACGTGCGGGCCCGAGCCGAATAACGAGTTGAATCATGAACCTGACTGAACCCCGCGAGCTGGCGCCATTGCTTGAAGCCTTTCTGCTGGCCTCGGGAAAACCGCAATCGCTTGAACGCCTGTTCGAACTCTTTGAAGAGGGCGAGCGGCCGGACCCGGCGGTCTTCAAGAAAGCCCTGACGATTCTCGCCAAGTCCTGCGACGGCCGCGCCTTCGAGCTGAAGGAAGTGGCCTCCGGGTATCGCTTGCAGATCCGCGAAAAGTTCTCGCCGTGGGTAGGACGTTTGTGGGAAGAGCGGCCGCAGCGCTATTCCCGCGCCATGCTCGAAACCATTGCGCTGATCGCCTATCGCCAGCCGATCACCCGGGGCGAGATCGAAGACGTGCGGGGTGTGGCGGTCAACAGTCACATCGTGAAAACCTTGCTGGAGCGCGAGTGGATTCGCATCGTCGGCTACCGCGACGTGCCAGGTAAACCAGCGATGTTTGCCACCACCAAGGCCTTTCTCGATCACTTCAACCTGAAAAACCTCGACGATTTGCCGCCGCTGGCCGAATTGCGCGAGCTTGAGCCTGATCCGGTGCTCGACTTCGACGACGCGCCGGTGCCTGCCGCACTGCAAGAGTTGGCCGACGCCAGCGCCGAGCCGGAAGAGCCGAAGGAGGAAACCAGTTTCCATACGCTGTTGCTGGAGCTCGACACCATGGAGGAAGGGCTCAAGACTGACTTCGACGATCTGTTGCGTGATGGTGAGGTGAGCGGGACCGAAGAGATTGTGGACCTGCCCGAGCCTGTGATCGAAGTCGAACTTCAGATCGAGCCCGAAGCCACAGTCGAAGAAGAGCAGGAAGAAGAGCAGGAAGATGATGTGCTTGGCGTTGCCGAAGCTCGCGAGAAACTCCTGGCCGCTGTCGCCGCCCTTGAACAACACAAGCCCGAGCCCGAGTTGACCGACGAAGAAGCCGAAGCCCGAGCCCTCGCCGAAGCAATCGAGGCCGAACGCCGCGCATTCGAAGACGATTAACCTGACTGATCGTTCCCACGCGTGGGAACGATCTTCAAGAACTGTAGGAGCCGAGCTTGCTCGCGATAGCGGTCTTCCAGTCACCTTGATGTTGAATATGCCGACGTCATCGCGAGCAAGCTCGGCTCCTGCACAAGCCGGTCGGCGGAAAAACAGGTAAGTCGCCATTGATCAGCTAGTCTCTGATGCGCGAACGCTCCCATGAGCGTATGATTCGCGACCCTTCGGCGATCCCTTCGCCAAGTACCCCGTTTTACAGACCACACCGGGAGGTGCCCAGATGAGTATCAAAGACCAGAAAGACGACCAGGAAATCGGCCCAGCAGGCGAAAAACTGCAGAAAGTCCTCGCCCGTATCGGCGTCGGCTCGCGCCGTGACGTGGAAGCCTGGATCAGCCACGGCCGCATCAAGGTCAATGGCAAAGACGCCACCCTCGGGCAGCGCGTCGACATGCACGACGCCATCACCATTGATGGCAAGGTGATCAAGCGCGAAGAAGCCGCCGAGTCGGTACGCCGCGTGATCATGTACAACAAGCCGGACGGCGAAATCTGCACCCGCCTTGATCCGGAAGGTCGTCCGACCGTTTTCGACAAGATGCCGAAACCAAAAGAAGGTCGCTGGATCAACATCGGTCGTCTGGACATCAACACCACCGGTCTGCTGATGTTCACCACCGACGGTGAGCTGGCCAACCGCCTGATGCACCCTTCCTACGAAATGGACCGTGAATACGCGGTGCGTGTCCGTGGTGAAGTCGATGACGAGATGATTGAGCGTCTGAAAGCAGGCGTCGTCCTCGAAGACGGCCCGGCCAAGTTCACCGACATCAAGCAGGCGCCAGGTGGCGAAGGTTTCAACCACTGGTACCACTGCGTGGTGATGGAAGGTCGCAACCGCGAAGTCCGTCGTCTGTGGGAATCCCAAGGCCTGGTGGTCAGCCGTCTGAAGCGTGTGCGTTTCGGTCCGGTGTTCCTCAACTCCGACCTGCCGATGGGCCGCTGGCGCGAAATGAGCCAGTACGAAGTCGATATTCTGAGTGCTGAAGTCGGCTTGACCCCGGTGGCCATGCCGCAGATGAACGCCAAGAGCAAAGACAAGCTCGATCGCATGCAGCGTAAATCGTCGCGTCCGATGGGCAAGACCGAGCGCGTGCGTTCGTTGCGTCCAGCCATCGGTAACCAGACTGCTGCTACGCCGCGTGATACCCGTGAACCGCATATCGAAGGCGAGCGCCCAGCCCGCAAGCCAGCAGCACCTCGTGCTGACGGCGAGCGCGGTCCACGCACGCCACGTCCGGCCAATGGTCGCACCGAGCGCGGCGAAGGCCGCGGTGCGCCAAGCGGTGGTCGTAGCGATCGCGGTGCTCCGGCCGGTCGTGGCGAGTCTCGTGGTGAGTCGGGTCGCGGTACGCCTGTGGCAGACCGTCCTTCCGACACCAAGCGCCCGGCCAAGGCACCGGCGAAGAAGCGTCCAGGCATCGTTCTGGTCGACAAGGACGCGCCATCGGGCAAGCGCCGTGGTGCGCCAGCCGGTTCGGGCCAGCGTCCAGGCTTCGGTCGCCGCAAGCCTGAGTAATCGGTAAGCGCTCCATGAAAAACGCCAACCTTCGGGTTGGCGTTTTTTTTGTCTGTTTTTCTGATCGTTCCCACGCTCCGCGTGGGAATGCAGCCCGTGACGCTCTGCGTCACATCTCAAGAGCGGACGCAGAGCGTCCATTGATGCATTCCCACGCGGAGCGTGGGAACGATCAGTCGATCAGTCAGAACACAAACCGCCCATCAAACACCGGCTCATCATCCAGCGCCAACACGCCGCTGGAGAAAATCAGGTCCAGATGATGGCTGCCCTTCGCGCCACCGCCCAATCCCAGGTGCAGCCCGCAATGGCGCTCCTCGAATCCGGCATTGCGCGCGTACAACGCCTTAACACCTTCATTGGTGCCGATCCCCAACTCCTCAATTCGTCGATTGGATGGATTGGCCTCCAGGTACTTGTTGAAGTCATGTTCAAGCCCCGGCACCTCGGTGGCGATTTTGCTGATGGTCGAGTTCTCGATCCACAACTCCAGCGGCGACTCCAGCACCCCGTATTTGCGGGCAAATGGAATAGTGCCGAGAAAAGTCCCCATGAACTTGACCCTGCCATTAATGGCTTCGCTGTGCGTAGCAATCTCACCAGGCGCCAGATCGAAGTTGCCGACACCGTTGATGTCGGTCCACTTCTTGATGCTGCTCAACGGTGTTTCAAACCACGAACCGTGATCATCCTTGAAACTTAACGTGGTGGCATGGGACATGCGCTGAATCAAGTGGCTGTTCAACCCGGCAATGCGCTGCGGGGTGACACTGAACGTGTCGTAGAAGTAATCGCCGTAATCCTTGAACAGCAGCGACTTCTTCCAGTTCTCGGCCATGACGCCTTGCAGCGCGCGGACAAAATCCGGGCCATCGGGGCGTGGGTTGGGCAGGGTAGAAGAGTCGTAGAAGAAAATGTACAGATCGCTGTCGGCAATTGCCTGGGCCAGCAATTCCGAGGGCTCCAGATCCAGTCGCATTGCGCTGAAACTGAAGCGAGGGCTGGCACCGGCCTGTTCGGCGATGGCGCCCGTCAGTGCATGGTAATCAGCCGTGTAGCCGAGCAAGACCTTCGCCGGATTAATGCCGGCAAGGGCAGGGTGATGTTCGAGGTAGTAAAGGAAATGCGAAATGGCGCGTTGCTTATCCATGTAGTCCTCCCTGACAAACCGAGAAAAAGTGGCAGGCACAACCGGCCGGATCGTGCCTGCCGGGATGTCTTACAGAGGCCACATCGCCGTGCCGAACGGAACAACCGCATCGGCTTGCATCATTTCAACGGCGGCGTCATGGGTCGGTGCTTCAAACCAATCGTCCAGTTGCAGTTCAGTTTCCAAGTCTTTTTCAAGTGCTTGCATTGTGAATCTCCTAGATGACTTTTTCGGTAAGTGCAGCGGCGCGTTTTCAGTCATTGAACAACCCGCCAACTTGCTGATCGATGCGTCTCGGCAAGTCGCTGAAAACCTAGTTCACAGGTTTTTAAATTGCAAAAAAATAATCAAATAAGATTTGTTTGAACTTTTTATTCTGTTTTTTATCGGGCAATTTGTTAATAAAAAACAAAAAACTAACTCGACCTTTCCCTACGGAAACGTCCTACCGTCAATTTGCAGTCAACATACAGTCAGATCTGATTCGGCAAATTTACGTTACGGCTTGTAAAGAAATACTGACGAAATCAAGCCTCAAAGCCCTTGGTTTGACGCTTGCGGAAGGGATGTAAGGAAAACCTTCCGCCAAGTAGCCATTCAGGCCGTGCGCAGGGCTCTGGCCCGCTTGTTTCAGGCGCGGTTGAAGGGTGAGATGCGCCCCATGCCTGTCGTGCAGGTGCATAACAAGAAGGAGGCGCAATGTACGCCGTGACTCATCTCCATCTCCCCCGGGGAGCGATTTTTCCATCGTTCCCATCGATGACCCGCAAAGGTCTGACTCTATTTTTGCAGCCGCCCGAGAGCCTCGAGGCGGACACAGGCAATCCCGGCAAATGACACGCTGATCCAGCAGTGTCTGGCAGCAGGGGGTTACAGGTGTACAATGCGCCGCGTTTTAACTGTGACCTCCTGCGCATCTGCGCAAACCTCAAGGCTATCCGCCTTGTTCACTCCGCTGCGCCACAAGCGTGTCGGGTTCGATTTCGTCACAGATAAAAACAAACAGGTGACGCATGACCGTTGTAAAAACGCTGAACTCCTTTTGCCTTCGCTGGGGTTTGATCGGCGCTGCTTGAAATCGCCCCCGAGCAGCAACGTCTAACGAACATCATCAAACCTTGCGTGAGACCCTTTTCATGAGTGGACAAAACTCGCATTCAGGCGAGCTGAAACGCGGCCTGAAAAATCGCCACATTCAACTGATCGCCCTCGGTGGCGCGATCGGTACCGGGCTGTTCCTTGGCTCGGCCGGTGTACTGAAATCTGCCGGCCCGTCGATGATCCTCGGCTACGCCATCTGCGGCTTCATTGCTTTCATGATCATGCGCCAGCTCGGCGAAATGATCGTCGAAGAGCCAGTCGCCGGTTCCTTCAGCCACTTCGCCCATAAATACTGGGGCGGTTTCGCCGGCTTCCTGTCGGGCTGGAACTGCTGGATTCTGTACATTCTGGTGGGCATGTCGGAGCTGACCGCGGTCGGCAAATACATCCACTACTGGGCGCCACATATCCCGACCTGGGTTTCGGCAGCCGGTTTCTTCGTCTTGATCAACCTGATCAACCTGGCGAACGTCAAAGTCTTTGGTGAGGCGGAGTTCTGGTTCGCGATCATCAAGGTCGTGGCCATCGTCGGCATGATTGCACTCGGCAGCTATCTGCTGGTCAGCGGCGACGGCGGCCCCCAAGCCTCGGTGACCAACCTGTGGGTCCACGGCGGTTTCTTCCCGAATGGCGTCAGCGGTTTGGTGATGGCCATGGCGATTATCATGTTCTCCTTCGGCGGCCTGGAAATGCTCGGTTTCACCGCAGCGGAAGCTGACAAGCCGAAAACCGTGATCCCGAAAGCCATCAACCAGGTGATCTACCGGATCCTGATTTTCTACATCGGCGCGTTGGTTATCCTGCTTTCCTTGACGCCATGGGACAGCCTGTTGACGACCCTGAATGCGTCGGGCGACTCCTACAGCGGCAGCCCGTTCGTTCAAGTGTTCTCGATGCTTGGCAGTGACACCGCTGCGCACATTCTCAACTTCGTGGTCCTGACCGCGGCGCTGTCGGTGTACAACAGCGGCACCTACTGCAACAGCCGCATGTTGCTGGGCATGGCCGAGCAGGGCGATGCGCCGAAAGCCTTGTCGAAGATCGACAAGCGCGGCGTGCCAGTGCGTTCGATCCTTGCTTCGGCGGCGGTGACATTGATTGCCGTTTTGCTGAACTACCTGATCCCGCAAAACGCGCTGGAACTGTTGATGTCGCTGGTGGTTGCCACCCTGGTGATCAACTGGGCGATGATCAGCTTCTCGCACTTCAAGTTCCGCCAGCACATGAACAAGACCAAACAGACGCCGCTGTTCAAGGCCCTGTGGTACCCGTACGGGAACTACGTCTGCCTGGCGTTCGTGGTGTTCATTCTTGGCGTGATGCTGCTGATTCCGGGGATTCAGATCTCGGTGTATGCGATTCCGGTGTGGGTCGCATTCATGTGGATTTGCTACGGCATCAAGAACAAACGCAGCGCCCGGCACGCACTGCAGGCTGCGGGTTCCGTAGCGAAATAATGTAAGCGCAGACACAACAAACCCGGCCATGTGCCGGGTTTGTTGTTTTCGGGTTTTACACAAATCCCTT
>NZ_JBOBDO010000030.1:0-61902 GCF_050586665.1 Pseudomonas sp. ES4 | reverse complement strand
TCGCTCCCACATTTTGGACAGTGGTCAACCTTCAAACCACTCTCGACGCTCAGTGAAAGTGTTCTGGATCAGCTCAACGATCATCTGCACCTGCGCGGCCCCCTCGGACTCGGCATTGACCGCCATCCACACCTGACGCAGCATCGGTTGACTGAACAGCCCCGGCAGTTCAACAAGCCCGCGGTCGAAGCGGCTGATGTATCCGGGCAGCAGGCCAATGCAGGCGCTGCAACGGATCATCTCCAGCATCAGCTCATAGGAATGCAACTGCACTACCCCGGCCAGGCGCTGGTCCACGAGGTTATTCCACGGTCGGAAACTGTCGACCTGACGGTTATGCTGCCATTGCACCAGCAGGAAGTCCGCCAGGTCGTCGAGGCTGTCTGGCCGCGATGCGACCCGTGAATACCGTTTGGCGATATGGGGCAGGTAGTCGAGCCGCGCCAGACGCCGGGGCTCGCTGACGGCAAAACTGGGTCCGGGCAGCGGTGATTCGGTGCCGGCCAGCCACAGCACCACATCGGCGCTGACCGCTTGCAGGGACAGTTCGCTGTCCAGAGTGATGATGTCCAGACGCACGCTGGCGTTGCGGCGCAATAAGGCAACCAGATCGCGACCGAGAATGTCATGCAGGATCGACTCGGCGACGGCCAGGCGTACCAACGGCTGTTCGATCACCGGCAAGTCGCGTTCGTGGGCCAAGGCAATCAACTGCGATTGCAGCTGCAATCCGTCCCGACTCAGGGCAACGCCATTCTCTGAGTGGCTGAACAGCGAACACTGCAGTTGCGTTTCAAGTTGCGCCAAGTGTTTGCGCAGTTGGGTGGCCTTGATATTGAGACTGCGAGCCGCCTGCATGAAACAGCCGCAGCGGGCACTGACCCGAAAAGACTGCGCCAGTACCGGATCGATCCCTGCCACCTGTGCGCGCCAGGATGAGCTTTTTTCTATGGGCGAGCGGTACTGGGCAACTTGTTGATTTGTGGTTTCCATGAATGGCATCGCTGACTCCATGTCGATCTGTCCTTGAAAGCCTCATCCTGCGCAGGGTTTATGAACCTGACGTGACACTCGGGGTGGAAAATCGATTCAGCCTCCAGGGGTTTGTCGAAAGCTCACCGCCAGGCGATTCCAGCTGTTGATGGTGGTGACGGCGATGGTCAGGTCGACCATTTCGCTTTCGCTGAATTGCTCCCGAGCCTGCGCGTAGACGTCGTCCGGCACATGGCTTTCAGCGAGCAAGGTGACGGCTTCGGTCCAGGCCAGCGCCGCGCGCTCTCGCGCATTGAAGAAGCCGCTATCGCGCCAGACCACGATCGAATACAAGCGACGGTCAGTCTCGCCGAGTCGCCGGGCATCCACCGAATGCATGTCGGTGCAGAAGGCGCAGCCATTGAGCTGCGAGGCACGAATCTTGATCAAGTGCAGCAAAGGCGGCTCGATGCTGAGGTTGCTGGTCAAGGCTTCCATGGCAATCATCGCTTTCATCGCCTTGGGCGATGCGCTGTAGTAATCCAGGCGGACGTTCATGAAGTGACCTCGCGGATCGAATGTGTGCCCCTCAAGGTAGGCGTTGATACACAGGCGTTACAGATCCAATTCTGCGAAATACCCATGGACCACTCAGGCACCAGACCAATCGGAGGTTTTTCGCCCACGCAACTTTTGCGCAGGCGTTCATGCGGGTAATCTGGCCCGACGCACACGCGCCTCAATCGCCCCAGGAGCCTCGCCGGTATGGAACTTCACGTTGTCATAAACGGCCGCAAGGACCTGGCAGGCCAGTTGTACAACCAACTGCGCAGCGCCATCGAATCCGGTCGTCTGGCAGCCGGGACGCAGCTGCCGCCCAGCCGTTTGCTGGCAGAACAACTGGGCATTTCGCGCAAGACCATTTCCGATACCTACACGCAACTGACCTACGAAAACTTCCTCACTGGGGTCATCGGCAAAGGCACTTACGTCAACGCCAGACCGGCCAAAATCACCCGCAAACAGAGCCATTCGGAGCTGGCCAGTGCCGAGGTCATCGAGTCCTGGCGCAACCTGCCGGTGTTCCTGCGCCATCCGACGCTGGAAGGCTCGTTGCGCTATGACTTCATCGGTGGCGCCACCAGCAAGGGCCAGTTTCCCCAGGATGACTGGCGGCGCTGCACCGCTCACGCCTTGCGCCAGATCGCCGCGTCCAAGGGCTTCTACAGCCTGCCCGAAGGCCTGCCGGCGCTGCGCAATGCGATTGCCCGGCACATCGCGTTTTCTCGCGGGGTCAATTGTCAGGACGAAGACGTGGTGGTGTGCAATGGCGCGCAACAGGCGCTGGACCTGATTTCCCGGGTGCTCACGCGTCCCGGCAGCATCGTCGCCATGGAAGACCCCGGTTATCCGCCCGCTCGCCTGTTGTTCGGGACCCACGGTGCCACGGTGATCGGCGTTCCGGTGGACGCGGAAGGCATTCAGGTGGACAAGATCCCCCTCGGCACCCGCCTGATCTACGTCACGCCGTCGCACCAGTTCCCCCTCGGCATGCCGATGAGCCAGGCGCGCCGGGTGGCGCTGCTGGAACGAGCCCATGAGTTGGGTGCGATCATCATCGAGGACGATTACGACAGCGAGTTCCGCTACGAAGGCCGGCCCACCGACTCGCTGCAAAGCATGGACGAACGCGGCATCGTCGCCTACGTCGGGACCTTTTCGAAAACCCTGCTACCGGAGTTGCGCCTGGGTTATGCGGTCCTGCCACCGGCGATTCTCGACGCGGTCATTCGCGCCAAGCAGCTCACCGACCTGCACACCTCCACCCTGCCCCAATGGGCGCTGGCCAAGTTCATCGCCGAAGGCTGTCTGCTCAAGCACATCCGGCGCTGCCATACGATCTATGCCGGGCGTCGTGAGCGGATTCTCGAACGCATGGCCGGCGATCTGTCGCCGTGGCTCGAGGCGGTGCCGACTACTGCCGGGTTCCACATGGTGGTTATGTGCAAAGTGTCTATCGATATTCCGTTGGTGATCGACCTGGCGAAAAAGGTCGAAGTCGGGGTGTATCCCATCGACAGTTTTTTCTATCAACAAGCGCCGCAGTCCGGGCTTTTCCTCGGTTTTGGCGCCATCGAAACCCTCGACATCGACATCGCCCTGGACCGCCTGCGGGACATTTTGCAGCAGGTTGCCTGACGGATTGGTCTGCGTTTTTATCCCGCGATTGGCTATTGGTGGTCCGGGGATGCAGGCCTATCCTGCATAAACGTTATCCCTCAATGAGCAGGATTCGTCCGGCCTGATTCAGGAGTGTGAGCAATGTCCAACGAAGTGATCAATACCGTTAAGGTGCAGGCCGCCGCCGGCCGCTCGGACGAACTGGGCAAGCAACTGCAAAAGATTGTCGACACCCTGCGCGAACTACCGGGCTGTGATTCCTATATGGTCGACCGCTGCCCCGAGGACGACAACCGCTGGACGGTCAGCGCCCGCTGGCAATCGGAAGCGGCCATGCAAATGCACTTCAACTGCCCTGAAGTCCAAGGCTTTATCGGCCTGATCGACAGCCGCCTGGCCAACAGCGTCGATTTCAACAGCTTTCCTATCGTTTAGAAATTAGATCGCCGCCTTCGGCTACTCCTGCAGGGCTATGGGTACCTCTGCAGAAGTGGCTGGAGGCGGCGATCTTGTTGTTTCAACGCCCATGATTGGCCCCCTCGCCTTCAGGAAAATTGGCTGTTTGATTGGCTCCGGCTGAGACTTACTGTGGTCCCTGCCACTAACCACAGCAGGTGATAACCCATGAACGCCTTCCGCTACTGTGCTGCGCCCCTCGCCGCCCTGGCCCTGACCTTTTGCAACTCAGCATTCGCCCACGAAGCCGCGCCTTCAGAAAAGGTCACCGTGTTGCAGGACCAGATGTTGAAAAACGCACCGGGTAAAAAAGCGCTGATGATCGAAGTCGATTACAAACCCGGCCAATCATCCATCGCCCACAAGCACGAGGGCACGGCCATGGCTTACGTCCTTTCGGGAGAAATCATTTCCCAGGTCAAAGGCGAAAAGGCGATCACGTACAAGGCCGGTGAATACTGGTACGAACCGGCCGGCTCGGAGCATTTGGTCTCGAAAAATGCCAGTACCAGCAAACCCGCCAAACTGTTGGTGTTTATGGTGTTAGCGCCAGAAGAAAAAATATTGATCCCTTTGGAAAACTGATAGCTGTTACGTCAGCCATAAATAAACAGGCTCGAATTAAGCATTCGGGCCTTTTTATTTCCCGGCGTAATTAACCGGGGGCTTTTAAACCAAACAAAACTAGTAGTCGCCTCACAAGTACGGTGATTGGCCAACTCATTCAGTGACGATAGGTTTAGTCTGGAATCTCCCCAACTGTGTCCGACCTATTAACTTTCCGACTCAAGTTGTTTCACGGGAGAAACACCATGAAACTTGCACTTGTCAGTACCTTGTCGATGACGGTTCTTTTAACGGGTTGTTCTATTCCCACTGCACCGAAGGCTGTTTCTTCGCTCGACGGCATTTTCACCGAGCCGGTGGGCCGCAGCAGCGCCACGCATATCACCAATGGCAGCAACGTGTCCCTGGGCATCGTGTACAGCCGCAACACTCAAACCAACCGCGCCTACCTTCAGGATTACCAGGCCAACGCCGGCACCGGTTTCGGCCAGAGCCTGTTGGTGCAGTCGATTCACGACGCTTACGTCGCCACCTCCAAACCGGACCTGGCGGTGGACTGGGTCAAAGCATCCTTGCAACGTCAGTTTGGCTCGGTGACGGTGTACCCGGACATGCAAAGTCTAAGGGCCGCTAAACCGGACGTGGTCGCCATCGTCGATACGCGCAGTCAATTGATGACCTCGCGCAGTTCGGATATCAGCGCGAATGTCAGCGCGTCGTTCTACGATTCCAACTTCAACTACATCGGCACTGCGCAAGGTCATGACGCTAAAGAACTGAGTCCGATATGGGCGGACTATAAGCGCAGCGAAGAGATCGTTGCCGATATAAACGAACAACAGAATGTGCAAGTTCGGGCGCTGCAGAAGTTTGACCGGTCGCTCAGTAATTTATTGACCAGGCCGACAGATAAAGTGTCGATGATCGATAACACAACAGATCAGAAGTTGTATTGAGGCACATGACCCCATCTCGAGCAGGCTCACTCCCACATTAGTTCTGTGTACGATGCAAACTAATGTGGGAGTGAGCCTGCTCGCGATGAGGCCCGACCAAACGCCACAAAAATATCAGGCAAAAAAAACCCCGCATCTCTCAATGCGGGGCTTCTTCATTCAGCGCCTGATCAGGCAGCCGGCTCCAACTCAGCGCTGGCAATGCTAGTGGCAGTGACTGGCACTACCGCTTGACCGCTCAACGCCAGATCCAGCAACTCACGGTTGGCCACCGCATACATGGCGTAATCAGTGCCGCTGGCGGCACGGATTTCTACCAGCATGGCGCGCCAGCGTTCGATCATGCCTTCGTGCTCTTCCATCCACAGCTCCAGACGGGTTTCCACGTCCTGGGTGCCGTCGCCCTGTTGCAGGACAGAGATGGTGATCGCACGTTGTTGCCAGTCGACATCGTCGCGGAACGCTTCACGAGCCAGGGCCTGCCAGTTGTTTTCAACCGGCAGAGCGCTGATCTGTTGCAGATACCAGGTGATGTCCAGCGCGCTGCCCACGGCGAAGTAAGCCTTCGCCACGTCGGCGGGGTTCTGACCGGTCACGTCGGACGCTTCGATGATCGGCAGCAAGGTGTACAGGTGAGTGGTGCCTGCAACCATGCGCGCCAGCAACTCAGGAACGCCAGCCGCAACGTACGCCTGATAACGGGTCTGCCAGCCTTCGCGGGTCGGGCCTTCCAGCAATTCGTCGAGCTTGAGGCCCAGCGCTGCCAGATGTGGACCGAAGTGCGCGACGTCACGGGCAGCATTCTGCTCGTTGCGACGGCTGCGCAGGAACCAGCGCGTAGCGCGACGGCCCAGACGCATCAGCTCATCCATCAGCTCCAGTTGCACGTCGGCAGAAACCTGGTAGTCCAGGGCTTCGATCTGACGGAACCAGTGTGGGAGGTGGAAGATGTCACGCACGATCACGTAAGCACCGGCCACGTTCGCCGGGCTCATGCCGGTCGACTCTTTGAGTCGTTGAACGAAGGTGATGCCCATGTGGTTGACCAGATCGTTGGCGATCTGGGTGCTGACGATTTCACGCTTCAGACGGTGACGGCGCATGGCGTCGGAGAACTTGCTCACCAGGGTCGGCGGGAAAGCGGTTTCCATGTCGCGCGTCAGGTAATCGTCGTCCGGCACCAGGGAATTGAGCAGCGCTTCCTTGAGGTCGATCTTGCTGTAGGAGATCAGCACCGACAGCTCTGCACGGGTCAGGCCATGGCCTTCCGCGAGACGCTCGTTGATCGCTTCTTCGGACGGCAGGAACTCGATGGCGCGATCCAGCTTGCCGCGGCCTTCCAGATCGTTCATCAGGCGCTTGTATTCGGCAATCCGCACGAAGGCGCGGCGTGCCGCCAGGGACAATGCCTGAGTCTGCTTGTAGTTGTTGCCCAGCACCAGGTTGCCGACTTCGTCGGTCATGCTCGCCAGCAACTGGTTACGTTGCTTGTCGGTCATGTCACCGGCATGAACCACTTCGTTCAGCAGGATCTTGATGTTCACTTCGTGGTCGGAGCAGTCCACACCACCGGCGTTGTCGATGAAGTCGGTGTTGGAACCGCCGCCATTGAGGCCGAATTCGACACGACCCAGCTGGGTCATACCGAGGTTACCGCCCTCGCCCACGACTTTGCAGCGCAGTTCGTTGCCGTTCACGCGCAGTGCATCGTTGGCCTTGTCGCCGACATCGGCGTGGCTTTCGCTGCTGGCTTTGACGTACGTACCGATACCGCCGTTCCACAACAGATCCACCGGTGCCTTGAGCAAGGCGTTCAGCAGTTCGGTCGGGGTCAGCTTGTCAGCCTGAATGTCGAAGCGCTCTTTCATCTGCGGGGAAATCGCGATGCTTTTCGCGCTACGGGAGAAGATCCCGCCGCCTTCGGACATGATGCTGGTGTCGTAATCCGACCAGGCCGAACGCGGCAGGTCGAACAGGCGCTGACGCTCGGCGAAGCTGTTCGCCGGCTCCGGGTTCGGGTCAATGAAGATGTGCAGGTGGTTGAACGCTGCGACCAGTTGCAGCTTGTCGGACATCAACAAGCCGTTACCGAACACGTCACCGGCCATGTCGCCGACGCCAACTACCGTGATGTTGTCTTCCTGGACATTGATGCCGCGTTCGCGGAAGTGACGTTGAACGCCAACCCACGCGCCCTTGGCGGTGATGCCCATCTTCTTGTGGTCGTAACCGGCCGAGCCGCCCGATGCGAACGCATCGCCGAGCCAGAAGCCGTAGTCGATGGCGATACCGTTGGCGATGTCGGAGAAGGTTGCAGTGCCCTTGTCCGCTGCCACCACCAGGTACGGGTCATCGTCGTCATGACGCACGACGTTGGCCGGCGGTACCAGCGCGCCGTCTTTCAGGTTGTCGGTGATGTCCAACAGGCCCGAGATGAAGATGCGGTAGCAGGCGATGCCCTCGGCCGCGATCTCGTCTCGACCGCCACCCAGTGGCAGGCGACGCGGCAGGAAGCCGCCCTTGGCGCCCACCGGCACGATGACCGAGTTCTTCACTTGCTGGGCTTTTACCAGGCCCAGGACTTCGGTGCGGTAGTCTTCTTCACGATCAGACCAGCGCAGACCACCGCGAGCAACGTTGCCGAAGCGCAGGTGCACGCCTTCGACGCGTGGCGAGTAAACGAAGATTTCGAACTTCGGTACTGGCTTCGGCAGCTCTGGAATCTGGTGCGGGTTGAACTTGAAGCTGAAGTAGGACTTGTTCTGACCGTGGGCGTCGGTCTGGTAGAAGTTGGTCCGCAGGGTGGCCTTGATCAGGTCCAGGTAGCGACGCAGGATGCGGTCTTCGTTCAGTACCTGAACGTCGTCCAGTGCGCTGAGAATCGCGTGCTCCAGGCGTTGCTGCTTGTCTTCCAGATCGTCGCCGGTCAGCTTGCGCGCCAGGTAGAAACGGGTTTTGAACAACCGGGTCAATTCGCGAGCGATGTCGGTGTGGTTGTTCAGGGTGCTGGCGATGTAACCCAGGTCGAAGCCCAGGCGAATCTGCTTCATGTAACGGGCGTAGGCACGCAGCAGCGCGACGTCGCGCCATGGCAGGCCGGCGGTCAGCACCAGGCGGTTGAACGCATCGTTCTCGGCATCGCCACGCACGATGTGGACGAACGCGTCCTGCAAGGTGTCGTTGAGTTGCTGGATGTCGAGTTCCAGGCCTTCAGCGGCAGTGAACGCGAAGTCGTGAATCCAGAACTCGCGGCCATTGTTGTGACGCAGGCGATACGGGAACTCACCCAGCACGCGCAGGCCGAGGTTTTCCAGAATCGGCAACACGTCGGACAACGCCAACGGAGTATCGGCGTGATACAGCTTGCAGTGCAGCTCGCGCTGACCGGAAACCTGACCCAATGGCTGATAGAAGCTCATCACCAGCGGATTGGATTCTTTCAGGCTCAACAGGTGCTGCATGTCGACCACAGCCGAATGCGCGGCGAAACGCTCGCGGTAACCGGCCGGAAAGCCTTTCGGGAAGTCGGCCAGCACGTTGGTGCCGTGGGCTTCGCCGAAGCTTTCGACCACCAGGCTTGCGTAGTCGTCCTGCCAGCTGCGGCAGGCTTGCACGACTTCTTTTTCCAGCAGAACCGGGTCGATGTCCAGACGGTTTTTCGGATCGACACGCAGAATCAGTTGCACGCGGGCCAGCACGGACTCGGAGAAGAAAGTCCAGAACTCGCAGTCCGAGGCTTTCAGGCGATCCATCAGCACTTGCTGGATCTTCTGGCGCACTTCGGTGGAGTAGATGTCGCGGGGCACGTAGGCCAGGCAGTAGCAGAAACGACCGTACGGGTCTTTGCGCAGGAACACGCGAATCTTGTTGCGCTCCTGGATCTGCACGATCGACATCACGGTGGTGAACAGTTCGTCGACCGGGGTCTGGAACAGGTCATCGCGCGGCAGCACTTCAACCACCTGCGCCAGTTCCTTGCCCAGATGAGCCTTGGCCTGGAAGCCGGAACGACGTTCGATTTCCTCGACCTTGCGGCGGATGTACGGGATGACCCGCACGCTCTCGCCATACACCGAGGAGGTGTACAGGCCCATGAAACGGCATTCCTTGATGACGTTGCCGTCGGCGTCGATTTCACGGATCGACACGTAATCCGGGTAAGCCGGACGGTGTACACGGCTTGGGTGTGCAGCCTTGGCGAACGACAACAGGGTCGGTTCGCGCAGGTAGTTCACGGCGTAGTCTTCGATGCGCAGGTCATCGTAGGTCAGGCCGGTGCGCAGCAATTTGGTCAGGCCGAGGAAGGAGTCCTGATCGTAGACGATGTGGCCGCCGTCGGCCTCATCGCGAACCACGAACTCTTCATAGCCCAGGAAGGTGAAGTGGTTGCCCACCAGCCATTCCAGGAAGCTTTTGATTTCGGCTTTTTCTTCAGCATCGACAGCGAACTGGCTGTTGTCCAGGCCGGTGAGGATTTCCTGGACCTTGGCTTTCATCGGTTCGAAATCGGCGACCGCAACGCGGACTTCACCGAGAACCTGTTCCAGTTCCTTGCTCAGGACATTCAGTTCCGCCGAGTTGGCGCAACGGTCGATTTCCAGGTACATCAACGACTCTTGCAGCACGTCGTCGCCCTGGGTGCCTTTCGGCAGGATCTCCAGCAGCTCGCCCTTGCTGCCGCGACGCACGCTCAGCACAGTGGTTTGCAGGGTGTGGATGCTGTAGCCGCGACGGTTCAGCTCGGTGCGTACCGAGTCCACCAGAAATGGCAAGTCGTGGTGCAGCACTTCGACCGCGGTGTGGGTCGACTGCCAGCCGTGGCGTTCGTAATCGGGGTTGTAGACGCGCACTTGCGGTTGCGCGTGATCGAAGCGCTCAAGCAGGCGCCACGCAGAAAGGGTGCAGCCGGCGAGGTCGGACAACCGACGCTGGGTCAGCTCGTCCAGGGAAATGATGCCGAAAAATTGTTCCGCGAACAGCGCCACTTGTGGCAGTGCCTGTTCACTGATGTGCTGGGCCAGTGCCGCTTGCAGTTGGTGCTGGAAGTCGGCTTTGCTGGCTGCGGTGAAGAACGCCATCTGTGGTACTCCGCTTGGGCTTGTTATTGATGGAAGCGTCGCGTGCAAACCCCTTTCGGGGCAATCCGTCACCCTGTTCCTGATTCTCGGGCAGAGGAAACAGGATGACAGGTGGGTGAAGCTGGACGAGACACTCAGGTCACATTCACCTTCCAAGAATGGGCATCTGCAAAAACGACTGGGCAAGGTACAGCGCAATGCCTTTACAGGTGCTCATCCGTTGCGCAGCTTAACCAGTGCGGCAAGGCCCGTGCTTGCAGCGCTGCGACATATTCGGTCATCGGTACGCAGCTTGCGCCTTGTGCATCGAACAACACTAGCAGCCGCACGGCAAAATGGGGGATTCAAGCCCGGCTTTGCGGCACATCCGTACCAGAAATGACCAGCGACACCCTGGATGCTCATGACACATCCTCAGACACTCAGGCGAGCAGAAATTCCCGAGGGCTGGCAGAATCGCCCTTTGTTCGTCTTCACAACGCTCGTCGAGCCAGGAATTCCCCATGCAAATGACCACCGCCCTCTTGATCGTCAACCCGTGCGACGACGAAGAAGACAACATGGCCATGCTCTGCTGCCACAGCGATCAGGGCGATATGTTCCTGATGACCCGCTACCCGGACGAGGATGCGCTGGACATCAGCCTCGGCGACGAGCCTTCAACGCTGGACGGCGTAAAAGTCACCCTCAGCCCTACCCGCCTGCTGATCGAAATCGCCGCCGCTGACGCCGATGCGCTCAATGGTGATGATTCGCTGGAAATCATTCACAGCACTGATGCGAGCGATCTGGCTGAAGTGGAAGAGACATTGCAGAACATTCTCAAGGGCACTGGCACCTATATAAGCCAGCTCTGAGCTTCAGAATCTCGGGCGCCTGAACCTGCCTCATCGCGAGCAGGCTCACTCCCACAGGGGATCTCCTGCGGATGCAAAATTTGCACTCAGCACAATTCCAATGTGGGAGACATTGCAGAACATCCCAAGGGGCACTGGCACCTGTATAAACCAGTTCTGTAGTGCCTGAACCGGCCTCATCGCGAGCAGGCTCACTCCCACAGGGGGGCTCCCGCGGATGCAAAATTTGCGTCCAGCACAATTCCAATGTGGGAGCGAGCCTGCTCGCGATGAGGCCCGAAAGAACACCACCAGCCTCTGGGTCCTACAAAATTCAAACAATTTCGCCAATCAATTCCCGCACTTTGCACAAAATGCCGTTAGTCGCCGCCCCCCGCGATAGATTAAAGTAACGCCCCCAGCCCTGGCGTTATTCGAACGTCTTCGGTCACCTTTCCAGGAACAGTCATCGATGGAACATCGTGAAGCGCTGCTAGCGCTGCGAACCTTTCTTTCAACGCAGATTCTCGGCCAGGAAAAACTCATCGAGCGCTTGCTCATCGCCTTGCTCGCCGACGGCCACATGCTGGTCGAGGGCGCTCCGGGCCTGGCCAAGACCAAGGCCATCAAAGAACTTGCCGAAGGCATCGAAGCACAGTTCCATCGCATCCAGTTCACCCCCGACCTGCTGCCCGCCGATATCACCGGTACGGAAATCTATCGCCCGGAAACCGGCAGCTTCGTGTTCCAGCAAGGCCCGATCTTCCACAACCTGGTGCTGGCGGACGAAATCAACCGCGCCCCGGCCAAGGTTCAATCGGCCCTGCTCGAAGCCATGGGCGAGCGCCAGGTCAGCGTCGGGCGCAGCACGTACGAGCTGTCGCCGCTGTTTCTGGTAATGGCCACACAAAACCCGATCGAGCAGGAAGGCACCTATCCATTGCCCGAAGCGCAGCTCGACCGCTTCCTGATGCACGTGAAAATCGGCTTCCCGGACGCCGCCGTCGAACGTCGGATCCTGCAACAGGCCCGTGGTGAAGCGCTGAACGGCGAAACCAAGCCCGAGCGCCGGGTCAGCCAGCAGGCGATTTTTGCCGCGCGCAAGGAAATCCTCGGTTTGTACATGGCCGACGCTGTGGAGGAATACCTGGTGCAACTGGTCATGGCCACCCGCACCCCCGCCAAGTTCGACCCGGAGATGGCCGAATGGATCGCCTATGGCGCCAGCCCGCGCGGTTCGATTGCCCTTGACCGTTGCGCCCGGGCCCACGCCTGGCTGGCCGGGCGCGACTTCGTCAGCCCCGAAGACATTCAAGCGGTGCTGTTCGACGTACTGCGCCACCGCATCATTCTTTCCTTTGAAGCCGAAGCCGCGGGCATCGACCAGGACCGGGTGGTCCAGCGGATTCTCGACGTCGTAGCCGTCGCTTGACCCCGATGAAAGCCATCCTGCCGCCCGAACCGGGCATCCGTGTCAGCCTCGCCGAGCTGATCGAGATGCGCCATCGCGTGCGTGAAGTGCAACTGTTTTCCACACCGAGCCAGCGCAGCCCGCTGATTGGCTTGCACCATTCGAAACTGCGCGGGCGCGGGGTGGATTTCGATCAGGTGCGGGTCTATCAGGCCGGCGATGACGTGCGCAGCATCGACTGGCGCGTCACCGCCCGCACCCAGGAACCCCACACCAAGCTGTTCCATGAAGAGCGCGAGCGGCCGATTTTCATCATGGTCGAGCAAAGTCGCCGGCTGTTTTTCGGCTCGGGACTGATGTTCAAATCGGTGCTCGCCGCCCAGGCCGCGAGCCTGATCGGCTGGGCCGCACTGGGTCATAACGATCGGGTCGGCGGACTGGTGTTCGGCAACAACGAGCACTATGAAATCAAGCCACGACGCAGCAAACAGAGCCTGCTGCAATTGCTCAATCGTCTGGTGCGGGTCAATCAGTCGCTGCACACGGAAAACGAGCCGGACCGGGACGCCTTCAACATTGCCCTGCGTCGCGCCCGGGAAGTCCTGCGTCCCGGCAGCCTGGTGATCATCATCTGCGACGAACGCACCCTGACCGAGGGCGCCGAACAACAGCTGAGCCTGTTGTCGCGGCATTGTGACCTGTTACTGCTGCCGGTATCCGACCCTCTCGATCACGCCCTGCCCGCCGCCGGACTTTTACGTTTCGCCGAACGCGGTGCGCAACTGGAACTCGACACCCTGAATTTCGAGCTGCGCCAGACCTATCGCGCCCAGGCCGAAGCGCGCCTCGCTCGCTGGGAATTGCTGGCGCAGAAGCTGCGAGTATTGCTGATGCCCTTGAGCACCCAGAGCGAGATGGTCGAACAACTGCGCGAGTACCTGAACCCGCAGAAACCGGGGAAAGGCCGATGAGCAGCCTCGATCAACTGCAACCGCTGATCTCCCCGCCTCCCATCGAATTCTGGCCACCGGCACCAGGCTGGTGGTTGTTGCTGCTGTTACTGCCGCTCGTCGGTTTCGGTCTGTGGAAGGCAAGGCGTTTCTTTCTGAACAAACGCCCGATCGTGCGCGCCGAACAACCACTGGACCCGGTACGCCTCGCCGCGCTGGCAGAACTGGCGCGGATGCCCAAACCCTACGACGGTGCCCCGGCCGGTGCCTGGTTGCAGCAACTCAACGGTTTGCTCAAACGCCTGTGCCGCAACCATTACCCCTACAGCCAGAGCCACACCCTCAATGGGCGCAAATGGCTGGCATTCCTCGACAATCGCTGCCCGGCCGCCGGCCTGACCCGCTGGATGGTGCTGGTCGAAGGCGCCTACAAACCTGAATGCAAGCTCGACGACAAGGCCATTGCCGGCCTGACTCAAGCGGTCGACACCTGGATTCGTAAACATGTTTGAGTTCGCCTGGCCGTGGATCTTTGCCCTGTTGCCGCTGCCGTGGCTGATGCGCATCGTGCTGCCTGTCGCCGACAGTGGCGAGCCGGCGCTCAAAGTCAGTTTCCTCGGCGACCTCGAAGGCCTGGTCCGCCGCCGCGCCCGAGCCAACCTGCCGGCCTGGCGCCAACAGGCACCGTTCATTCTGCTGTGGCTGTTGCTACTGATCGCCGCGGCGCGACCGCAATGGCTTGGCGAACCGCTGCCCATCGCCGCCAGCGGTCGCGATCTGCTGGTAGCGGTCGACGTGTCCGGCTCGATGGATTTCCCCGACATGCAATGGCAGGACGAAGAAGTCAGTCGTCTCACACTGGTACAGCACTTGCTCGGTGACTTCCTTGAAAGTCGCGACGGCGATCGCGTCGGCCTGATCCTGTTCGGCAGCCAGGCCTATCTGCAAGCACCGCTGACGTTCGACCGGCACACGGTGCGCGTGTGGCTCGACGAGGCGCGGATCGGCATCGCCGGCAAGAACACCGCCATCGGTGATGCCATCGGCCTGGCCCTCAAACGCCTGCGCCAACGCCCGGCACAAAGTCGCGTACTGATTCTGGTCACTGACGGCGCCAACAACGGTGGCCAAATCGACCCGCTCACGGCTGCGCGCCTGGCAGCCAGCGAAGGCGTGAAAATCTACACGATCGGTATCGGCGCCGATCCGGAGCAAAGCGGCACGTTGGGTTTTCTGGGCGTCAACCCGAGCCTCGACCTCGACGAACCCTCCTTGATGGCGATCGCCGAAGCCACCGGTGGCCGGTATTTTCGCGCCCATGATGACAAGGAGCTGCAAGCGATCAAGGACACCCTCGACAAACTGGAACCGGTAACCCAGCAACCGACTCAGGCCCGCCCGGCTCAGGCGTTGTACCACTGGCCTTTGGCAATGGGGTTGCTATTGAGCATGCTGCTGGTGGTTCGCGAGCGCTGGCCTGATAACCCGTTGCGGCGACTGTTCACCAAGGATCTTTTGCAAACTCAACTGCCTGACTGGCGCCAGCGGCTCAAGCGCCTGCGCCTGCGGAGGCGCCGATGAGCGCGCTCTGGCCGTACTTGTTCCGCCCCTGGTGGTTGCTGTTATTGCCATTGCTCGGCTGGTTGCTCTGGCAACTCTGGCATCGGCAGAAACGCGCCGGGCGCTGGCAGATGATTCTGCCGCCGGCCTTCCATGCCGCGTTGCTCAGTGGCGGCAACGGTCGCGACAGCAAATTGCCGTGGGTCATCCTGGGATGTGCCTGGGTGCTGACCGTTCTGGCGCTAATCGGACCCAGCTGGGAACGTGTCGAGCAAGCCAGCCAGAAACCCGCCGATCCGCTGGTCGTGGTCCTGGAGCTAACCCCGGAAATGCTCGCCACCGACGTCTCCCCCAACCGGCTGGAGCAGTCCCGACGCAAGCTGTTCGATCTTCTGGAAAACCGCAGCGATGCCCAGACCGCGATCATCGTCTACTCCGGCAGCGCTCACACGCTGGTGCCACTGTCGGATGACCTGTCGACCAGCCGCAATCTATTGGATGCCCTCAAGCCTTCGCTGATGCCCCAAGTGGGACATCGCGCCGATCTGGCGGTGACCAAGGCTCTTGCCCTGCTGGAACAGGGTGCCCTCGGCGAGGGGCGGATCCTGCTGATCGGCTCAACCTTGACCGAACTGGAACGCCAGGGGATCCAGCAGGCGCTGGACGGCAAGTCGACACAATTTCTGATGATTGGCATCGGCACTGCCGAAGGCGCGCCGATTACCCAGGAGGACGGCAGTTTTCTGAAAGACGATCAGGGCGCGATTCTGGTGCCGCATCTGGATGAGTCAAGCCTGAAAGCCTTTGCCAACGACCTGGACGGACGCTATACCCACGCACGCCTGGACGATGCCGACCTGCGCGCCCTCGGCTTGCTCGAGGGGCCACGCATGCTGCGCAACGACGGCCAGACCTTGCGCCTCGATACATGGGCCGATCAGGGTTACTGGCTATTGTTGCCGTTGCTGCTGCTGGCGGCGTGCGCCGGTCGTCGCGGCTGGCTGTTCTGCCTGCCCCTGCTGTTTTTCCTGCCACAACCGAGTTATGCCTTCGACTTCAAAGATTTGTGGCTGCGAGCAGACCAACAAGGTCTGATCTTGCTCAAGCAGAAGCGCCCGGCCGAGGCTGCGCAGCATTTCGAAGATCGACAATGGCAAGGTGTCGCGCTCTACGAAGCTGGCGACTATAGCGGTGCCGCCCAGCGGTTCGCCGAAGGCAGCGACGCCCACGCCCACTACAATCGTGGCAACGCCCTGGCCAAAAGCGGTGAGCTGGAAGCCGCGCTGGATGCCTACGATCAAGCGCTGGAGCGTCAACCGGATTTGCGTCCGGCCCTGACCAACAAAGCGTTGGTGGAAAGCCTGCTCAAGCAGAAAAACACTTCACCGCCCGTTGATCCGGACAAAAACACTGACAACCAGACCGAGCCCCCCACGCAAGAACCGCCGCCGGGCGCGGCCACGCAAGCGTTGGATGAGGGCGAACCGAAAACCGACGGCCAACAAACCACGGCGGACTCAGACCCACAGAGCAAAACGCCGCCGAAAACCGGCACCAACGAAGTCCCGGGCAGCGAGCTGGGGAATGAAGACAGCACCCGACCACCAATGCGCCCGGCCAACGATAGCATCGAGGGCGAACAGCGCCAGGCGCTGGAACAATGGCTGCGCAAGATCCCGGATGACCCGGGTGAATTGCTCAGGCGCAAATTCTGGTACGAACAGCAACAACATCAGGATCAGGAAAAAACTCGATGACCCGCTTCACCACTTTCTCGTTCGCATTGCTGCTCTGCACTGTTCAGGCCCAGGCTGCGGGGCTGGTCGCCAGTGTGGATCGCAGTCGCCTGAACAGCGGCGAAACGGTTGAACTGACCCTGGAAACCAACGATGTCACGCAGTTCGGCAAGCCTGATCTGACACCGCTGGAGGCGTTGTTCGAAGTGCGCGGCAGCCGTCAGGTCAACCAGCTGACCACCCTGAACGGCGATAACCGTGCGACCACTCGCTGGATCATTACCCTGCTACCTCGGCAGAACGGCAGCGTGGTGATTCCGTCACTGCAACTGGGGGACGTACAGAGCCAGTCGATTAGCGTGCAAGTGGTCGAAACCGAAACCCAGGACAGCCCGACCAAACAGGCTCCGGTGTTCATCGACGCCAGCCTCGATCAAAACAGCGTGTACGTACAAGCCCAGGCGATCCTGACCCTGCGTATCTACCATTCGGTGTCGCTGTACGACGACAGCAGCCTGCCCCCTTTGCAAATCCCCGATGTGCGCATCGAGCAACTGGGCGAGGCGCGCACCTACGAAAAAGACATCAATGGCCTGCGTCACGGCGTTATCGAGAAGCGCTACGCGATCTACCCGCAACACAGCGGTGAGTTGGTCATTCCACCGCAGGTATTCAATGCCGCACTGGTGGACGCACAGCCTGCCAAGGACGCCGTCGCGCAGGCACCGAAATCCGGCAAACTGATGCGTGTCAGCTCCGCCGAGATCCTGCTGACGGTCAAGGCCAAACCCGCCTCCTACCCGGCCGACGTGCCGTGGCTGCCGGCCCGTAGCCTCAGCCTGAGCGAAAGCTGGAACCCGGAACCGGGGCATGCGCAGGTGGGTGATTCGTTGACCCGCAGCCTGACCGTAAAGGCTGAAGGCCTGGACAGTTCGCAGTTGCCGCCGCTGCCTGCCACCGACGTCAACGGCTTGCGCCGCTACCCGGATCAACCGGTGCTGGGCAATCAGAATAGCGAGCGCGGCCTGATCGGCAGCCGCGAAGACCGCGAAGCCCTGGTGCCAACGCGTGCTGGCGCAATCGAGTTGCCAGCGGTCGAAGTCGTCTGGTGGAACACCTTCGAGGACCACCTCGATCACAGCAGCCTGCCGGCTCAAACCCTACCGGTGGCGAACAATCCGAGCCTGATGGTCGACACCCCTACCGGCATGCCTCAAGTCTTTTCCGCGGCCGACAACGAAGCCCTCTGGTGGTGGAAACTCAGCACCTTGATCCTGGCCTGCACCACTCTGCTGGGCTTCGGCCTCTGGTGGCGCGCCCGTTGGCAACCGGCGATCCTGCGCGCGGCGCAGACTGGCCCGAGCCCGCGCACCGTGCTCGACGATCTCAAGCGCGCCTGTCAGGCCAACGATTCCCACGCCACCCGCCAGGCCCTCGACGCCTGGGCCCGACAACAACCGGAAACCCTGGCCGATATGGCGGCGCGCTTTGTGCCGTTGTCCGACGCCCTCGATGGCTTGAACGGCGCGCTCTACAGCGAAACCGGCCAGCATTGGCAAGGTGAAGACCTGTGGCGGGCGATCAAGGCGATTCCAATTGCCGAGCGGGTTCAGGACCCGGTGGGCGACAGTGGCCTCCCGCCGCTCTACCCCAAATAACCACTGCCACCGCATTCCCTGTAGCAGCCGAACGCAGGCTTCGCCAGCTGCTACAGGGTTGTGGTGTTGACCACCTGCAACGTGTTTGCCAGTAAACTCCCTCCCCTTTAGCCGCCATCATTTTCCTCGCGGCCATCACCTTATTTCCTACGGAGTTCACCTTGCGTCTGTTTCACACCTCCGACTGGCACCTTGGGCAAAACCTGCACGGCCAGGAACGCGATTTCGAACACGCCTGCTTTCTCGAGTGGCTGCTGCGCCAGCTGAAGCTGGACCAGCCTGACGTGCTGCTGATTGCCGGCGATATCTTCGACACGGTCAACCCGCCGGTCAAAGCCCAGGAACGCCTCTACGACTTCATCGTCAGCGCACATGAACAACAGCCGAAGCTGACCATCGTGATGATCGCCGGCAACCATGATTCCGGTTCGCGGATCGAACTGCCCGCGCCGTTAATGCGGCGTTTGCGTACGCATGCGCTGGGTCGTGTGCTGTGGCTGGATGACGGTCAACTCGACGCTGAGCGCCTGCTGCTGCCATTGCCGGATGCCAAAGGCAAAACCGTCGCCTGGTGCCTGGCGCTGCCGTTCCTGCGCCCCGCCGAGGTGACTGGCGCGCATTTGGGTGACAACTACCTGCGCGGTATCGGTCAGGTTCACGAATGGCTGATCGAAGCGGCCAATGCCAAGCGCAAACAGGGACAAGCGCTGATCGCCATCAGCCACGCGCACATGGCCGGCGGTTCGGTGTCGGAAGACTCCGAGCGCAGCCTGATCATCGGCAACGCCGAAGCACTGCCCGCCAGCCTGTTCGGGCCAAGCATCAGTTACGTCGCCCTCGGTCACTTGCACAAGCCGCAGAAGGTCAATGGTGAAGAGCGCATCCGCTACAGCGGCTCGCCGATTCCGTTGTCGTTCTCCGAGATTGGCTATCAGCACCAGATTCTCGACATCACACTGAAAGGCGAAACCCTGGTCAGCGTCGAACCCAAACTGATCCCCCGGGCGGTGAATCTGCAACGCATCGGTCCCGCGCCATTGGCGGAAATCCTCCTGCAACTGGCCGACCTGCCCAACATCGATCTGCTGGCCGATATCCAGCGCCAGCCATGGCTGGAAGTTCGGGTGCGCCTCGATGAACCGCAACCGGACTTGCGATATCAAGTGGAAACCGCCCTGCAAGGCAAAGCCGTGCGCCTGGTGCGGATCGCCGCTGAATACGCCGGCAACGGCAGCCGCGATGGCGTGGATGACGGCGCGACCTTGATCGAGCTTGACCAGCTCTCACCTCAGGAGTTGTTCAGCCGCGCCTGGCAGGACAACTACGGCAGCGAGGTCGACGAGCAAACCCTCAAGGACTTCGCCGAGCTATTGCAAGACGTGCAGATGGAGAGCGAACAACCATGAAGATCCTCGCGATCCGCCTGAAAAACCTCGCCTCACTGGCCGGGCCTTTTGAAATCGACTTTACCGCTGAGCCGCTGGCCAGCGCCGGTCTGTTCGCGATAACCGGGCCGACCGGCGCCGGTAAAAGCACCTTGCTCGACGCTTTGTGCCTGGCGCTGTTCGGTGCTGTACCTCGGCTCAGCAATGCCCAGGTGTCTGCCAAAGCTCCAGACGCCGACGGCGAGATCAGCACCGGCGACCCGCGCACGTTGCTGCGTCGTGGCACAGGTGAAGGGTATGCCGAAGTCGATTTCGTTGGCATCGATGGCCGTCGCTACCGCGCTCGCTGGGAAGCAAATCGCGCCCGCGAGAAGGCTGGCGGCAAGTTGCAAGCCAGCCGCCAGAGCTTGCGCGACATCGATCTGGATCAACTGCTGGCCAGTCAGAAAGTTGAATTCAAAACCCAGCTCGAATCTGTACTGGGCCTGAACTTTGAGCAATTCACCCGTGCGGTGCTGTTGGCTCAAAGCGAATTCAGTGCGTTCCTCAAGGCTAACGACAACGAACGTAGCGAACTGCTGGAGAAACTCACCGACACCGCGTTGTATACGCGCCTCGGTCGCCGGGCGTTCGACAAAACCAAAGAGGCTCGCGACACCCACAAACTGTTGCAGGACCAGGCCACCGGCGTGACGCCGTTGTCGCCGGAGGCCCGGGCGGAACTCGATGAACGCTTCAACGAGGCTCAGCAACAACTCAAGACCCAGCAAGCGCAACTCAAGCAATTGGAACTGCAACACACCTGGCTCAAGGACTTGCGTCAGTTACAGGACGAACAACAGAGCGCCACCGAACAACTGCAAGCGGCCCGGCAGCACTGGGAGGGCCTGTCCGGCGAACGCTTGAAGCTGACTCGCCTGGAACAACTGGCCCCGCAACGGCACCAGTTCGCCCGCAAGACTGAGCTCACCGCCCAGCTCACACCGCTGGCCGCGCAGATTCAGCAGCACACCCAACAGCAAATCGAGCTGAACGAGCGCCAGACGCAACTCGAACACAGCCTCAGCACTGCGCAGACCGCGCTGGTCGAGGCGCAAAGCCAACACACCTCAAGCGCTCCGCTGCTGCGTCAGGCCTTCGAAGAGCAAAGCACCCTCGCCCGTCTGGTCAAGGATGCCAGCCGCAGTGCCGACCTCAAGCAGCACGCGGAACTGGCCTGCACTCAGGGCCAAAACACGATCCAAGGCTTGCTCGACCAACAGAAACAGGTCGCCGAACGTTTGCAGCGGATTGCCGGGGAGCTTGAGCAAAGCACCCCTCTGGCGCCCTTGAGCGATGCCTGGAACGCCTACCGTGATCGCCTGCAACAGCTGATGCTGATCGGCAATCGCCTGAACAAGGGCCAGGCCGAACTGGTCGCCCTGGAACAGAGCGCCGCTCGCGCTGCCGAGGACCTGTCCACTCAGCGCCAGAACCTTGAAGTGCTGTACAAGGAGGCCGGCGCCGAACCGGAAGCGGTGGCCGAGCAGATCCGGATTCTCGGGAGTCTGTTGCAGGACAACCGCAAGCAGCAGCGGGCCTTAGAGGAACTGACGCGCCTGTGGGCCAGTCAGCAGGAACTGGACAAACGCGCGTCCGAGCTCCAGCAGCGTCAGATGATCGCTCAGCAAGAACGAGAACGCCTGACCCAGGAGGGTGTGAAAGCCAAGAGCGAATTGCTCGTCGCCGAACAGACCCTGACCGTCACCCGCGAACTGCTGGAACGCCAGCGCCTGGCCCGCAGCGCTAGCGTCGAAGAACTGCGCGAGCAGTTGCAGGACGATCAGCCATGCCCAGTCTGTGGCAGCCCCGACCATCCTTATCATCAGCCCGAAGCACTGCTGCAAAGCCTTGGCCGGCATGATGAAAGCGAACAGGCCAACGCCCAGAAAGCCGTCGACCTGCTGAAAGAACAGCTCACTGACCTGCGCGCTGAAGTGGGCGGCGTGATTGCCCAGCAAAAGGAGTTGCTGCAGCAACAAGAACACCTCGCGACCCAGCAACAGAGCCTGGCGCCGAGCCTTGAAGCACATCCGTTAGCTGCGCAGCTGCTCACGCAGGATGCGGCTAAACGCGATGCCTGGCTGATGCAGCAAAACAATCAGCTGAACCAAAGCATCACTCAGGACGAACAACGGCAAACCGCCTTGCTCACCCTGCAGCAAGACGCCGCGCGCCTTCAACAGCAACTGCGTAGCGCTGAAGCGGCGAGCCAACAAGCAGCCCAACACCTGGCCAACCAGCAACGTGAGTTGAGCAGTGATCGCCAGCGTCTGGACGAGGAATTGACGGCGTTCAGCCCCCTGCTCCCGGCCGATACGCTGCAAGCGCTGCGCAACGAGCCGGCCGCGACCTTCATGCAGTTGGACCGGCAGATCAGCCAGCGCCTGGAGCAACTCGATCAGCAACGCGATGAACTGGGCGAACAGCAACAACGGCAGCAGACGCTGGAGAAAGAACAGGACCGCCAACTCACTCGCCTCCAGCAGTTGGAAACGGCCCGCCAGCAGTTCACCGCCCTCGCCGACCAGCAACAGGCCTGCCAACAAAAACTCAGGCAATTGCTCGGCGAACACAACAGCGCCGAGCAGTGGCAGCAGCAACTGGATCAAGCCGTCGAACAGGCGCGCAATGCCGAGGCGACCGCCAATCAGGAACTGCAAGCCGTGCGTACGCGGCTGGTGCAGTTGGGCGCCGAACTCAAGGCCCAGCAGGAACGCGCGCAGGCACTGGAAGCTGAAGATCGCGAGCTGAGCGGCAAGATCGCCGACTGGCGCGCTTTGCATCCGGAACTGGATGACGGTGGCCTGGAAGCTCTGCTGAGTGTCGACGACCAGCAGGTCAGCGAACTGCGCCAGCAATTGCAGCAAAGCGAAAAAGCCATCGAACAGACCAAAGTCCTGTTGCAGGAACGCGATCAACGTCTGCTCAATCACCAGGCACAACACAACGGCAATCTCGACGCCGAACAACTGGCGACAGCGCTTGTCGAGCTGCAAAACCTGTTCACTGCCAGCGAACACCGTTGCGCCGAACTGCGTGCCGAACAGGCCGAGGACCAGCGCCGGCAAAACGCCAATCAGGCCCTCGCGCAGCAGATCGCCGACGCCTACACCGAATACCAGCGCTGGGCACGTTTGAATGCACTGATCGGTTCGGCCACGGGCGACACCTTCCGCAAGATCGCCCAGGCCTACAACCTCGACCTGCTGGTGCATCACGCCAACGTTCAGTTGCGGCAACTGGTGCGGCGCTATCGCCTCAAACGTGGCGGCAGCATGCTCGGGTTGTTGGTGATGGACACCGAGATGGGGGATGAACTGCGTTCGGTGCATTCGTTGTCCGGCGGTGAGACGTTCCTGGTGTCGCTGGCCCTGGCTTTGGGCTTGGCATCAATGGCATCGAGCACGCTGAAAATCGAATCGTTGTTCATCGACGAAGGCTTCGGCAGCCTCGATCCGGAATCCTTGCAACTGGCCATGGATGCTCTCGACGGCTTGCAGGCGCAGGGACGAAAAGTCGCGGTAATTTCACATGTGCAGGAAATGCACGAACGGATTCCGGTACAGATTCAGGTGCGCCGTCAGGGCAACGGCCTGAGTACGCTGGAGGTGAAATGAATACGCTGTATTCCTTCCGCCGCTGCCCCTACGCGATGCGGGCGCGCATGGCCCTGCGCTACGCCGGGGTTGCGGTGAACATTGTCGAGGTCAGCCTGAAGGCCAAACCTGCCGAAATGCTCGCACTGTCGAGCAAAGGCACGGTGCCGGTGTTGAGCGTCGACGGTCAGGTGATCGATGAAAGCCTGGCGATCATGAACTGGGCCCTGGCGCAGAACGATCCGCAGGATTGGTTGCTCAAGGATGATCCTGTCGGCCAGCAACTGATCACCGAGCTGATTGAAGAAAACGACCAGGTGTTCAAGGTTCACCTGAATCGCTACAAGTACGCCGAGCGATACCCCGAGCAGCCAATGACGGTTTATCGAGCTGAGGGCGAGGTGTTTTTGCGCAGGCTCGATGAGTTGCTGGAGGGACGCGACTACTTGCTGGCCGAGCATCCGAGCCTGGCGGATGTGGCACTGATGCCGTTCGTGCGGCAATTCGCCCATGTGGATCGCGAGTGGTTCGGGCAATCGCCCTATCACCGTTTGCAGGCCTGGTTGCAGCGGTTTCTGGAGTCGGAGCTGTTCATCGGCGTAATGGCAAAGTAGCGGTCCATTGCGCTGCTGGGATTCACGCCAATACCGAGCACATCTGCAACGCCGAGCAATCCACCTGGAACGGCCCGAAAAAATCGTTCTGGCGTTCGATTGGCGGATTGCCGGTCAGCAGACCCAGGGCCTTCGCGGTTTCAATGTTACGAGCAAGGTTGTGATTGGCTTCGATAGTCCGTGCCACCGACCCCGCTGAGCCCTGTCCGATCCCCAACAAGGAAGATCCATTGGTCATGAACGCCAGGAAGGCGATGACCCAAAGTCTGTGCCCTTTCATTCCCCGGCGACTCCCGCGAGTTCAGCCTGATCGACCATCGCGGTGTGCGAACGGTGTTCAAACTGGATGCCGGGATGAGCGACTTGAATTGGCGCTTCAAGAGGTTGACGCGATTGAGGCGAGAGGCTGACAAACAGCACCAGGATCACGTAAAGAGCGATAGCCAGGTAGGCGCCGTGTTTGGCAGAAGTGATGATTGCGCTGACCATGATGTTCTCCGCAGGCATGTTTCGATGCCCACAGAATCGATCAAGAAAGCGGTGATAACCACTCAGGGTTATCCATAGTAACCATCAGCTTCGTTAATCATTAAACCAAACTATCTCAGTCTTCAATAAAACTCATCAGGCGCTCGCGGGCCGCATCCGGCTCGGATGGAACGGGCTGGGCAGCCGAAAGAATGGGGGTGGAATAGAGAAACAGAAGAACCACGGCCAGACGCATTGCCATGCTGTCGATCCTTATCAGGAGAAGGAGTCAAAAAATCAGCGTCAAATTTAAACTAATGGCCCCGTGATATCAATTACTAGTTTGATAGCAATATGATGCTGTCGTAAATGCGTTATGCAGGAGCGACATCACTCACGCTTCTCGAAGCTTCAGCTTGATCGGCGCAAGTGACTTCGCTCCTGCATAAAGGGTGCAGGGTTCAACTTTCAGGCTTGGGTCTTGTGATCCAGTGCGGCGTAAAAGTTAGCGCTCTGTTGCAGGTATTTCTGGGTGTAGCTTTGGGCGTGGGATTTTTTATCGCTGATTTCAATGTTGGCGTTGGCTGGCAACGCAACGGTGGCAGAGATGGCGGAAGCGGCGATTACGGAGAAGAGATTGAAGTTCATGGCGCTGTTCCTCGGATTCAGTTGGCTTGCTTGCCCGGTGGGGCCGTGAAGCAAACTTAACCGTCGAGGTTGGCACGTTGAAATCTTTTGTAGCATTAGCAGATATCAGCGTCATTAATAGAAGGATGCAGGCCCCATCAACCGGGGCCTGCGGCCTATTGACGCACCAGGAACTTGAGGTCGCTCGGGGCATCCATTGGCAGTTTTTGCACGGTTTTACCCAGCAAGCCTGTCTTTGAATCGCGCTCGACGACGACAATCTGGTTGCTTTTCTGATTGGCGATCAACACGAACTTGCCGCTCGGATCGAGGCTGAACTCGCGCGGGTGATCACCTTCAACGGAACGGCGCTGCAGTTCCTTGAGGTGCCCGGTCACAGGATCGATGGCGAATACCAACAGCTGATTGGTGGTGCCACGGTTGCTGACGTAGAGAAACTTGCCATCGCTCGACGCGTGAAGCGCAGCGGCGGCCTTGTCCGAAACGGGTTGCCCCGTCGCCAACTCGACCATCTGCGTTTGCTTGAGTTGGCCGTCCTTGTAATCGAACACCGCAACCTGCGCGCTCATTTCCATGGTCAGCCACGCGTGCTTGCCATCGGCGCTGAACAGCAGATGACGCGGACCGCTGCCGGGTGGCATCTGGACAGACGCCGGTATAGCCGCGGTCAAGGGCAGTTCCGGGTTGGCCTTGGGGTCGAAGCGGTAGGCAAAGACCTTGTCGGCGCCCAGGTCATTGGAGAACACATACTGGCCGTCCGGCGAGGAAACCGTGGAATGCACGTGCGCCGACATCTGCCGTTCAGGATTGACCCGGCTCGATGGATGACTGCTCATCTGCACCACAGGTTTGAGCTTGCCATCAGCGTCCACCGGCAACACCGCCAGGGTGCCGCCCGGATCTTCAGACACCGAATAGTTGCTGACAAACAGATGACTGGCTTCAGCGCTGAGGCCCGAATGCGTCGGCTCGTTGCCCAGGCTCTGCACCTGATTGATCAGGCTCAGCTCATGGGTTTTCGGATCGATCGCATAACTGCTGACGCGCCCTACCGGATCGGTCTGCCCCGGGCCGTTTTCGTTGACCACGAACAGCTGACGCTGATCCTTGGACAGGGTCAGCCAGGATGGGTTTTCGCTCTTGATCACTTGCAACGGCTTGGCGTCGATCAGCCCGGCAGCGCTGTCGAAGTTCAGGCGATAAATCCCCTGGCTCTGACCGGCCGTGTAGGAACCGACCAGCAACTGATAGTCGTCAGCCGACGCAACTTGAAAACCCGTTGCGCCGACGCTGCCGACCATCAACAGTGGCCAGAGCTTACGCATCCTCATTCGTTTCTTCCTCGTCGTCATCACCGCGGAACGCGGTCATGCACACCAAGCGGTGCTCACCGGAACTGCCGGTGATCAGCCAGCTTTGCAGGTCTGGATCGAAGGTCGCGGCCTCGACCTCGGCGGGGGTGAACTCCCAGTGCTTGGACACACGACCGTCCAGGCATTCGATGTGCAGGTTGTCGTCTTCATCGAGGGAGAATTCAAAGGCGTGCAGCCCGTCGATTTCCACCATATCGCAGTGTTCGAGGGTGGCGAGCAAGGTGTCTGTTGGGGCGGTCATGGCAGTCAATCTTTGAATGGGAAAGACGCAATGATAGCTCATCACACCGCAATGATCGTTCCCACGCTCTGCGTGGGAATGCCTCTTCGGACGCTCTGCGTTCGGCTTTGAAGGGACGCAGAGCGTCCCGGGCTGCATTCCCACGCAGAGCGTGGGAACGATCAGTCACAGGTTTAGAGGGCTTCGCGCGAAGGCTGCCCATCCACCAACCGCTGAATACGCAGCGGATTGCCATTCTTCAAGGCCTCCGGCAGCAGGCTGTCCGGATAGTTCTGGAAGCACACTGGGCGCAGGAAACGGTCGATGGCCAAAGTGCCCACCGAGGTTCCGCGCGCATCGGAAGTGGCCGGATACGGCCCGCCGTGGACCATCGAATCGCAGACTTCCACGCCAGTCGGATAGCCGTTCAGCAGGATCCGTCCAACCTTCTGTTCCAGCAACGGCGTCAGCTCAGTGAACTGCTCCAAATCCGCCGGCTCGCCAATGATCGTCGCCGTCAGCTGGCCGCGCAGGCCATTCAACGCGGCGCTGAGTTGCGCCTGATCGGCGACCTCGACGAACACCGTGGTCGGGCCGAACACTTCTTCCTGCAGCACTTCGTCGCCATTGACCAACAGGCTGACATCGGCCTTGAACAGCTGCGGTTGCGCCTGATTGCCCTGTTGCGCACTGCCGGCCAGGTGCTCGATGCCGGGGTGAGCGAGGAGTTTTTGCAGGCCTTTGCCATAGCTGCTCAGGGTCCCGGCATTGAGCATGGTTTGCGCCGGCTGATCGCCGATCAGCCCCGCCACCTGTTGCACGAATGTGGTGAATTGAGGCGAACGAATACCAATCACCAAGCCGGGATTGGTGCAGAACTGACCACAACCCTGGACCACCGAAGCAGTCAGGTCACGAGCGACCGATTCGGCGCGAACGTGCAGCGCCTGCGGCAACACGATTACCGGGTTGATGCTCGACATCTCGGCGAACACCGGAATGGGCTGCGCACGTGCTGCGGCCATGTCACACAACGCCCGGCCGCCCTTGAGCGAACCGGTAAAACCAACCGCCAGAATTGCCGGATGCTTGACCAGCGCTTCGCCGACGCCACCGCCGTAGATCATGTTGAACACGCCGGCCGGCATACCGGTTTTCTCGGCGGCGCGGATGATCGCGTCGGCCACCTGTTCGGCCGTGGCCATGTGACCGCTGTGGGCCTTGAACACCACCGGGCATCCGGCGGCCAATGCCGATGCGGTGTCGCCGCCAGCTGTGGAGAACGCCAACGGAAAGTTGCTGGCACCAAATACGGCCACCGGGCCGAGGCCGATGCGGTACTGACGCAGGTCCGGACGCGGCAACGGTTGGCGTTCAGGCAACGCTTGATCGATCCGCGCACCGTAGAAATCACCGCGACGCAGCACCTTGGCGAACAAACGCATCTGACCGCTGGTGCGACCGCGTTCGCCTTGAATCCGAGCGGCGGGCAGCGCGGTTTCGCGGCAGACCAGCGCCACAAAGTCATCGCCCAGCGCGTCCAGTTCATCGGCAACCGCGTCGAGAAATTGCGCCCGACGTTCGGCGCTCAGGCTGCGATAGGCCGGGTAAGCCGCGGCAGCAGTCTTGGCGGCGGCATCTACTTCCTCCGGGGTCGCCTGGGAGAAATCATACGGCAGGGCTTCGCCCGTGCTGGCGTCGACGCTCTGTAGTTTGTGTTGGCCGGCCGCACTGCGCTGACCGCCGATGTAGTTGTGACCAAGAATTCGGGTCATGCCTATCTCCTTAAAGGGGGGTAACGGTGCCGGGCTCGAACGCTGCTTCAACCGGTGCAATCCCGTTGATCAACGGTGCACCGAACTCGGCCTGACTGATCTCGAACACGTCACCCGGCCGGGTGCGAATGCCGTCGGCAAAGGACAGGGTCGCGGTGCCGAAGAAATGAATGTGTACATCGCCCGGGCGCAGGAATTGGCTGTACTTGAAATGGTGGTACTCGAGGTTTTCCAGGCTGTGGCACATGTTGGCCTCGCCACTGAGAAACTCGTTCTGCCACAGCACTTCGCCGTCACGCAGGATGCGGCTGGTGCCTGCCAGATGCTCCGGCAATTCACCGACGCGAAGTTCCGGTCCGTAACTGCAGCTGCGCAATTTGGAGTGGGCCAGGTACAGGTAATTCTTGCGTTCCATCACGTGATCGGAGAACTCGTTGCCCACGGCAAAACCGAGTCGATACGGTTTGCCGTCGTGGCCGATGACGTAGAGCCCGCTGAGTTCCGGCTCCTCCCCCGCGTCTTCGGCGAACGGCGGCAGCGGGAACGGTTGGCCCGGACGCACGACGATGCTGCCGTCGCCCTTGTAGAACCATTCCGGTTGTACGCCGGCCTGCCCCGCTGTCGGTTTGCCGCCCTCAACGCCCCATTTGAAGATGCGCATGGTGTCGGTCATCGCGGCTTCATCGCCGACTTGCTGATGCATCTTGTCCCGGGCCGACGCGCTGCCCAGATGGGTCAGGCCCGTGCCGCTGACCAGCATGTGCGCCGGGTCCGGATGATCCAGCGGCGGCAGGATGCGCAACTTGGCCAGCAGTTCGGCATAGTCATGGCTGATGCCCAGGCCCAGGGTTTTCACCTGCTGCTCAAGATTGACCCCGGCCTCGATCGCAGCCAACGCCAGGTCGCGAACGGTGCGCGCGTCTTGCACTTCGCGCACCCGACCGTCTTCGACAACGCCCACCCGGCGCTCGCCGTTACTCAATTCGAACTGAACTAAACGCATGAATCTTCTCCTGTTATTCAAAACACCACCGATCCCTGTGGGAGCGGGCTTGCCCGCGATGACGGCGGCACATTCACAAATGATGTGTCAGGTAGATTGCTATCGCGGGCAAGCCCGCTCCCACAGGGATGGTGGTCATCACAATATGTGGGTCAGGTGCGGGTAGCCCCACGCGCACTGGCGGCGAACTGATCGGCCGGCAGCACGTGCTTGCGCTCCAGCAGGCGATAAACCACACCGGTCAACACCAACCCGAACACCATCACACCCGACAGGAAATACAGACCCGAAGCCAGGTTGCCGGTGTATTCCTTGAGCGCGCCGATCACGAACGGACCGATATAGCCGCCGAGGTTGCCCACCGAATTGATCAACGCGATTCCGGCCGCCGCACTGGCGCCGGCAAAGAAGCGGCCCGGCAAAGTCCAGAACACCGCGGTGCAGGAAAACAGCGCGAAGGCCACCAGGCATAACGCCGCCAGTTGCAGCACCGGCACCGTCAGCCAGGCGCTGAGGAACAGGCCGATGGCACCCAACACGTAAAGCACCGCCAAGTGGCCGTAGCGATCATTCAAGCGGTCGGAACTGCGCGGAATGATCAGCAACCCGATGATCCCGAAGATGTACGGCACCGACGACACGAAACCGGTCACCAGATCCGTACCACCGAACTGCTTGATCAAGGTCGGCAGCCACAAGCCCAGGCCGTAGATGCTCAGCGTCACCGGCAGATAGAACAAAGCCAGCAGCAACACGCGTTTGTCCTTGAGGGCGTGCAACGGATTGCCGTGGCGGGTCTGCCCGTATTCTTCAAGATCCTTTTTCAGTTCGCCGGTCAGCCAGTCCTTTTCAGCCTGGTCCATCCACTTCACCTGTTTCGGACCGTCCGGCAGCCAACGCAGCACTGGCCAGGTCAACAGGATCGCCGGAGCACCGATGACGATGAACAGCCACTGCCAGCCATGCAGGCCAAGAATCCCGTCCATGCCGAGCAGCCCCCCGGACACCGGGCCGGTGATCAACATGGCGATGGGTTGCGACAGGATGAACAGCCCGAGGATCTTGCCGCGATGGCGCACCGGGAACCACTGGGTGATGTAGTAGAGAACGCCCGGGAAGAACCCGGCTTCCGCCGCACCGAGCAGAAAGCGCATCACATAGAAACTGTGCGGCCCCTGGACGAAGGCCATACCGATGGTGATGGCGCCCCAAGTGACCATGATCCTTGCGAACCAGCGCCGTGCGCCGAAGCGTTCGAGCATCAGGTTGCTGGGGATTTCCAGCAGGAAATAGCCAATGAAAAACAGCCCGGCACCCAGCCCGTAAGCGGCGTCACCGATGCCGAGGTCGGCGCCCATGTGCAGCTTGGCGAAGCCTACGGCAGAGCGATCCACATAGGCGATCAGGTACAGCAGGATCAGGAAAGGAATGAGTTTTAGCGTGATGCGACGAATAAGCCGCAGTTCCTGGCTCATGAGATCGGTCTCCGATTGTTGTTGTTATAGAACCTCGGGGGACGCCTCTCGCGGAAAACCGCCAGGGCAATCCCTCCGTTGAACTGGACTATATAGTAATACTATTTACGCAACAACACTTCCAAACAGGCGAATTTGCGCTTATGTTACGCCTCAGCTCGAACAATATAGTCATACAATAAGAGAACCGATCATGACTGATAAGAAACCCACCCTGCGCTCCGCCCAATGGTTTGGCACTGCCGACAAGAACGGCTTCATGTACCGCAGCTGGATGAAGAATCAGGGCATCGCCGACCACCAGTTCCATGGCAAGCCGATCATCGGCATCTGCAACACCTGGTCGGAACTGACCCCGTGCAACGCGCATTTCCGCCAGATTGCGGAGCACGTCAAACGTGGGGTGATCGAAGCTGGGGGCTTTCCCGTGGAATTCCCGGTGTTCTCCAACGGCGAATCGAACCTGCGTCCGACCGCCATGCTCACCCGCAACCTGGCGAGCATGGACGTCGAAGAAGCGATTCGCGGCAACCCGATTGACGGTGTCGTGCTGCTGACCGGCTGCGACAAAACCACCCCGGCGTTATTGATGGGCGCGGCCAGTTGCGACGTGCCGGCGATCGTCGTCACCGGCGGGCCGATGCTCAACGGCAAACACAAGGGCCAGGACATCGGCTCGGGCACCGTGGTCTGGCAGCTCAGCGAACAAGTAAAAGCGGGCACCATCACTATTGACGATTTCCTTGCGGCCGAAGGTGGCATGTCCCGTTCGGCCGGCACGTGCAACACCATGGGCACCGCGTCGACCATGGCCTGCATGGCCGAAGCACTGGGCACTTCCCTGCCCCACAACGCGGCGATTCCAGCGGTTGATGCGCGTCGTTATGTACTGGCGCACATGTCCGGCATGCGCGCGGTGGAGATGGTTCGCGAAGACTTGAAGCTGTCGAAAATCCTCACCAAAGAAGCCTTCGAAAACGCCATTCGCGTGAACGCTGCCATTGGTGGTTCGACCAACGCCGTGATCCATTTGAAAGCCATTGCCGGGCGCATCGGTGTCGAGCTGGATCTGGATGACTGGACCCGCATCGGTCGAGGTATGCCGACCATCGTCGACCTGCAACCGTCCGGGCGTTTCCTGATGGAAGAGTTTTACTACGCTGGCGGCCTGCCAGCGGTGCTGCGTCGTCTGGGTGAGGCCAACCTGATTCCGCATCCGAATGCCTTGACCGTCAACGGCAAGACCCTTGGCGAGAACACCAAGGACGCGCCGATCTATGGGCAGGACGAAGTGATCCGCACCCTCGACAACCCGATCCGTGCCGACGGCGGCATTTGTGTGTTGCGCGGCAACCTCGCACCACTGGGTGCGGTGCTCAAGCCTTCAGCCGCCAGCGCCGAACTGATGCAACATCGCGGGCGTGCGGTGGTGTTCGAGAACTTCGACATGTACAAGGCGCGGATCAACGATCCGGAGCTTGAGGTGGATGCCAACTCGATTCTGGTGATGAAGAACTGCGGTCCAAAGGGTTATCCGGGCATGGCCGAAGTCGGCAACATGGGCTTGCCGGCCAAGTTGCTGGCCCAGGGTGTGACGGACATGGTGCGCATTTCCGATGCGCGCATGAGCGGCACGGCGTACGGCACTGTCGTTCTGCACGTCGCCCCGGAAGCGGCCGCTGGCGGACCTTTGGCGACGGTGAAAGAAGGTGACTGGATCGAACTCGATTGCGCCAACGGTCGTCTGCACCTGGACATTCCCGACGCCGAACTGGCCGCGCGCATGGCCGATCTGCAACCGCCGCAGCAACTGATCGTGGGGGGTTATCGTCAGCTGTACATCGATCATGTGTTGCAGGCGGATCAGGGTTGCGATTTCGACTTCCTGGTCGGCTGCCGTGGCTCTGAAGTACCGCGCCACTCCCACTAACACCTTCCGTTGATCGTTCCCACGCTCTGCGTGGGAATGCAGCCCGTGACGCTCCGCGTCACTTCCCGCGTGGGACGCAGAGCGTCCCTTGATGCATTCCCACGCAGAGCGTGGGAACGATCACCGCGCGCCTGTTATCATGCGCGGCACCCCACCCCACAGGATCGCGCCGCTCCCCATGGATTACCGCAAACCCTCCGACCGAAAAAGCATGCACTCGCGCATCGTCCAGGAACTGGGCATGCAGATCGTTTCCGGACGCTTCAAGCCGTGCGACAAACTGCCTGCCGAAGCCTTGTTATGCGAAGAGTACGCGGTCAGTCGCCCAGTCCTGCGCGAAGCCACCCGGGTTTTGGTCGCCAAGGGTCTGGTGTATTCCCGTCCGCGCGTGGGCACGGTGGTCAAGCAGCGCAAGGAATGGCACATGCTCGATCCGGATGTGCTGCACTGGCTGATGCAAAGCAGCCCGCAAAATGAATTCTTCGACCTGCTGACCAGCGTACGCAGCATCATCGAACCCGCCGCGGCCGCCCTCGCCGCACAGTTCGCCACGGACGCGGACATCGCCTCCATCGGTGAAGCCTACCAACGCATGGAAGCGGCGCCGACACCGGAAGCGCTGCTGCAACCGGACCTGGATTTCCATAGCCGGATTGCCGATGCGACCCATAACGACTTGCTGGCCAACCTGTGCAACATGCTATCGGTGGCGATTGCCGAAGCCTTGAAGCATTCCAACCAGCGACCGAACCTGCATGAACTGGCATTGCCCCGGCACAAGGCAATTCTGACGGCGATCGAGAACCGGGATGCGCTGGGTGCGCGGCATGCGACGCTGGTGCAGCTGGATGATGCGCGGAGTGCGTTGAATGCGGTGTTGGGCGCTGATCCCGAGTAATCAGCAGTCAGGGGCACGACCCTGTTCAACCAATGAGGGTGCGGTATCCGGCTACCGCACCCAGCAATCGCCTGTCCCGTAGGCTCATGATTCCAATCATGCAAAGGATTGCATCATGCCTACAGCTCCATCGCCGGACACCACGGCGTATACCGACGTCACAGCCCGCGCGGTCAGCGCACAGTTTGGCACTCGTCCGACCTTACGCTCGGTAACCGCCCGCCTGCTCCAGAGCAGCCTGCTGGAAAAATATCCGTCACTGGATTTCGATCCCGAGCGCACTCGTCTCGCACAGCCGTTCTCCGGGGGCGGCTGGACGCTCACCCTGTTGCTCGACGTGGCGCTCAACTACCTGGCGAGCGGCACTGCACCGCGGCTGGACGAACAGTACGGTCGCCAGTGTTTTCTAACCAACAAAGCGCCCGTGCGCCTGTCGGTCGATAGCACCCGCCGTCGTGAACCTGATATGCAAATTATCGCGGGCATCATGGCTGAATTGACCGCCACTGTTCATATCGGCTTCCAGGAAGACCTCAGTGCCTATTGGAACGCAGCGACCGACAATAGCGTCAGTCGCTGGCAATGGATTGCTGATTTGCTGGCCGGCGTGCTGAAAACCTCCTCTGTTCGCCACTCGTCAACCAACAGCCTGCAAGCCGACCTCCTCACCGAGCTCTGCAACAACCCCGATAAACAGCAGCGCCTTGAGGCTCCCGGGTCCAAAGGCAGGATCCACGCCTGCTTCATCGAAACCACGTTGAGCAAAGATCAGCTGTCGGTCAGCCTGCAAAGTCCTGACATTTTGCTGATCTGCGGTGAAACCCGTCTGCTGTGCAGCGTGTCCGGTGACATCGAATCATTTCCGTCCCTTGAGGCGTTCGGGCGGGCCTGGTGCGCACGGTTTGAACCGGGCCTGATGGCCGATGCCATTGCCTGGAAACGTTACGAACCTGACGGCAACCTTTTCGACACCCAGGCAGCCCTGCTGCTGAACCAACAGCTCGAAGACCTGGCCGCGCTGACGCTGCCGGCACGCACTAGCCTGGACGACCTGGAAAAACGCTACGAGGCCATCACCGATCCGGCCACGCGATTCATTGGCGCCCAGGCGAGCATTGGAACAGACCTCACTCACCTTCCCCTAATACAGGAAACGATTCCCCAGTGGTTGCAAAAGGCCAAAGCTACCGACCGCATGGCCTATCGCAAACAGGTGCTGGCCCTCGCAAGCCTCAAGCAACAGGCGGCAGGCCGCTCGTTTCAGACGGGTATCGACGACCTTCATACCTTCGCCAAAAAAGCCCTGCGTCAGCAGATGAGCGAAGATCGACCCACCGCCCCCGACTATGACGCCGATCAGCTGGAGCTCACCTTCCATGTACCCGTCGGCGACTTGGGCAGCGGTTATATTCACCGGACCAAAATGTCGTTGACCCAACTGGCAATCAATAACCTGGCCAGTAGACCCAATGGCCGAATAACCATCCGTCACACCGCAGGCCTGGTGATTCAAGACTGGGTCACCGAGGCTTATCTGTTGGATTTGGTCAACCGGGTGAATATCGGCAAACAGTACCCTGAGTTAATTCAGGCCCAATTGCTTGACGACACCCCGCAAGCGCGGGAACGCCAGCGACTGTTCGGCCTGGAGCTTGCCGTTCACTTGCCGATGTTGGCCCTGGAACAGGCGATCAAGGCTGAACAAGGCTTCACTCGTCAGGGCTATCGCTACGTCGAAGCGTTGATGCACGGCACCAGGGCTGAGCGATTCGTGGACGAGCAGGAAATTGTCCTGCGCCCCCTGGCTTTCCAAAGAAAGCCACAGGCCGAGTGCGACGTGGTCAGCAACATGTTCATCATCGAACCCCGTGATCTGCACGCCGATGGTCCGCACATCCTCTACCGACCGCTGTATGTTCCGGCGCTCCAGCAATTCCCGACCCGCCAAGCCCTGTGGCGCGCCATTGCGCAACCGGGTCAATTGCAGAGCAGCGTACTGACGTGGCTGACGGACCGTGCACGACCTGTCTACGACAACAACGGACTCAACGAACCACACATTATTCACTTCCACGTTGGCGATGATTTCGTACCACTTCAAACGCCGAAACCGGCGATTTTGGCAGGCAACGAAGCCGCCGCCGACTGGATCGCGGCGCTGGAACACGGTCGGTTGCTAATGCAACTGTTCGATAGTAATGCCCGTGCATTGGTCGAACTGGCTGACCGGCAATCGGTGTCCAATGCCGAGAGCCGCTGGGCGATCATCCTCGAAGGTGGCTGGCTGCTGTTCAACAACCTGCTTTTACCCCTGGCGCGCGGCCCCGCCATGCTGGTGGGCTGGATGCTGCAAATTACCCATAGCCTGATCCAGGACCTGCCAGCGCTGGACAGCAATGACGCCATGTCGCGGGAGCAAGCCTGGGTCGATGTGTTGCTTAACATTGGGCTGTTACTGCTGCATGCGCCACTTCGCGAAGCCAGCCCCAACGCACTCCCCCCCAACGCTGCCCCAGAGTTTGCGCAGGTGTTGGCCCCATTGCGTCAGCCCACCGCGCACCCCTTCGATACAACCAGGGCTGAAATCACCGAGGCTTCGCCGGGATTACCCTCCGAGCCACCGGGCAGTGGCAACACCCTGCTGGACTTCAACCTGTCTACCGCTCGCGATTCAGCCTCGGCCCGATTGTTCGAAAAACTCAAGGCCGTGCGGGTTCCGTGGCCGGCTAAGCTGCCAGACCCGATTGCCTCCGGCCCATTCAAAGGGCTGTACCGAATCAACGACAAATGGCACGCCACCGTCGCAGCCCTGTTTTTTCGCGTGAGCACCGTACCGGGATTTGGCGAGGTCTATCTGGTACACCCTGAACATCCTGATCATCCCGGTTTCAAACTGAAGTCCGATGGCCAAGGCAGATGGACCCTGGACCAAGGGCTGAAACTGCTCGGCGGTGGCCGCAAAAAAAGAATTGATGCGTTGCGCGAGCAACAACAACAGCGAATCGGGGAGCTGGAGCAGCAGTTTCAGGACTTTCTCGATCAGCAGGATCGCACGGTAAGACGCGTCGACATTGCCGACAACCTGGCACAGTTGAAACTCAAGAGCCCTTCCAGCACTGAGCAAGAGCGCTCCACTTTCCGCCAGCGGTACGTCCAGGAGCTGGACATCCAGACTCAAAGCTACGTAACGCTAATCGCCGGCATCAAGGAAAAAAGCGCTTTGACGGGCCTACCTGTCGACGAAAAAATGCGCAGCGTATTGCTGGGCAACATCATCAAAAATGAACGTAAACGGATTGTCATGGCTGACCATGATCGTGAAGCCGCCAACGCGAACTCCTCTGAGTTCAGCACTGCAGGGCGACTTTATGAGGCGCTGATTACCGGGGACGAAGGACTCTGGGATCGCTACCTCGACTTTGTACGCACAACCAGCGAAATCAATGAAGTCATGATCAAGTCCTATGAAGAAGTGGACAAGCGGCTGCAAGAACTTGAACAGATCCCCCAGCTGGGTGCGCAAGTGCTGGAAGAGTTGAACAAGGGTCGACCGGAAAACGAGCTGACAGCCCTAAGGGTCAAGATTTTTCAACTGATTACCCTGCGAATCCTCAGCGTCCAGACACTCCTGAGCGACACTACCACCGCCCTGGAAGCAGCCATCGACCCCTTGGTGATGCTGTCCCGGTCCCATGCGGAATTACAGTCTGCCCATGTTTATGAATCCTCGGACCGCATCGCTGTGCTCGACAACCTGGTCGACCGCTACAACAAGGCGCAGGACGCCCTGGGGAGTATCGAAATCTTCAGCGCCGATGAGTTACATATGCCGGCATTCAACCGCTTGCGCGAGATCATCGAGCAATTGCGCGTCGATGCCGAGCAGCGCCTGGCCGATGAACTTCAAAGGTCGTCACCCGCACAGGCGCAATCATCCACGCAAGAAGCGGGTACTTCGAAAGGAACAGCCGGTGGCAGGAAGCCTTCCACGGCCAGCCGGAAAAAGGTGATCAAAACGTCCAAAGGTATGTTGATTGGCGACGTTCGCCCGAACACCGACAATCAGGGCGGCGAAATCGTTGACATAAAAGGGCCTATGGAAGACAGCCCCTTGACGTCTTTCCGTGAAGACTCGCCCGATGTCTGGGTCGAAATGGTTGCAGCCAAAACACCGGAACCCAAAGCCACCTCCCGCCCCTACCCGCAACTCAAGGGCGACGCCCGCAAAGCGTTGGCGAAAGTCGATGAGCAGGTCAGGAAGATCGAGGGCTACGCACAACGTGCAAGCTCACCCAAGGAAATCGAAGAGCAGTTGCAACGTGAAGCGCAAAAGCTCATGCATTTCGCCGACAAGCTGGAAAACCATGAGCACGCCCCGTCAACCGGCGAAAAAGACGCCACACTTCTCACCGAACTGCGGGACAAGGCCCGGGTTCTGGAGAACAAGGCAACGGAACTGCGCACCCGCATGACGTTGTACCAGGCTCCCACCAGCGAGGGATTGGAATACCTGCAACATCACAACCAACTTTACGCGCGAATCATTGGCGCACGGGTCCAGCTGAAAACCGGGCGCAAGGATTTCGTGCAGGAGTACGTCTTGCTCAACCGTGAAAACCAACCCTGGTGGTATGGTCATTTTCACTATGCAAAGGCCAACGATGCCAAGGCGAACTACACCCAGGCACACTTGAAAACCAGGGAGCAACGCTACGAAACCTATGAATCGGCCTTGGCGAAGGCCAAGGACCCGAAACAAAAGATCGAAATACATCATGGATTCATCACTAAATCCTTGGCCGAGCAAAGTTTTCTACCCTTGGAACCACGCTGATCCGCGTTTGGCACCCATAAAAAAGCCGCAACCCTGAGGTTGCGGCTTTTCTATTACAGCCTGGAATCAGTGAGCGAACAGCGAGTTGCCTTTCTGCCCCGCCAGTTTCTCCGGTTTGATCAGGAAGCGTGCCAGCGCCGGCAAAAGCCACAGCGCGCCGAACATGTTCCACAGCAGCATGAAGGTCAGCATCAGGCCCATGTCGGCCTGGAACTTGATGGCCGAGAAGATCCAGGTGCACACGCCGATCGCCAGGCACAGGCCGGTGAACAGCACGGCTTTACCGGTGGACTTCAGCGTCTGGTAGTACGCCTCTTGCAACGGCAGACCAGCACGCAGGAAGCTTTCCAGACGGCTGTAGATGTAGATCCCGTAGTCCACGCCAATCCCCACCCCGAGCGCCACGACAGGCAAGGTCGCGACTTTCACGCCGATGCCCATGAAGGCCATGAGGGCGTTGCCGAGTACCGAAGTCAGTACCAGCGGCAGCACGATGCACAAGGTCGCGGCCCAGGAACGGAAGGTGATCATGCACATGGTCGCCACGCAGATGTACACCAGGATCAGGATGGTCAGCTCGGACTCCTTGATCACCTCGTTGGTGGCCGCTTCGATCCCGGCGTTACCGGCCGCCAGGATGAATTCCAGGCCTTCCTTGTTGTTCTCCTTGGCGAAGTCTTGCACCGCATGCACGGCGCGATCCAGCGTGGCGGCCTTGTGATCGTTGAGGAACACCAGCACCGGCGCCAGGGAGCAACTGTTGTTGTACAAACCATCAGCCCGAGCGATCGAGTTGTTCAGCACGTCCGGGTTACGCGACAAGGTTTCCCATTTCAGGTTGCCTTCGTTCATGCCCTTGATCATCTGCTTGGACACGGTCACCAGCGAGATCGCCGACTGCACGCCCTCGGTGTTCTGCATCTTCCACATCAGCTCGTCGATCGGCGCCATGGCCTCGTAGCGCGAACAGCCTTCGGACTTGGTCTTGACCATCACCACCAGCACGTCGGAACTGGTGGAGTAATTGCTGATGATGAAGTTGTTGTCCTTGTTGTAGCGCGAGTCCGGACGCAGTTCCGGAGCGCCCTGGTCCAGGTCACCGATTTTCAGGTTCTGGCTGTACCAGAGGCCGCCGCTGAAGGCCAACAAGGCCAGGATGATCGACACCGGCGCCACTTTCGGGCTGGCAAAATTCGACAGCAGGCGCCAGAACGGGTGTTCGCGGTGCGCGTCTTTCTTGCTGCGTTCGACTGCGCGTTTGCTGATGCCAACGTAGGAAATAGCCACTGGCAGCAGAATCAGGTTGGTGAACACGATGACCGCCACGCCGATCGACGCGCCGATGGCCAGTTCACGAATCACGCCGATGTCGATGATCAGCAGCGTGATGAAACCTACCGCATCCGCAAGGATCGCAATCATGCCGGGCAGGAACAGCTGACGGAACGTGCGCCGCGCCGCAGTCAAGGCGTTTTCTGCCTCGCTGGACTGCAAGGCGATACCGTTGATCTTCTGCACACCATGGGAAATACCAATGGCGAAGATCAGGAACGGCACCAGCATCGAGTAGGGATCGAGCCCGAAACCAAAGAAATGCATCAAACCGAGCTGCCAGACCACCGCCACCAGCGTGGTGCTCAACACCGCCACGGTACTGCGCATGCAGTTGGTGAACCAGTAGAGCAGGACCAACGTGATGACAAAGGCGACGCCGAAGAACATCACCACCATGACCAGCCCATCGATCAGGTCGCCGACTTTCTTGGCGAAACCGACGATGTGGATCTTCACGTTAGGGTTCTGGGCTTCGAACTTGTTGCGGATCTTGTCTTCGAGCTCGTGGGAGAACTTGCGATAGTCCAGCGCCAGCAACTTGCCCTGGTCCTGCGGGTCCGGGTAGGACTCCAGCAGCGGGATATCGACAATGCTCGACTTGAAGTCGTTGGCCACCAGACGCCCGACCTGACCCGACTTGAGTACGTTGTTGCGCAACAGGTCGAGGCTTTGCTGGGAGCCGTTGTAGCTCTGCGGAATCACTTCGCCACCGGCGAAGCCCTCCTCTGTCACTTCAGTCCAGCGTACGCTCGGGCTCCACAGCGACTTGAGACCGGAACGATCAACACCGGAAATGTAGAACACCTCGTCATTGATCTGACGCAGAGTCTCCATGTACTCCTTGGAGAAGATGTCGCCATCAGTGGCTTCCACCGAGATCCGCACCGTGTTGCCCAGGTTCGCCAGATCGTTGCGATGCTCCATCATCTTTTGAATGAACGGATGCTCGAGCGGGATCATTTTTTCGAAACTGGTGGACGGCCGGATCAGCGTCGCTTGCCAGAACAGGAAGATACTGACCAGCAGGCAGATGAAGATCACCGCCGGGCGGTTGTTGAAAATCAGGCGTTCGAGAAACGTCGCCTTGTCTTGATGATGAGTGCTCAAGGATGTCATAGACCCGCCTTCTTATTATTTGCCCGGCTCATTTGGACGACCCATTTTTTCCGTTCTCTGCGCCGGCGCCGGTTGGCGAAGTGACGCGAACGCCACCCTGTCCTGCCAGGATCAGATTACCGTTGCCCGCTGCGGTGACTGCCGAAACGGAAATGCGATCCGGTCGGTTGAACACGCTGAAGGTTTCGCCGTTGTCGTTGCTGCGGATCACTGAGCCACCGTTGCCGACGATCACGATGGAACCGTCGTCGAGCAGCGTCGCACCAGACAGACCGAATTCCAGCGCGCCGCGAGCGGCCTGGAGCTCAATCGGCTCCCAGGTCGTACCGAAATCGGTGGAGCGAAACAGATTGCCCCGCAGCCCGTAGGCCAGCAGCGTATTGGCTTGAGCGGTGCCGATCACGCCAAACAGTGAGCCCTCATAGGGACCTTCAAGCTTCTCCCAGGTCAGGCCCCAGTCGGCGGAGCGGAACATGCTGCCCTGCTCGCCAACGATGAACAGACCGGAATCCTTGACCGCGGCGATGGCGTTGAGGTGGTACTGGTCTTCGTTGTCGAGGCGATCGCTGACATCTTCCCAGTTCTTGCCGCCGTCGGTGGTGGCCAACAACGCGCCGTAAGCGCCTACGGCAAAGCCGCTGTTGACGTCCTGGAACCAGACGTCGAGCAGCGGCGATTCGCGTTTCAGGTCTTCGAATTGCTTGGTCCAGGTGACGCCGCCGTCCTCGCTTGCGAGGATCTGCGCATCATGGCCGACGGCCCAACCGTGCTTGTCGTCGACGAAATACACCGACGTCAGCAGTTGCCGGGTCGGCACCTTGGCCTGGGTCCAGGTCGCGCCCTGGTCATCGGAATACAAAATGTGCCCGCGATCACCGACCGCCACCAGACGCTTGCCGGCGTGAACGACGTCGAGCATCAGGCTTTTGCTGGCTTTGGCAGATTCAACGGAATAGACAATGTCGGATGCTGGCGCAGCAGCGGCCAGCACAGGTGCCGACAGCATGGCACAGCCCAACAGCGAGAGCGCTGTAGCCAGCAACGCGAATTTGCGTAATGCCGGCGGGCGGCAGATACCCACACCCATGACAGGCTCACTCATAGACCTTCCCCCATTATTATTGTTAGGTCGTTCAACCTTTCTGGGCGCCGTAAGGGCTGCTGTTTTAGATTGCCTTTTCTGAAGCATAGTCCTGAAATACGCAATCTAGAGCCACTTCGGAAGCTGGGCTTATCCTATCGGGGTTTGGAAAGGTATGACAATCGACGCCACGTTATGTTTTGTTAACTGAGGGGATAACGGGTGTGGGTGAATGAAAAGGCATTCGCAAGGGTGATTTCGATGGGAGTGTAAATCCGTTACTGCGATTAAGGCCGCCATCGCGAACAAGCTTGCTCACATTCGATCTCACCTTGATGGTCACAACAGGACGCGCTGGGCTAAGGTGTTTGCAAAGCCCTGACGCATCGAGCCTCCATGTTCTTCCTCGCCCGCACCCACCCTCGCCTCACCTCTGCCGCCGCGCTTGGCATTGCCGTGGGCATCCTGGCGCCGTCCGACTCGGTCATCAGCAAAATCCTCTTCGGCTGGAACGCCGGGGTCTGGATTTACCTGGTCCTGATGTTCTGGCTAACCGCGCGCGCCAAAGCGCCGGATGTGAAACGCATTGCCGAGGTCGAAGACGAAAACGCCGGGTTGGTGCTGTTTATTGTAAGCATCGCCGCGATTGCGAGCCTGGCGACCATCGCCATTGAACTGGCCGGCAGCAGAGAACTGGAAACCACCCGCAAACTGTTGCACTACGGCTTTACGGCATTGACCGTAATCGGCTCATGGCTGCTGATCGGGGTGATTTTCAGCGTGCACTACGCCCGTCTGTTCTACACCTGGGCCGGCAAAGACCCTGCGCTGCGTTTTGCTGAAAATCTGACAACGCCCAACTACTGGGACTTCCTGTATTTCTCTTTCACCATCAGCGCGGCGGTCCAGACGTCCGATGTCGGCGTGGCGACCCGGGACTTGCGCAAGATTGTCCTGGCGCAGACGCTGATCGGTTTCCTGTTCAACACGGCCATTCTGGGGTTCTCGATCAACATCGCCGCGGGACTGTTCAATTGATCCCTGCACAAACGTTCTAGTCATCCCCATTGGTGCGGCGTTAAATAAGTCGGTAACCCGTCTCGCAGGTGCAGCATGACTTCTCACAACTGGATCGACCTGGCCCAGGACGCCGACACCGGCATCGAGACCCTGCGTGCGCATTTCGAAGGCCATGCCTACGACCCGCACTGGCATGACAGCTACCTGGTGGGCGTCACCGAACAAGGCGTTCAGCAGTTCAATTGCCGCCGGGCGAAGCACCAAAGCACGCCGGGCAAGGTGTTTCTGCTCGAACCGGGCGACATCCACGACGGCGAAGCACCGACCGAAGACGGTTTCACCTACCGCATGCTGTACCTCGACCCGCAGTGGCTGAAACGTGAACTCAGCGCAGTCTTCGACAATGCCCCCGACAACAGTGAACTGAGTTTCGCCAACACCCTGGCCAGCGACTCGCGACTCGCCCATGCCACCAGCCTGGCGTTTCAAACCCTGCATCACGGTGAGCTGAAAATCGTCCGCCAGACCGCCCTCGACGGTTTGCTCGAACGCCTGACCAGTCACCTGCACTGGCGCGCCCGCTATGGCGAGGATCCGCGCCTGCCGCTGGTGGCGCAGAAGGCGCGGGAGTACCTGCACGCCAACGCACAATACGACATCGGCCTCGACCACCTGGCCGCAGCAACGGGCGTTGATCGCTTCCGCCTGACCCGCGCCTTCAAGGCCGCCTATGGCATCGCACCGCACGCTTACCTCGTGCAATTGCGCCTGGCGACCGCCCGACGGATGCTTGCCCGTGGCGAGCAACCGGCGACGGTGGCAATGGAGCTGGGGTTTGCCGATCAGAGCCACCTGGGCCGCTGGTTCGTCCGGGCCTATGGCTTGACGCCGGCGTTGTACCGCAAGCGCTGCTCAAATCTTCCAGACGCATGACCCGGACTTTGTGAGCATCAGCTCCTGAGATCATTCACGGAGTCCGCTGCCATGTTGTCCACCTTTCCCACGTTGCTGCCATTTTTACTGTTCGCTTTCGTCGCCTCGATTACGCCGGGGCCGACAAACATTTTGGTGCTGAGCAACAGCGCGAGGTACGGCTTCAAAGCCGCATTGCCATTTATTTTTGGAGCTTGCATCAGTGCCGCGATGATTGTCTGGCTGGTGGGCAGCGGGTTTGGCAAAGTGCTGAACACATACCCGGGAACTGGAACAGCGACGCAGGTAATCGGCAATGTCTGGTTGACATACCTGTCCTGGCAGATTTTTCGCGCGCCGCTCGACTCAATGGTTCCGACCAAAAAACCGTCCGTGCAGCCACGACAACCTGGCTTGGTGGATGCTGCAGCCCTTCAATTGATCAATCCCAAGACCTGGATGATGGCGCTCGCAGTGGTCAGTGTATTTGTGCCAGACGACAATGAGAAAAGCACCGCGCTGTTGCAACTCTCTGTGATCTTTTTTCTGGTGGCGCTTCCCTGCCTGGGTGCATGGGCGGTAGTGGGCGCTCAGGCGGGCAGACGGCTACGTTCCCCCCACGCGCAGAAGTATTTCAACCGAGCGATGGGAATTCTCCTTTGTGGCGCAGTCTGGTTACCGCTGTTAATGATATGGACGACATCGCTATAACGGCGTTAATCACTCCCCAATACAACTTAAGAAGACACTTTACACTCACAGATTCCGCCTCTTGTAAACTGTCAAGCATGACAGTTTACAAGAGGCTCGAAGCACGCTCTTATGGGACATCCAGAGTAAGGCTATCCTTTCCGAACTTTGGATAACCTACTTCACGAATAACGGAGAGCGCATCCATGAACGCAGTCGTTAAACGAGTCAGCTTTGCTGAAGGAAATTTTGTCACCGCTTCAGCTCAGAGCAATAGTAACTTCCCGGAATTTATTGCCACTTCGCGACTGATTGAAAAAATCAAAGTCGGCAGCACTGAAGTTGTGTTACTAACTGCCATTGAGCGAGTAAATAAAAAACTTCGGGAAATCTATATCAGTGTTCCCGCCGACCTTACGCCCCGGACTTATAACGTACAGAACAATGGCCAAGTGTCTTTCGGTCTGAAAGTCGACGACAACATTTATGAAAGCGTCGCCGGTGAGATCACCCTCAATCCGCCCCTTGACGACAAAAACATGGCCGGTAGTTTCAAAGTAGAAGTCGAAGTGCCTGACAGTGATGGCAAGACCTTTGTTATCAAAGGTAATTTCCAAGTATTGAAGGCGTAAGCTCCCAGCCACAATAAAAAAGGGAAGCCATAGCTTCCCTTTTTTTACTGCCAATGATCTGCGCGCCTTTTTAGTCCAGTTCATTCAGCGTACCTGTAAAAACGCCCGAGACAGTGCCCGGGCGTCTGGTAATGCCTATGTGTTTCTGCGCCAAGGTTCAGAAACTGAAATGTGCCCCCATGTTCACACCAAAGTCTTTGGTTACGTTATCTCCTTTGCTGGTGTCCAGTTCCGCATGCAACTGCCAGCGTTCGTTTAATGTCCAGGACGCTCCGGTGGCTACTTCGAATCGAGTACCGGACAGGTCATTATTGAACTGGTTGTCATTGACTCGAACTTCGTTATTTTTGACAAATTCCTGGACCACCGCGGCACGAATATGCGGTTGCAACTTGCTGCCATTGGCCAGCGTCATGCCGCGTCCCAGTGTCACACCTGCCTTGCCTAGCAAGGAACGCGTGGTATCGGCGTCCGCCTTCAGACCATTGTCCAGGCTAAATTCTTTTCCTTGTGCCGCTGCCGCTTGCCACTGAGTGAACGGTTCGATGTAGTAACCGTTCTGGAACTCGATGTGTTTGCCGAACTCGACCGATGTACTGGCGCCGAAATTGTTGTAGTTCCCCTTGGTCTTGGTGCCATCGCTCATAGTAACGTCGGCCTCGTTACGGAAGTGATTGAGTTTGGCTAATACATCCAGATAGTAACCGCTGTCGCCCAGCCAGGTGCCGTAAACACCCAGCGATGTACTGTCGATGTCCCCTGAGCTGCCGCGCTTCAAGTCCAGGCTGGATTTGCTGTAGCCGGCAAAAACGCCGAGCAATACTTCCTCGCCAGCGATCTGAACCGGCGTGTCGACACCAATCGACAGACCATATTGGTTTTGTGTATAGCCATCCCCATACGCATTGTTACTGATGGTGTATTTACTGCCGAATGTGCGAGCCCAACCACCCGTCTGGCCGCCATTGACCCGTAAGTCGCCCATGCGGTTGTTCAACAACACCATTTCTGCGTAACTCACGGTAGGCGCGGTGCCAAATATCGCCAATACCGAACGCGTCGGAGTACTGACCTCTTCTTTATTTGGCTTCAGATACCAATCATCGCCTTCCTTGACCAAACCATAGGTGAAGGCACCCACATCAACCGGACCATTGGCCAGACCAAATTGAGCACTGCCACCTTGGGTTTGTACGACTTTGATCGGTGTATCAACCACCGGGTCAGCGCCGCTGCTGGCGACCAGCAACTGGTGACTACCGGCCGAGCTGCCCGTGACGCTCAACAGGTCGCTGGTACCCCTGTAGAAATCAGTACCCATCTCGAACGTACCGCTTCCAGACAGATTGGCGACGTTCAGTTGGAAATATTGCGCGTTAGTGCCAAATCCAACACGACCGCCGTTGAGTGCAAGGCTGTTGATCGACTGACTGTCGGTCATCTGCCACAGGGCCTGATTATTGATCGATAGGCTGGCGACGTTGTTGACCTGCCCAGTGAGTACAGAACGGTTATCCAATGTCAGCGTGGAAACGCTGCCAGGCGCAGCGGTCACATTGCCGGTCATGTTGCTTTGGTTATTGATCGATACTCTGGCGACACTTTCCAGGTCACCGACAAGTGTTGAAGCATTGTCGATGATCAGACTGGATGCACCCACAACATTGCCAGTCATACGCGCCTGATTATTGAGAGTCGCGGTACTGACGTTTTGCAAGTTACCGACCAGCGATGCATTATTTTGCAACGTGACGTTGGCGGTACTTCCAGAAGCGGCCACCACATTGCCACTCAGCGCACTGTTGTCCACCACCAGGTTGGCCGTGGCTCGATTGTTGATGGCCACGAGGGTGCCGTTACCCGCGATCAGCGTCGAGCCATTACGGACCACCAGGTTTGCCGACGTCGGTACGAGCGAGTTGTTCAGGCCCACAACAATGGCTGAGCCAGTCGAGCCCTCTAGCCGCGTGCTGTCCAAAGTAATCGTCGAAGAAACTAACGCTGTCGGGAGTGTGTCGGTACCAATCGTCAACCCGTCCCGGCCACCGATGATCGTGGCGCCGCTGGCATTGAGGGTTCCCTCAAGCAGGCGTACACCGAAACTGTTCGCCCCAGTGCCTTGCACTGTGGAGTTGTTAAGGTTTAATTCGCTGAAACGATTACCCGCAATACCACCCAGTAAACCGCGAACAACACTGCCGTTATTTAGCGTTACGGTTGAACCACTGGGGACTGCCACGTTGCGTACGGCGGATATACCGATGTCGTTGGTGCTGATAACGGTTGAATGATTCAGCGTCGCACTGGCATTGGTTAACACAATACCTCTGGTCAGCCCACCTTCTCCCGAAGAAGTAGCCGTCGAGTTGGTCAGGTTGATGACACCGCCGGCACTGCTGGTTAAACCGAAGGTGACAGCCCCCGTGCCTGTTAGCGTGGCGTTGTCCCCAAGCTGCCAGAAATCCTGTGCAGTGGTGTTATCAAGTGTCTGGTTGCCCCCAGGTAAAACAATGGCTGCCTGCGTCATTGACGCACTCATGGCGAACAAGGATGAAGACACCAAAAGACTGATGTGTTTTCGTTTCAAACAACTAACTGACTGTAATGTCATTCTGAATTTCCCGCTCTATTACATTCCAAGACAAACAAGCCAACAACCCAGGAAGTTAATGAGTCGGACTATTTAAAGGCCGCCAGCCTACTGTTTATCCGCACATTGTTATGTAGGATTAATCCTGCGAGACGTATGAAAAGTCCTCAGTCGTTGTGATGACTCGAAAAAAACGATGTAGGAGATTTCGTCAACCCCTCCATATGGGCGACAGTTCTTACGCCCATATGGAGAGGATTACTGACGTGACATGCCGATCAAAGTGCTTCCGGGCGCTCTACTTCGCAGTACACAAAGCTGGAGTTAATTAGCGCGACCGGCACGATCACCGAAGACTCCGTTCCGTTGACGGTATAAGCAATGCGCGCATAACGAGTAGCAGGTCGCGTCGGCGTGGTTGCCGGCGGTACTGGTGGCACTGGAGGCAGTTGAATCTCGCGCATGGCTGCGTAATTGGTTAATCGGAACTCAAGATCACCCGTCGCCGGCATCGGCAACGACGCTTCGATCAGAGTATTGGGAATTACCGGAGCTCCCACGGTGTTAGTTGTCTGCCCCTCAAATCGCAGATTGACCATCGCGCCGGTGGGAATATTGGTATCTCGTCTGACTCTGATCCGCAGGGCCCGGGGGAGATAAGTTGCTGGCGGCCCCACTGTCAATTGATGATTCAGGCTCGGACAATTGAGCACGGTCCCCACGCGCTCCGGTGTCGTGCCGAAGCCTGAAATAATCATTTGCGGCGCAGGCAAGTTAATGACAATAGCCGTGACATCAACATTGGTATCAATCGCTTGTTTCATTGGATTGGCACCGCCAGGGAACCCGACCGTCACATAGGCTTTTCGGGCGTTCACGCCAGTTCCGTTTTTCTCTGTCTGAATCGTCTCCCACGGCAGAGTGGTAGTGACTGCAGTGTCGCCAGCTCGTACCGGGATGGGTGCTCCGACCTGTTTGCCTTGATAGTAGAACGTGACAATCTCACGCCCGGTCACCGGCCGGGCCGGGTCCGTGGGCCAAAGCGGCCAAGTCATCGTGGCGTCCAAAAGGGCTTGCTGTGGCCCCAGTGTGTTGGGGGTGGGTGCTGGCGTTCCCGCGCCTTGGACCACGACTGGAAGGATATTGAGGTTGTCCTCACCGGGCAGGTTGGGTTGCTCTGGACCGGCATAGGTGAAATCAACAGTCGCTGTTGCCAGCGGAGAAACAGGGGGTACTGGAATCGTTGACCGCACCAACTCGTACCCATAGTCGATCGATACATCATCAGTGCCATTGGCGTTGCCAAAAAGCGGCGCCAGGTCGGTTTCATACTCCAAAACAAAGCGCAGAGGGCCAAGGGTTCCATCCGGCGGAATAGACTGCTCCGGCAGAAAGACAGTATCGTGGATTGAACTCAGGGACGGAATAATCCTGTCCCCCTCTAACGAATGGAGCGGAAACTCAATTTCCATCACCACGCGGCTAGGCGCAGGATCTCTTACGGCCGCGAAGGTAATCGGCGTAAGGCCGTCAGCGCCTGTGATTGGAATTCTTGCTGGCCTCAGAACAGGGGCGGGGGCTTTGACCACCGAGAAAATGTTAGTAATTTGCGAGTTGTGGCTGATATTGCCCGGCAGGTCCCGAAGGTTATAAGCGTAATAGTGCTCCCCCTCGGGCAGCCCGCGCAGGAAGGCCAGCGGGATATTGATAATGCCACTGGCAGGTAATACGCCGCTGAATGCCGGCGGCTCACCTTGCATCAGTGCAAAAGTCAATCGCGTCGAAATGTAGAAGTTGATGACGTCCACACCGGCTTCAAACTTGGTGTAGGCGGTGGGAACGGTCACGTTCAAACCACCGGCATTGGCAGGGTCGGCGAGCCAGGCGTCGTTGATGATCACATTGGGCACTGTCACCAGTGCAGGCCGCAGCTTGGCCCGCTCCGGCTGGACCTGATATGGGGCAGTAAGGTCCACCAGCGGACGGGCAAGGTTGGCCACGGGCGTTGTATCCGGGTTTTCGAACTCGTCATAGACCGCAAACCCGAAGTAATAGGGCGCGTAGTCGCCTGTTGCATGGTAGTGATCCAACATCAATGCCCCAAGGGTCAGGCTATCGGATTTATCACCGACCCGATCATCGAGGCTGACTGTAAATTCAATGTTTGTCGGCCAGACACCTCCTGGCTGATCGGCCCTCAACATGGCATTCCCGACCCGGCTGGATTTGTTGGCGTCATCGAAGTTTACGGACGTGGGTAAAGTAGCGAAAAAATGAAGTTCCACCGATGTACTGTTCGGGTCCGTAAGTGTTGTCACTCGTACGGTAAACGTTCTCGTCACCCTCAATTGCTCATACGTAAACCTGCCGTCGGGGGTCAAACCGTCAATCACCGGTGCCACAGCCAAAATGCCACCGCCCATATTTGCCTTTACGTTCATTTTCAGAGACTCCAGCCAAGCGTTGATTATTGACTTGCGCTTACTTATTGAGCCGGCGGAGAGCTTCGCGACAACAGCTGCATGTTTCATGCACTGCAAGTGCAAAAAATCCGGCTTTGAAGCGGCACAAGACGTACGGGACAAGCGTTAAAACATCTACCAATTACAACTCACCTGATTTACTTTGAAGCGACATGCTTCGACAACGCTTAGTTGCAGCGTCAATCAGGGTTTACGGCCTATAAAACCTATCAAAACTTCAAACATTCAACTCACTTACATCCAAACAACATTTTCCGATTCTTTAACATGCCTATCTTTTACAGGTGTCATGTTCACGATCACAATGAAAGATTTCACCTGGAACAACCCGGTCAAACTTAGCCCAACCTACATCGGATTGGCCCATCGCAGTTCCACCGCGATAAAGTGTGTAACGTGCCGACGCCGAACCTGTCGTGCCTGCCTTGCCATCTGTCTTTATCTCTATCTTGCCCATTGGTGCGATGTATCGTTCAAATTTGTCCGCCCCCAAAACAAAATCGAAACCGATGGGGGAGTCGGCATCCTGTTTAGTCAGCTTCTTTACAAACCGGCCCGCAGTACCGGGGATTGCTCTAACGCCGTTCAGTGTGTAGAAACCCTCCCAATCCAGGATGCACTCATCATCTTCGGAAAACCGGCCGGGTTGCGCTGGAACGCGCACTTTTACTTCGTCCCACATTCGCGGCACTGAACAGCAAATGAAGTACCCCCAGAGTGTTGCGCTGGGGAACACCGGTTTAGCCAAATTGGTCGGCACCTGGCGCTTCAACGTGAACCGTTGTGGCAACGCTGTATCCGGGTTCCCGTTTTCTCCTAACGTCACCCGATACCACAGGCTGATCTCACCTTCACGTTGCAGGTACTGTGCCGGCAGATGGAACCGCGCGGGGATTGTTACCGGGACAGGAAAAAGGTTGCTATAGAAAAGCCTTTCAAGCAGTACACCCGGCTCCAGCACCCAGATTTCCAACAAGTCGCTTTTACCAATACAGACGGATGGCCCCTCCCACATGGGAATGTTCAGGTACACGCCTTTGGTCGATGCATCAGGCGGCAACTGCGCCGTCGGGTCGTTTGGATCTACGCCCTCCACAGTGAACGCTCGGGCGAACAAACCAATTCCGGTATTTGTTGTAGAAGCCATTTGTTGTTCCCCGGTTCAGAGTAATTGGGTGCGCATGGAACAAATTAGACCCGCTTATCTCATTGCCGCCTACTGTCACATTTGACAGGTAGCGCGACCGCTCGTCGGAATAACAACGCTTAGCTCCATCGATCGCGGCACGACTTGCTTGACGTACGACCCTTAATGGAGTTTCCTGAAACCGGTTTCAGCGCAGTATGCTCGAGCCTAATAACTCCAATAGAAAGGTCAACCTTTTGAACGATTTCTCCGCCGCCCAACGCAGCCGCGTGACCATGCTCGACGTCGCCGAACACGCCGGCGTCTCCAAGGCCAGCGTCTCGCGCTTCATCGGCGATGACCGCGCCCTGCTCTCCGATGCCATTGCCCTGCGCATCGAGCAGGCGATTGCCGAGTTAGGCTATCGCCCGAACCAGATGGCCCGTGGCCTGAAGCGCGGGCGAACCCGCCTGATCGGCATGCTGGTGGCCGATATCCGTAACCCTTATTCGATTGCCGTGATGCACGGGGTGGAAACCGCTTGCCGTCAGCATGGCTACAGCCTGGTGGTGTGCAACACCGATCGCGATGACGAGCAAGAGCGTCAGCACCTGGCGTTGTTGCGCTCGTACAACATCGAAGGCTTGATCGTGAACACCCTCGGTCATCACCGCGACGAATTACGTGAACTGCACCGGGAAATGCCGCTGGTGCTGGTGGATCGCAAGGTCGAGCAGCTGGAAAGCGATCTGGTCGGGCTGGACAATCCTGACGCCGTTGAAATGGCCCTCGCCCATTTGCAAGAACGCGGCTATCGCGATGTGCTGTTGGTGACCGAGCCGTTTGACGGCACCAGTTCGCGGATCGAGCGGGTCAGCAGTTTCAAGGCGCAGATCGATCAACGTCCGATACTTCAAGGGACCATTGCCGAGACCGGCAGCGATCTGAGCACGCGTTTAAAAACCTTCCTCGACACGCCCGGCCCCGGCCCGAAAGCGCTGTTCTGCGCCAACGGTATCGCCGCGCTGGCCAGCACCCATTCGTTGCGTGAGTTGAAGTGCAATCTGTTCGAGGATGTCGGCCTGATTGCCCTTGATGATCTGGATTGGTACCCGCTGGTGGGTAGCGGCATCACCGCCCTCGCCCAGCCGACGGCCGAGATTGGTGCCAGCGCGTTTGAGTGTTTGCTCAAGCGTTTGCGCGGTGATGACGGGCCGGTGCGGACCCTGGATTTTTCGGCGCGGTTGATTGTGCGGGGGTCGACCCATTCTCGGTGACTGGACCGGCCCCATCGCGGGCAAGCCCGCTCCCACAAGTGCACCGCGTTCCAAGGTGGGAGCGGGCTTGCTCGCGATGAGGCCGGTAAATTCACCACAAAACAGCATCAATATTTTTTTGAACAAAAATGAAACCGGTTTCAGAGGTATACAACAATGAATAAACCACCCGTTTCCATCAGCCTGTCGAGCTACGGCGCCGACCTCGTTCGCCAACGCGGCCAAGGCAGCTTCATCGATGTATTGGCCGCCGCGGGCGCCACGCGTATCGAATGGCGCGAAGAGCTGCTGACCGTCGAAGATCCCGCCCAACTGGCCGAAGCTTCTCAGGCCCAAGGCCTCGAAAGCGTGTATTCCTCACCGATGGAATTGTGGCTGGCCGGCCAGTCCAGACCCAATCCCGAACTGATCTCTGCGCTCCAGCGCGCCCAGGCATTCGGTGCCAAATGGCTGAAAGTGTCCCTGGGATATTTCACCGACAACAGCGACCTCCAGACCTTGTCCCGCGTACTGGGCAAAAGTGCGGTGCAGTTGCTGGTGGAAAACGATCAAACCCTGCACGGTGGCCGCATCGAACCGTTCCAGCGCTTTTTCACTGAAATCGAGCAACATAAGCTGCCGGTCAAAATGACCTTCGACATCGGCAATTGGCATTGGCAAGACCAGTCCGCCGCCAGCGCCGCGCGGTTGCTCGGTCGCCACGTCGGTTATGTGCACTGCAAAGCCGTGACGCGCCGGGCGGACGGCAAACTGGTCGCCATACCGCCGGCCGTCAGTGACCTGCATCTGTGGGAGCAACTGCTGCGGCACATGGCCCAAGGCGTGATGCGGGCGGCGGAATATCCGCTGCAAGGCGACGACCTGGTGCAGCTGACCACCGAGCACGTCGCCACCCTCGCCCGCCTCGGTCAAACCCGGTTGGAGAGCGCTCATGTCTGAGATCGATATCCTGTCGTTCGGCGAAACCATGGCCATGTTCGTCGCCGAGCAGAACGGTGATTTGGCCGACGTCGGCCACTTCCACAAACGCATTGCCGGGGCCGACAGCAATGTCGCGATTGGCTTGTCGCGGCTGGGTTTCAATGTGGCCTGGTTGAGCCGGGTGGGCGCTGATTCGCTGGGACGGTTCGTGATCGACACCCTGGAAAAAGAAGGCCTGGATTGCAGTAACGTCGCCATCGATACCGCGCACCCCACCGGTTTTCAACTCAAGTCGCGCACCGACGATGGCAGCGATCCGGTGGTCGAGTATTTCCGCCGTGGGTCGGCGGCGAGTCATCTGTCGCGGCAGTCGATCGCGCCTGAATTACTGAACGCCCGGCATTTGCATGCCACCGGCATTCCCCCGGCGCTGTCCGAAACGGCTCGGGAAATGTCTGTCGAATTGATGACACGCATGCGCGATGCCGGGCGCAGCGTGTCTTTCGACCCGAACCTGCGCCCGAGCCTGTGGGCCAGCGAGCAACAGATGATTACCGAGATCAACCGTCTCGCCGCCCTCGCCCATTGGGTGCTGCCGGGGTTGAGTGAAGGCCGTTTGCTGACCGGTTTCGAAGACCCGGCCGACATCGCAGCGTTCTACCTCGACCAAGGCGCCGAAGCCGTGGCGATCAAACTGGGCCCGCACGGTGCGTATTACCGCACTCATCTGGACCAGGGTTTCGTGGCGGGCGTGCCGGTGAAAACGGTGGTCGACACCGTCGGTGCCGGCGATGGTTTTGCCGTCGGCATGATCAGCGCCCTGCTGGAAAACCACAGCTTTGCCGACGCCGTGAAGCGTGCCAACTGGATTGGCAGCCGCGCGGTGCAGAGCCGTGGGGATATGGAGGGGTTGCCGACCCGGGAAGAACTGCCACTCCCCTTAACCGATCGTTCCCTCGCTCCTGCGTGGGAATGCAGCCCGTGACGCTCCGCGTCACAGGGGACGCGGAGCGTCCCTAGAGGCATTCCCACGCAGAGCGTGGGAACGATCACTGAATACCGTTACCTGCTGCGACAAAAACAACAAGCTCAGGAGCATCACTATGAAAACCGCAACACTCGCCGCCCGCCGCTGGTGGTACATCATGCCGATCGTGTTCATCACCTACAGCCTGGCGTACCTGGACCGCGCCAACTACGGGTTTGCTGCCGCCTCCGGGATGGCCGCCGACCTGATGATCACACCGGGCCTGTCGTCGATGCTCGGCGCACTGTTCTTCCTCGGCTACTTCTTCTTCCAGGTGCCGGGCGCGATCTACGCCCAGAAACACAGCGTCAAGAAGCTGATTTTCGTCAGCCTGATTCTCTGGGGTGGCCTGGCCACGTTGACCGGGATCGTCTCCAACGCCTACTGGCTGATCGTCATTCGCTTCATGCTCGGCGTGGTCGAAGCCGCGGTGATGCCGGCGATGCTGATCTATCTGTGCCACTGGTTCACCCGTGCCGAACGCTCGCGCGCCAACACCTTCCTGATCCTCGGCAACCCGGTGACCATGCTCTGGATGTCGGTGGTATCGGGGTATCTGGTGCAGCATTACAGCTGGCGCTGGATGTTCATCATCGAAGGTTTACCGGCGGTGCTCTGGGCGTTTATCTGGTGGCGTCTGGCCGATGACCGTCCTGCCCAGGCCAAGTGGCTGAGCGACCAGGAAAAGCACGATCTGGAAAGCGCCCTGGCCGCCGAACAGGTGGGCATCAAAGCGGTGAAAAACTACGCCGAGGCCTTCCGTTCGCCCAAGGTGATCATCCTCGCCTTGCAGTTTTTCTGCTGGAGCATCGGCGTCTATGGCTTCGTGTTGTGGCTGCCGTCGATCCTCAAGGCTGGCGCACAGATGGACATGATCGAAGCCGGCTGGCTCTCGGCGCTGCCGTATCTGGCGGCGGTGATTGGCATGCTGCTGGTGTCCTGGGGCTCGGACAAAATGCAGAAGCGCAAACGCTTCGTCTGGCCGCCGCTGCTGATCGCCTCGATTGCTTTCTATGGCTCCTACGCCTTGGGCGCTGAACACTTCTGGTGGTCCTACACCCTGCTGGTGATCGCTGGCGCCTGCATGTACGCGCCTTACGGTCCGTTCTTCGCAATCATTCCGGAAATCCTTCCAGCCAACGTGGCCGGGGGTGCCATGGCGCTGATCAACAGCATGGGCGCGCTCGGTTCGTTTGGTGGTTCGTATCTGGTCGGTTACCTGAACAGCTCCACCGGCTCGCCGGGGGCTTCTTATCTGTTGATGAGCGGCGCCTTGATGCTCTCGGTGGTGCTGACGATTTTCCTCAAGCCCGGCGCCAGTGACCGGGTCGTGGCCAAGGCCGCTGTGCAACGGTCTACGGCCGCTCATTCCTGAATTGAAGTTGAGATGATGACGATGAAAAAGCAGGTTGTGCTGTACAAGAAACTCTCGCCGCTGCTGATGGCTCGCCTGCACGAGCAGACCGAGGTCACGCTGATCGACAACCTCAATGCCGATGGCCTGGCAACGCTGCGCGAAGCCCTGCCCCGCGCCCACGGGTTGCTCGGTGCGAGCCTGAAACTGGATGCCGGATTGTTGGATCTGGCCCCCGGGCTGGAAGCCATCGCCAGCGTCTCCGTGGGGGTCGATAACTACGACATCGACTACCTGACCGAACGACGGATCCTGCTCAGCAACACCCCGGACGTGCTCACCGAAACCACCGCCGATACCGGTTTCGCGCTGATCCTGGCAACCGCCCGGCGCGTGGTGGAACTGGCGAACATGGTTCGTGCCGGCCAGTGGACGCGCAATGTCGGTCCCGCGCAATTCGGTACCGATGTACACGGTAAAACCCTGGGCATCATTGGCATGGGGCGGATCGGCGAGGCCCTGGCCCAGCGTGGACATTTCGGGTTTGGCATGCCGGTGATTTACCACAGTCACTCGCCGAAACCGGCGGTGGAACAGCGGTTCAATGCGCAATACCGCAGCTTGCCGGAGCTGTTGCAGCAGGCGGATTTCGTTTGTCTGACCTTGCCGCTGACCGCTGAAACCGAAGGGCTGATCGGCGCAGAGCAATTCGCTCTGATGCGCCCGGAAACCATCTTCATCAACATTTCACGGGGCAAGGTAGTGGACGAGTCGGCGCTGATCCGGGCCTTGCGTGAGGGGCAGATTCGCGCAGCGGGGCTGGATGTGTTCGAACGCGAGCCGCTTAACGCCGACTCGCCGCTGTTGCAGCTGAACAATGTGGTGGCGACGCCGCATATTGGTTCGGCGACCCATGAGACGCGGGAGGCGATGGCCACGTGCGCGGTGGACAATCTACTGGCGGCGCTGGCGGGTGAGCGGCCTAAGAATCTGGTGAACACTCAAGCGTGGAAATCCTGAGTACATGATCGTTCCCACGCTCTGCGTGGGAATGCAGCCCGTGACGCTCTGCGTCACAGGGGACGCGGAGCGTCCCTTGAGGCATTCCCACGCAGAGCGTGGGAACGATCAAGATCAAATGTGGGAGCTTGCTCGCGAAGAGGCCGGCAATGGCAATACAGACTTTCAGGCCCGACGCGCCTCCAGCAGGTCCGCCGCACACAACGCAATCCGTCGGCACGCATCCGCCAGTTTCAGTTGATCCACCACCAACCCCAATCGAATATGCCCCGCCGCACTCGGGCCGAACGCTTCACCCGCCAGCACCGACACACCATAACCTTCCAGCAGCCGCTCGGAAAAACCCTGGGCACACAACCCGGTCTGGCGTACATCGATCATCACGAACATCCCGCCATCAGGCCGGATCGGCCGGATGCCCGGGCAATCACTCAGGCTCGCGCACACCAGGTCGCGACGCTGGCGATACTCCTCGCGCATCAACGCCACTTCCGGCAGATCTTCGTCCAGCGCCAATTGCGCGGCGTTCTGGATGAAATCCGGAATGCCAAACAGCATGCACAACGACAGGTGCACCAAGTGTTCGGCCAAAGGTTTCGGCCCGATCACCCAGCCCACGCGCCAGCCGCTCATGGCGTGGGATTTGGACAGGCTATTGATGGTCGCGGTTCGCTCGGCCATGCCCGGTAGGCTCGCCGGGCTGATGTGCTCGCCTTCGTACAACAGATCGCTGTAGACCTCGTCGCTGATCAGCCACAGGTCATGACGAAGACACAGCGATGCCAGTTCCTGCCAGACCATCAGCGGCAGACTGGCGCCGGAAGGATTGTTCGGACTATTGAGCAAAATGACGCGGGTCTTGGGTGTGATCAGAGCCGCGACATCCGCCGGATCGACCCGGAAGCCGTTCTCGGGGCGAACCGCCACCGGCACCACTTTGGCGCCGCAGGCACCGAACACGCCTTCATAGGTCACGTACATCGGCTCGGCGACGATCACTTCATCGCCCGGATCGAGCAGGCACTGCGCGACCGAATACACCGCACACTGCGCGCCCGGCAACACGATCACATGATCGGCCTCCACCGCTTGACCACTGCGACGTCGATGACGGTTGGCAATGCTGTCGCGCAAGCCCCGACTGCCACGTACTGACGGGTAGTGGGTGTCACCGGCCAACAAGCTATCGATGCACTTCTGAACGATGGGCTGCGGCGTATCGAAGTCGGGATCGCCGATCGATAGCAACAGCACATCAACACCCTGCTCAATTAGTTCCAGTGCTCGATCATGAATCTGCCAGGCCGCAGCGCCGTCACCGGCGATTCGTTTGGTCAAGGCTGAATAGCGCATGTAATTCTCCAGTCGCGCGGGTTCCAAGCCACAACCCTATCTCAAATCACGAAACGCGCCACCATGGCATTTAAATCCACGGCCAGGCGCGACAGTTCGTGCGTCGCGGCGCTGGTCTGGTTGGCGCCAGTGGCAGACTGGGTAGCGAGGTCACGAATGTTCACCAGGTTGCGATCGACCTCGCGGGACACCTGGGCCTGTTCTTCGGACGCGCTGGCGATCACCAGGTTGCGTTCGTTGATCAATTGGATCGACTGAGTGATCTGCTCCAGCGCCACACCGGCGGCGCGGGCCATTTCCAGGGTGCTTTGGGTGCGTTGATTGCTTTGTTGCATTGAGGAGACCGCTTGGCCGGTGCCGTTCTGGATGCCGGCGACCATTTTTTCGATTTCCTGGGTCGATTGCGCGGTGCGATGGGCCAGCGCCCGGACCTCGTCCGCCACCACCGCAAAACCGCGCCCGGCTTCACCGGCACGGGCGGCTTCGATGGCGGCGTTCAGTGCGAGCAGGTTGGTTTGCTCGGCGATGGCGCGGATCACGTCCAGCACCTTGCCGATGTCGCGCCCCTGAGCGGCCAGGCCTTCGATCATCACCGAGGTGTTTTGCACATCGTGGGTCATGGTCTGGATCGCGCCGACGGTTTCCACCACACGGTCGCGACCTTCGCGGGCGGCCTGGGTCGACTGGTTCGAGGCTTCGGACGTCGACACTGCGTTGCGCGCCACTTCTTCCACGGCGGCGGTCATTTCGTTGACCGCAGTGGCGGCCTGTTCGATTTCGTTGGTCTGCTGTTGCAGACCGCGGGACGCTTCCTGGGTGACCGTACTGAGTTCTTCCGCGGCCGCACCCAATTGGGTGGCGGAACCGGCGATCTGTTCGATAGTTTTGCGCAGGCTGGCCTGCATCGCGGACAAGGCATTGAGCAAGCGGGCCGGTTCGTCAGTGCCGTCGACCTCGATGACATTGGTCAGGTTGCCGCCGGCAATGGTTTGCGCCGCCAGCAACGCGCGGTTCAGCGGCATGACGATGCTGCGGGTCAGCAGCCAGGCCAGCAGCACGGTCATCAGCGCCGCGATGACCGCCACGGCGACGATGCCGGTAATCGCGCTGCGGTACAGATCGCCCGCTGCGGCCGATGCGGTTTTCGCATCGGAATTATTCAGCGCCACCAGTTTGTTCAACTGCTCGCCCATCTGGTCCGTACCTTCCTTGATCCGGGTGTTGATCAGCGTGCGCATCTCGTCGAGCTTGTTCTGCCGCGACAGTTCCAGCATCTGGTTCTGGGCTTGCATGTAGTTGTCCAGCGTTACCGTGAACGTCTTGTACAGCGCAGCTTCTTCCGGCGAGGCCGACAACGCGGCATAACTGGCTTGGGCGCTGCGAACCTTGTCGACCAGCACGCCGATACGCGTCTGGGCTTCCTGCAACGCGGCCGGATCACGGTTGACCAACACCCGAAACGAGAGAATGCGCATGCGCAGGACGTTTTCCGTCAGGTTTCCGAGAAACCCGACGCTGGGCAGCTGCGTGGTTTCCATTTCGATGGAGGCTTGGTGGATGCTCGTCATGCGGTTCACGGCAAACACACCCAGCACGATGACGAGCAAGGCAATGAAGGCAAAACCCAGGAAAGCTCGAGGCGCGATATTCAGATTACGCAGTGACATAGGATGATTCTCGGGTGATGAGGCTACGAGCATCCTTGCGTGATCGCTGAAGGGCGGGCGGCGGCGCACGCGCGTTCAGTTTGGCGCCACTGTTGGAATAGGTTTGTGTGGGCCTATTGGTTGTATCGGCGGGGGATGAGGTTTCCTGCGGGGCGTTGAGAAAAAAATTTCAGGAGGTTGCGAGTGTTTCATTCATGAAACACTCTAGCTCCATGTAGCAGCTGTCGAGCTTGCGAGGCTGCGTTCGGCTGCGAAGCAGTCGTGAAGTCATGCGCCGCGTTGTGTCAGGAAAAACCGGCTACCGGATTTACGACTGCTGCGCAGCCGAACGCAGCCTCGCAAGCTCGGCAGCTGCTACAGGATCGCGGGGGTCTTCAGGTTTTGCGAGCGGCCACTTGCCAGACCCGCGCTACATCACTCGCCCGCTCCCGCAACAACCGTGGCGCCTCGGCACACGCCTGCTCCAGCGTCATCGGTCCACTGGCCAAGGCAAACGCGGCATCGATGCCATGTTCGTACAGCGCCTGATAACCCTCGCCCAGTGTCCCCGCGAGGACGATCACCGGCACGCCGTGCTGCCGAGCAATACGCGCCACACCAAACGGCGTCTTGCCACGCAAGGTCTGGGCATCGAAACGACCTTCACCAGTGATCACCAGGTCGGCGCCCTTGACCGCATCGTTCAGGCCAACCAGTTCAGCGACCACTTCGATCCCGGCCTTGAATTGCGCCCTCAGAAACGCCTTGGCAGCAAACCCCAGACCGCCTGCCGCACCGCTACCCGGTTCGTCATGGACGTCTTTGTTCAAGACTTGAGCGCAGCGTTCGGCAAAGTGCCCGAGGGCGCGATCCAGTTGTTGGACTTGCTCGGGCGATGCGCCTTTTTGCGGACCGAAAATCGCTGAGGCACCGTGAGGGCCGCACAGTGGATTGTTGACGTCGGCGGCGATGTCGAATTGCACCTCGGCCAGTCGCGGGTCGATTTCACTTATGTCGATTCGCGCCAGTTGCGCGAGGGCCAAGCCGCCCGGTGCCAGTTTTTGGCCCTGGGCGTCCAGCAGCTTGACACCCAAAGCTTGCATCGCACCCGCCCCGCCATCGTTGGTGGCGCTGCCGCCAATCGCCAGAATGACCCTTTGCGCCCCGGCATCGAGTGCCGCGCGGATCAACTCGCCGGTGCCGTACGTGCTGCTGATGCAGGCATCACGCTTGCCCGGCGGAACCAGTTGCAGGCCACTGGCCTCGGCCATTTCGATGATCGCGGTGTGGCTCTGGGGCAACCAGCCCCAAGCGGCCTCAACCGTTGCGCCGAGCGGCCCACGGACTTGGGTGCGGCGCCGTTCGCCCTCGCACGCTGCCAGAATTGACTCGACGGTTCCCTCCCCGCCGTCCGCCATTGGGCATTTGACCAGGAGCGCGTCGGGCCAAACCTGCGCTAACCCCAGCGCAATGGCATCGGCCACACCCTGGGCACTCAGGCTGTCCTTGAACGAATCGGGGGCGATGACGATTTTCATGCGAATTCTCCAGTTCCAATGCGTTCCATGCTGCCAGCAGGCAAGAACAATAACGCCGGTCCGCTGCACAAGCCGGTGTGGCGTTTATTGTTCATTTCCACAAAACCTATCTGTCCCTACACATTCCTTGTAGCAGCTGCCGTTGTGGGGGGGGGGGGG
>NZ_JBOBDO010000029.1:0-64340 GCF_050586665.1 Pseudomonas sp. ES4 | reverse complement strand
GGAGCCGGCTCACTCCCACAGGGGTAGGTGGGGTTATTTGACGGTTGAGTAGTCGACGCCGTACCACTTGTTCGACAGCTTGGTCAGCGTGCCGTCCTTGTGCATCTCGCCGATGATTTGGCCGAGCTTGGCCTTCAATTCCGCGTCACCCTTGTCGGTGGCAATGGCCAGGGGTTCGTAGAACGCCACTGCATTGTCGACGGCCCGTAGCGGGTAACCGCTCTTCACAGCGGCGTCCAGTGTGCTGCGTTGAGTGAGGATGGCGTCGAGCCGGGTACCGTCACCCAGACGCAGATCGTCCAGCGGTCCGACGGAACCGGAGTAAGTCTTCATTTTTGTGGTCTTTACGTCATAAATGACGGGCGGCACGTCAGTGGTTTCGATGGCCAGCGCCTGGCTGAAATAGTCCTCGGACGTGGTGCCGCCTTCGACACCGATCGTTTTGCCATTGAGCGCTTTGTGGTCGGTGAGGGCGGATTTGTTGTGAACCGCAAACACGTAAGGCACGTAGTAATAGGTCGCGGGGAAATCGAGAATTCGCGCGCGACTTTTGGTGGCGGTCATCGAGCCCACGGACATGTCCCAGCGCCCATTCCATTTGCCGGCGGTGATCACGTCCCAATCGGGGGTGATGAACTTGACCTCGACGCCGAGACGCTTGGCGATCTCCTTGGACACGTCGATATCAAACCCGTCGATTTCATTCTTGTCGTTGATAAACCCTTGGGGTGGCCAGGTTGCCGACGTGGCGACGGTCATTGTTTTACTGCTCTGGATTTTGTCCAGAACCGCTCCGGCATTGGCGGCGCCGACGAACACCAGCGACATTGCGGCTGCGATTACGTGTTTTTTGCTGACCATGTCCATCTCCACTTTTCGTTTTTGTTATGAAGGGGCAAAGCGCTGCTCAGTGACCAATGATCTGCGACAGGAATTTCTGCGCGCGTTCGGTTTGCGGGTTGTTGAAGAACTCGGAAGGGGTGGCTTGTTCGATGACCTGGCCCTGGTCCATGAACAGCACGCGGTCGGCGACCTTGCTGGCAAAACCCATTTCGTGGGTCACGCAAATCATGGTCATGCCGTCGGTGGCCAACTCGCCCATCACGTCCAGCACTTCGTGGACCATTTCCGGATCGAGGGCCGAGGTTGGTTCGTCGAACAGCATTACTTTGGGGTTCATGCACAGCGCCCGGGCAATCGCCACGCGCTGCTGCTGGCCGCCGGACAGTTGCGAAGGGTACTTGTGGGCATGTTCGGCAATTCGCACCCGCTCCAGGTAAACCTGAGCGCGTTTTTTCGCCTCGGCGCTCGACACGCCTTGCACCAGTTGCGGGGCCAGGGTCAGGTTGTCCATCACGCTTAAATGTGGGAACAGGTTGAAGCTCTGGAACACCATGCCGATTTCCCGGCGCACCGCGCTGACACTTTCTGCCTCGCTGGTGAGGGTGATGCCGTTGACCTGAATGTGGCCTTCCTGGAAATTCTCCAGATGGTTGATGCAACGAATCATCGTCGACTTGCCTGAGCCCGACGGCCCGCACACCACCAGGATTTCGCCCGTGGCAACGTTCAGGTCGACATTGCGCAAGGCGTGAAAATCGCCGTACCACTTGTTCAGGCCGGTGATGGAAATCATCGAAGGGCTGGCCTTCGCAACAGGTGCCAGGTCGAGTCGTTCTGCCGTAGTCATCACTCATCAACCCCTTGCAATGGATCGGTTGACCCGTTTTTCGATCCGCGCCTGCACCCGTTCGAGGATGAACGACAGGGCCCAGTAAATCATCGCGGCGGTGATCAGCATTTCCAGGTGGCGGAAGTCCGCGCGGCCCTGGGTCTTGGCCAGGTACATCAATTCCCAGACACCGATCACCGACACCAGCGAACTGTCCTTGAGCATGGCGATGAACTGGTTGCCGGTGGGCGGGATGATCACCCGCAAGGCTTGCGGCATGATCACCCGGCTCAGGGTCTTGAACGGGCTGATGCCCAGGGCTCGCGAGGCCTCCCACTGACCTACCGGAATGCTCTGGATGCCCGCCCGAAAAATCTCGGTCATGTAAGCGCCGTAGCACAGCGACAACGCGAGGATGCCGGCCGGCACGGCGTCCACCACATAACCCAGTTGCGGCAGTCCGAGGTAAATCAGGTAGATCTGGATCAGCAGCGGAACACCGCGAAAGAACGAGGTGTAGAACGAGGCGATGGCATTGGCCAGGCCGTTGTTCGACAGCTTGGCCACAGCACCGATCAAGGCAAGCACGAAGGCAATCACAATTGCGATGGCGGAAATGTATAGCGTGGTCGCGGCGCCCTGGATGATCAGGAAACCGATCTTGTCGAGGATGAAGCTGTAGGAAAGGTCGAAGGTGTCGAAGAACGCCAGGAACAGGATCAGCAGTTCGATCCAGACCACGCTGGTCTGCACCTTGAATTTCAAGCGCCCGAGGACGTGAAAGTTCAGCGTGCCCAGCGCAGCAATCGCCAGGCCGATGGCGATATTGCGAGCAGTCAAGCTGTCCGGGGCACTGCCCAGCAGCGGATGCAGGAAATGACTGAGGGCGCTGTTACCCAGGTTCATCAGGTAGGAGCCGAGAAACAGCACCACGGCTACGCCAAGCAGGAATTGAGGATCATTGGACTTTTTTTTATAAATTATATTGTCGTGATACATGACTGCCTCAGGCTTGTAAGTGGTAGTGATCTCGCTTGGTAAGAGGGGTATTTGGTCAGTATTGCGACGCAAAATCGGGGACTACAAGCGAACATAATTCGCTATGTCAGTCCCGGATCGCAGTTTGCTTTCAGGAAAGCTTCGCCAGGCAGGCTTCGAAAATATCCAGCCCTTCTTCCAGCACCGCGGCCTCAGTGGTCAACGGCGCCAAAAGCCGAATGATGTGGCGCGACTTGCCGCTGGGCATCAGCAGCAAACCGGCATCTCGTGCCAACGCCAATAGCTGCGTCAATTGCGCCGAGGCCGGTGTGCCGTCGGCATTGATCAACTCGATGCCGCGCATCGCGCCAACGCCGGTCAAGCGGCCCAGAAACGGGGAAAGCTTGTTGGCGCGCCAGGCCTCGTAGCGGCTGACAATGGCTTCTTCCTGTTGCGAGCCCCAGGCGTGCAGGTTCGCATCGGTCATCTCGTCCAGGGTGGCCAGTGCCGCGGCGCAGGCAATCGGGTTGCCCGAATAGGTGCCGCCCAGTCCGCCCTTGGGCAAGGTGTCGAGCAACGACTTGCGCCCGACCACTGCGCCCAGTGGTACGCCGCCGGCAATGCTTTTAGCGAGCAGGATCAGATCGGGCTCAATCCCCAGTCGCGAAAATGCAAAGCGCTGGCCGGTGCGACCGAAGCCGGACTGGATTTCATCAACGATCAGCAGGATGTTTTTCTCATCACAGAAGCGACGTAGCGCCTGGGCGAACTCCACGTCCAGCGCCAGGAAGCCCGATTCGCCCTGCACCGGTTCGACGATAAAACAGGCGACGTCATCAACGTCGATCTCGACGCTGAACAGCCGGTCCATGGCTTTCAGGGCCTCGGCGCAGGTCACGCCGTTGTCCTTGCTCGGGTATGGCAAGTGAAAAACCGTACCCGGCAGCACGCCGACTTTCTGTTTGTAGGGCGCGACTTTGCCGTTGAGGTTGAGCGTGGCGAGGGTACGGCCGTGGAAGGCGCCGTCGAAGGCGATGACGGCCGTGCGACCGGTGGCGCCACGCACGATCTTCAGGGCGTTTTCGGCCGCTTCTGCGCCGCTGTTGGTGAGCATGCCGCTGACCGGGTAGTCCACCGGAATAAACGCGGTGAGGCGATCCATCAGTTCGATGTAGGGCACATGCGGGGCGGCGTTGAACGCGTAGTGGGTCAGCCGCGTGGCTTGTTCGCGAATGGCCTCGACGATGCGCGGATGGCAATGGCCGAGGTTCAGTACGCCGATGCCGCCGACGAAGTCGATGTAGCGTTTGCCATCGGTGTCCCAGACCTCGGCATTTTTGCCGTGGCTGAGCGTGACGGGATGAACGATGTTGATCGACTGGCTGATGGTTTCGCTGCTCATGGATGACCGACTCTGAAGAAGGGATGCTTCTTTTTATCTAAGCCGTGAGCAGTGGTTTGGGGCAAACGAAATAAAGTGGCCGGGTCAATCTTAAAAGTCGGGATGTTGCCTGTACCGATCGATGGCGACGCGTAACCTGTGGCGAGGGAGCTTGCTCCCGTTGGGTCGCGAAGCGACCCTGCTTATCTAAAAAGAAGGGGACCGCTGCGCAGTCCAGCGGGAGCAAGCTCCCTCTCCACAGGTTCAGTGTCGTTTGTGACGTATTTTGCGGGCGTTGAATCAGCGGCGAGTCAGCGGCTGTTGAGTGAACTTCACACCGGCCAGGCCATGAGCAATCAGCGCGCGGATATTGCCGTGATCGCTGCCCTCAGGCGTCGCCACCACCGAACGGTAATGCTCGCCGAACGCCAACAGCGCTTCTTCATCGCTCAAGCCTTCCAGCAGCGCCAGACCCAATGTCTTGCACGAGCCTTCATTCTGCCCGGCTGCGTTTTCCACGCCGCCGTTGTTGAAAGCCTGAGGCTGATAGTCGTAGCCGGCGGCGATGAAAGCCAGGGTGTCGGCAAAAGCGTGTTCGCCGCTCTTGAGGCTGGCGCGCAGGGTGGTCAAATCACTCATTGGGTTTTCCTTTGGCGAACGCCGCTTGTTGTTCGGCGTTGGCTTCTTGCTGGTATTGGGCTTTCCACTCGGCGTACGGCATGCCGTAAACCACTTCGCGGGCTTCATCGAGGCTTACCTCGATCTGGCGTTCATCGGCAGCGGCCTTGTACCACTTGGACAAGCAATTGCGGCAGAAGCCGGAAAGGTTCATCAGGTCGATGTTCTGCACATCCTTGCGGCTGTCCAGATGGGCGACCAGCCGGCGAAAGGCGGCGGCTTCGAGTTCCAGGCGTTGTTGATCGTTCATGGCGGGCTCTGTGCAATCAAATCGTGGCGCGGATGATAAAAGTCTGACGAACAATGCGCCAGACGCGGTCAGCGGCTCGCGGCGAGGGTAATCGATACCGACTCGGCGAAACGCAGGGCGTGGGGCTTGTCGACTTCGACCTCAGCGTACAACACCGACTCGTTGGCCATGACCAGATCGAGAATTTCCTGGGTCAGGCGTTCGAGCAGCGCGAAGCGATTGCCTTCCACGTGGGCGATGATCGCCTTGGTGATGGTGCGGTAGTTCAGCGCGTGATCGATGTCGTTGTCACGCACCGCTTCCTGAGCGGCATACAGGATGGTCAGGTTGATCTGCACATCCTGCTTGTTGAGGATTTCATCCTCGTTGATCCCGATGAAGGTCCGCAGGCACAGGTTCTTGACCCGGATGCGTGCGGTTCCTGGTTGAAGTTGTGGCATTGCTACTTGCTCCGTCCAATCAATTGCAGGAACTCCTGGCGGGTATTGCTCGACTCGCGGAAGGCGCCGAGCATCACCGAGGTGTTCATGGTCGAATTCTGTTTCTCGACGCCGCGCATCATCATGCACATGTGCTTGGCTTCGATGACCACCGCAACGCCCGCCGCGCCGGTCACTTGCTGTACAGCTTCGGCGATTTGCCGAGTGAGGTTTTCCTGGATTTGCAGGCGACGGGCGAACATGTCCACCAGTCGCGCAATCTTCGACAGGCCCAGCACTTTGCCCGTTGGAATATAAGCCACATGCGCCTTGCCGATGAAGGGCAGCATGTGATGTTCGCAGAGCGAGTACAGCTCGATGTTGTCGACGATGATCATTTCATCGTTGTCGGAAGCGAACAGCGCGCCGTTGACGATCTCTTCGACACTTTGCTCATAACCACGGCAGAGGTACTGCATGGCTTTTGCCGCGCGAACCGGGGTGTCTTGCAGACCCTCGCGGTCGGGGTTTTCACCGAGGCCGATGAGGATCTCGCGGTAGCTCTGGGACAGGGCGTTCTGGGGCAGGGAAAACGTCATGGAACATCCTCGCGGGGGCCGCTTATTTGATGTGCCGTCCGCCGTTGACGGTCAGGGTCGTGCCGGTGACATAAGGGTTGTCGAGCAAATAACGCAGGCTCTGGTAGATCACTTCGCCGCCGGGTTCGATGCCCAGCGCGGATTTGGCCAATACCTTGGCGCGGTATGCCGCGTCATCGTCGGGGTTGAACATTAGCAGGGCTGGCGCGATACCGTTGACCTTGATTGTCGGCGCGTATTTCGCGGCGAAGGACAGGGTGAGGCTGTCGAGCCCGGCTTTGCTGGCGCAATAGCCAATGTGCTTGCTGCTGCCCTTGCGGGTCACGTCATCGCTGATGTGCACGATGTCGGCGGGGCTTGAGCGTTGCAGCAAGTCGGCACAATGCAGATTGATCAGGTAGGGCGCCAGCATGTGGACGTTGAACATGCGGGTGAAGGCTACGGCGTCGGTGTCCGGGGTTTCGGCCAGCCACTCGGAGGCGTTGTGGACGATTGCCCGCAGGCTGTCGGTGTGGTTTTTCAGTTCGCTGATGAACGCGAAGATCCCGGCTTCAGTGGCGAAGTCGGCAAACACCGCGATAGCCCCCCGGTCGCGTAGGACTTGCACGCCGGGGCGTTCACTGCGGTAGCTGAAGATCACCGGCTGGCCATCCTCGAGCAAACGCTGCGCACAGTGCAGGCCGACACGTTGGCCGGCGCCAGTGATGAGGATTGGGGCTACGGAAGAGGTCATGAACGGCTCGCGTCGCGGTAAGAGCAAAACTATACCAGCGCGCGGCGGCATTCACCTACCGTGGGGCTTTCCCTGTGGGAGCGAGCCGCCCGGAGCCGGCTCGCTCCCACAGGGAAGTTAGTGGTTTTGAGGAGTGGGTGCAGCGGGCAGCGGCCGTTGCGGCGTGGTGTTCAGCCAACCGGCCAGCAGACGGGTCGACAGCGGAATGAAGAAGTAGACCATCAGCGGGGTCAGGCACAAGGTGCTGATGAACACCCGGCTCAGCAAACCCATGTCGCTCAGCAATGGCCCGAGGATAAAGTTGAACAGCAGGGAAACCGGAAAGAATGCCAACCAGATCGCCACGGCCTGTTTCCAGCGTGGTGGGCGCTGGCCAGCCGCGCCGAACCAGCCTTCGATGCCGCTGACTCGATGTTCCGTTGGATCGGCAAACAGGTCACTGCCGCGTGCCAGCCATGCGGTGCGCGAGGCGGAATGCTCCCAGGCGTGCAAAGTCTGCTCGTCGGCAAAGCGGAAAATAATCTGGAATTCGTCATCGTCGGGCGGCGGAGCGAGCACGCCAGAGCCGAGATAGCCTGGAAAATCGGTGGCCAGTTGTTCGCCTTCGCGCAACCAGGTAATCAGGTCTTGATAACGCCCAACGGCGACGCGGCGCGCAACCATCAGCGTGACGGGTGAGGTAGACATTGTGCATCTCCGTATAACAATCGCGTCGCTCCGGGTAGGAGTTTCGCCAGGCGCAGCGCCGGGGTGATGGGCTGCGTCGTGGAACAAGCAAGGATTATTCCTGATTCTGCCGGGTACGTCAGTGATGTTTGTCGCCAGCAACGTCTTGAATGGTAGGGGGGGCAAGGGAGGTAGAATAGGATCCAATTTATACATGGACGTAGAATTAAAAAATGCCTGTCCTGACTGATGTTGTCCCTGGATTGCAACCCGGTCTTCCACTCGAACAGGAAGACCTGTTTCCGATACGCGAAGTGTCGCGCCTGACGGGGGTCAACCCGGTCACGCTACGCGCATGGGAGCGCCGCTATGGGCTGATCCAGCCCGCGCGCACCGAAAGTGGGCACAGACTGTATTCGTTGTCCGATATCGATCGTGTCCGCAGCATCCTTGGCTGGATCGAACGCGGCGTTGCTGTGGGTAAAGTCGGCAAGATCCTGGCCAGGATTGCACCGCTACAGGCCCTGTCACACATCATCCCCAATGAACTCGTACAGGCTGACTACACGCAATGGCAGCAACAGGTTCAGGCGGCGGTGAATGCATTCGACGAGGTGCAACTGGAGCAGGTCTATGGACAGATCTTTTCCAGTTATCCGCTGACTGTCGTGTTTCAGGACATTCTGCTTCCACTCTGGAAGCAACTGCGCCAGCGCCATGAAGCATTCGGCCAGGCCAGCGAGTGGCTTTTCCTGGATGGTTTTCTGCGTTCTCGAGTGTTGCAACGCCTGCTGCTGGTGCGTGTCCTGCAACCGCGACGGGTGATTGTCTGCGCCCTGAGCGATCAGTGTCGTGAACTCGATGTGCTGGTAACGGCGCTGTTTTTGAGCAGTGTCGATTCGGCTATTCAAGTGTTGGCTATCGGTCAGCCATTCGATGAACTGGCCCTGGTCTGCGAAAGAGTCAAACCCCAGGCGCTGGTGCTGATTTCCAATCACGCGCCTGCGCTCGAGTTGCCGCGGCGACTGAAGCGCCTGGCCTTGAGCCTGGATTGTCAGTTGTTGCTGGCGGGGGATGCGTCCGATCTGGTGCAGGAAAGCCTGGCGGGATCGTCGATTGGATGTCTGGGCAACGAAGGATTGGTCATGCGTCAGCGTTTGAAACAATTCCTGACAGGCAACCTGGACACCTGAATCAGAGATGCATGGCCGGATGCGTCAGCCGATGCTGTTGAAGGATGTACTGGCGCAGGCGTTCGGTTTCGTCCTTGTCATCCTGACTCAACTGATAGGCATAGAAGCCGTTCTCGGTTTCTTTCTCTAAGGTGCCGCGCAACGCGATGCGCTCGTAGCCAGACGGGCTGAACCACAAGGCAAAATGTTTGGGCGGTTTGGTCTTGTTGCGAACTTCCAGCAAAACCCCTTTGAAAGACACTTCGTGCACCCACATCGTACCGGGCTGGCCATTGGCATTCTCCAGCGCTACCGGTTCGTCGAGGACCAGGCGCCATGGCCGGATCATCGGTCCGTCTTCATAGATGCTGGGGACGCCGAGGCGTAAATGCATCGCGTGAAACTCGTCTTCCACCAAGTGCAAAGGAAAAGTCATTTGCTGGTTTTCGAAGTTGGCCTGGATGGTGACTTGCTCATGCGCGGCAAGGCGCGTGAGCAGGTCACGGATCTGTGAACCACCGTTGACGAGCAGGCTCGACGTCGCATCCCGCACATTGAGTTGCGGGTTGTGTTGCATGGTCTGGATAAAATCCAGTTCATCCTGAGTCAGGAGTGCGTCGCGTTGCATGATCTGCTCGACAGAAAAAGTTACAAAGTCACCGGTGATTGTAGTTAATGACAATCAATTCTTCGTTTTGTTTTCGCCGTTCGTCGCTTTTAGTGCGGCAAGCTCGGCCTGGACCTCAGCCAATTGCGCCTCCAACTGCGCGACACGCTGCTGGGCCTTGACCTGAAGGGTGACGTCTTTCTGCACACCGATGAAATAAGTCTGTCCGTCATCAGGGTTCTTTATCGTCGAGAGGGACAGTTCGTTCCAGAACGGCGTGCCGTCCTTGCGATAATTCCTGAGGATTTCCCGGCAGGAACGGCCACTGCTCAAGGCTTCGCGGATCGATGGAAGCGCTTCCTGGTCGCGATCCCCGGACTGAAGAAAACGGCAATCCTGGTAGAGGATTTCTTCGCTGGTGTAACCCGTCAGGCGTTCGAATGCCGGGTTGACGTAAATCAGGATGTTGTCTTGCTCGCCTTCCTTTTCGGCAATCACGATGCCGTCATTGGAGGCGTTGATCACCATTTGCAGCAGTTGGGCGTTAATCATCGGAGAATCCTTTCCAATTTGATTGAGCGCTGCATTCTAGAAGAAGACTCATTGCTGTCTACTGGCCACCAACGTTAATTGAGAGTCAATCGCAGCTTTTTTGCCATGGCTGTTAATATCCCCCGTCTTTTTATTCAGCTCAGGATCAGATTGATGAAAGTCGCCATCCTTTCCGGCTCGGTGTACGGCACGGCAGAAGAAGTCGCCCGCCACGCTGCCAATATTTTAAAAGCAGCAGGTTTCGAAGCCTGGCACAACCCGCGTGCAAGTCTCGCCGAGGTCCAGGCCTTTGGTCCCGAAGCCTTCCTGGCGGTGACCTCGACCACCGGCATGGGCGAGTTGCCGGACAACCTGCAACCGTTGTATTTCGCTATTCGCGACCAGTTGCCGGCTGCCTGGCGTGGCTTGCCGGGCGCTGTGATTGGCCTGGGCGATGCGAGTTATGGCGACACGTTTTGTGGTGGCGGCGAATTGATGCGCGAATTGTTCGGCGAACTGGGCCTGCGCGAAGCCCTGCCGATGCTGCGCCTGGACGCCAGCGAAAGCGTGACGCCGGAAACCGACGCCGAGCCTTGGCTGGCAGAGTTGGTCAGCGCTCTGCGAGGCTGACCGGCCGCTCGCGCAGCAAGGCGAGCCAGGCTTGCGCGGCTTTTGACAAGTACGCGCCCTGACGCCAGATGAAGGCGATATCCCAGCGTAGATAGCTCGGCGCGTTCAAGGTCAGGCGCACCACGCCTGGCCGCACCAGCCCGCGAGCCACCACGCGCGGCAACAGCACCACTCCTTGACCGGCCGCCACCAGCGCCGCAAGAAAGTCAGCCTGGCCGCTGCGACCACCTTCCTTCGGCGTAAAACCCAGTTGCTGGCAGGCTTGCAGCAAGCGGTCGTTGAGCACGAAGCTACGCTGATACAGCAGGAATGGCGTGTCTGCCAATTCCTCCAACCCAATCACAGTCTTCGACGCCAGCGGATGATCGGCCGGCAGCAGGGCGTCCAGCGGTTCATCGCAGAAAGGCTGGAAGGCGAACTGTGGGTCCTTCGTCAACAGGCTGCCACCCAGTTCCAACTCTCCACTCAAAACGGCCTGTTCGATGCTCAGGCTACCGCCTTCAAGCAATTGAATGCTGATGTTGGGGTGGCGTCGCCGGTACTCGGCGAACAGTCCGGCGAACAGCGCGTCGCTGCCCAGCAGCGGCAAACCCAGGCGCAATTCCCCGCGGGCCAGTTGGCTCAAGTCATCCAGCTCACTGAGCAGTTCGTTGCGCAGTCGTAATATGCCTTCGGCCCGTTGCAGAACCACGCGGCCGGCGGCAGTCAGGCGCAGCTGCGAACCTTGCCGTTCGAGCAGCGCAGTGCCGAGGCTCTGTTCCAACTGAGCGATCTGTTTGCTCACCGCCGATTGACTGATGTGCAGGGTCTTGGCGGCTTGAGTAAAACCACCCTGATGCATGACCTCGACGAAGCTGCGTAGCTGTTTGAATTCCATCTGCATGATTCCATTTTGGAATGGCTTCGAGTCTAACAATTCGCTTCGGGTATGACAGCCCACTCCTTAACATGAGCACCTGTGAGGACCGAAGACATGAATGCATCAACCTTTAAAAAACTGGCTCGACTGGCGACCGAATTGGCCGTGCTACTCGCCATCTACCTGCTCGGCTGCCAGATGGCCGTGTGGTCTGCCTGGCCGATTCCCGGTGGTGTCATCGGTATGGTGCTGTTGCTGCTGGCGTTCGCTTTGGGTGTGGTCAAACCAGCAGCGCTGCAAATGGGCGCCGGTCTGTTGATGGCCGAGATGCTGTTGTTCTTCATTCCGGCGCTCATGAGCCTGCTCGATTACGGCGGCCTGCTGCGCAACGACGGTTGGCGAATTTTGCTGGTGATCGGCGTCAGCACGCTGATGGTGATGCTGGTGACTGCCTTTACCGTGGAACTGGTGGTGCGGTTGAGGAGGTCTCGTGAAGCTTGAGCTGATGCCAATGTTCTGGCTGGCCTTCACGCTGCTGGCCTATCTGTTCAGTCGCTGGATCTATCGGCGCACCGGGCGCTATGTGTTGTCGCCACTGATTCTGGTTCCAGCCATGCTGTTGGCGCTCGCTGTGCCGTTGCACACCGCGTATGCCGAATATTCGAGCAACACCCATTGGCTGATGCTGGTGCTGGGCCCGGTGACCGTCGCTTTTGCAGTACCGATCTGGCAGCAGCGGCAGATGCTGATGCGGCATTGGTCGGCGTTGTTGCTGGGGATGCTGGCGGGCAGCGCGGCGTCCATCGGCAGTTCGTTCGGGTTGGCCAAGGCGCTGGCACTGGACAGTTCGGTGACGATGTCGCTGGTGCCGCGCTCGATCACCACACCTTTTGCCATGCCGCTGGCCCATGACCTGGGGGGCGTACCGGAACTGACCGCGGTGTTTGTGATGTTCACCGGGGTGTTCGGGGCGATGCTCGGCGGCATTCTGCTCAAGTGGTTGCCCCTGCGCAGTGCCTTGGCTCGAGGGGCGCTGTTTGGTGTCGGTGCTCACGGTGCCGGGGTCAGTCGAGCACATGAAGTGGGGGGTGAAGAGGGCTCGGTGGCGGGGTTAGTCATGGTTCTGACGGGGCTGCTGAATCTGTTCGCCGCCCCCTTGTTGGCGGCAGTACTTTGACATGGATCCACGTTCATTGGCGTACTGACTCGCCAGGCCATCAAGCTGGCTGCCAATGCAACTACACGATCTCCGGGGCGTGACTAGACTGGTGTAACGTCGGTAAACAATAGAAACCCCAAGAATAAAAATCAGAGGTTCCTTGCCGTGAACGTTGCCCCCGTCCAATCGCCACACAGTGTCAAAGACCAGGTCAGTGCCGCCGAGTGGCAGACCCGCGTCGACCTTGCCGCCTGCTATCGTCTGGTCGCCCTGCATGGCTGGGATGACCTGATTTTTACCCACATCTCGGCCAAGGTCCCCGGTACCGAAGACTTTCTGATCAACCCGTTCGGGTTGATGTTCCACGAGATGACTGCGTCCAGCCTGGTCAAGGTCGATCAGGCCGGCAACAAGCTGATGGACAGCCCCTACGAGATCAACCCGGCCGGTTACACCATTCACAGCGCGGTGCACGAGGTTCGTCACGATGTCGTCTGCGTGCTGCACACCCACACCGCTGCCGGGGTCGCCGTGTCGGCGCAGAAACAAGGCATTTTGCCGATCAGCCAACAATCGTTGTTTGTCCTGTCCAGCCTGGCTTATCACGCCTACGAAGGTGTTGCGCTTAACCCTGAAGAGAAAGCGCGGCTGCAGGCCGACCTCGGCGAAAACAATTTCCTGATGCTGCACAACCACGGTCTGCTGACCTGCGGCAGCACCATCGCCGACACATTCCTGATGATGTTCACCTTCCAGCGTGCCTGCGATATCCAGGTGCTGGCGCAGAACGGCGGCGCCGAGTTGATCGCCATCGAGCCGCAGATCCTGGCGGGCGCCAAGGCGATGATCGCCGGCGTCACCAAAAGTGCTCAAGGGATGGGCGGCGCACTGGCCTGGCCAGCGTTGCTGCGCAAACTCGATAAACAAGACCCGGGTTATAAACTCTAATGCCTCTCGCCGAGATCCCTCTGTGTGTCTGGCGCAAACGCGGCCAGACGTTCGTATTCCGTGGCCAGACCATCCGTTACTGGACGGCGGGGCAGGGTGAGCCACTGTTGCTCATTCATGGCTTCCCGACTGCCAGTTGGGACTGGCATTTCCTGTGGCAACCGCTCACCCAGCGCTATCGGGTGATTGCCTGCGACATGCTCGGCTTTGGCGACTCCGCCAAACCGGTGAACCACGAATACAGCCTGCTGGAGCAGGCCGATCTGCAACAGGCCTTGCTGGCGCATGTGAAGGTCGAGCAGCCGGTGCACCTGTTGGCCCACGATTATGGCGACAGCGTGGCCCAGGAACTGTTGGCCCGGCATTACGAAGCGCGCATTGATATCGCCAGTTGTGTGTTCCTCAATGGCGGCCTGTTTCCTGAAACCCATCGCCCGATACTGATGCAAAAACTCCTGCTCAGTCCCTTGGGCTGGATGATCGGGCGAGCCTTTTCCCGTGACAGCCTGGTGAAGAGTTTCCACCAGATCTTCGGTCCGCATAGCCGCCCCAGTGAGAGCGAGATGGACGATTTCTGGAGCTTGATCGAGAGCAATCACGGGCCACGGATCATTCACAAACTGATCGCCTATATCCCTGAGCGGCGCGCCCGGCGCGAGCGTTGGGTCAGCGCGATGCAGCGTGGTGAAGTGCCATTGCGGGTGATCGATGGTGAGGTCGACCCCATCTCCGGCGCACACATGGTCGAGCGTTACCGGGAACTGATCCCGAATCCGGACACGGTCTTGTTGCCTGGCATTGGCCACTACCCTCAGACCGAGGCGCCGGGGCAGGTGCTCAAGCATTACCTGGAGTTTCGCGATCAGCTGGTTTCACCGCCGCGCAAGGTCGCTTGTTCCTGACTATCCCGCTGACTTATCGCGCACCATTCAGCCTCACCCCAGTTCATTGTGGCTCGCATTGTCGTGCCTGACACTCGAACTAATTGTCCCCTGGCCTGCTGGAGTCCCCCAATGAATGAGTCTGTGCGCTTCGAAGATAAAGTCGTGATCATCACCGGGGCCGGCGGCGGCCTGGGCCGGGCGCACGCGTTGCTGTTCGCCAAACAGGGCGCCAAAGTGCTGGTCAACGATCTCGGCGGTTCGGCTCAGGGCGAAGGCGCAAACGCTTCGGCTGCCGACCGGGTAGTGGCGGAAATTCGTGAGGCCGGTGGCGTCGCCGAGGCCAACCATGACTCCGTCACCGACGGCGACAAAATCGTTCAAAACGCGTTGGACACCTTTGGCCGTGTCGATGTTGTGGTCAACAACGCCGGGATTCTGCGGGACAAAACCTTCCACAAAATGGAAGACGGCGACTGGGATCTGGTTTACCGCGTCCACGTCGAAGGCGCCTACAAAGTCACCCGCGCCGCCTGGCCGCACTTGCGCGAGCAAAATTATGGCCGCGTCATCTTCACCGCTTCGACCTCGGGCATCTACGGCAACTTCGGCCAGTCCAACTACGGCATGGCCAAACTCGGCCTCTACGGCCTGACCCGCACCCTGGCCATTGAAGGCCGCAAAAACAACATCCTGGTCAACGCCATCGCGCCTACAGGCGGCACGCGCATGACCGAAGGCCTGATCCCGCCGCAAGTCTTCGAACAACTCAAGCCGGAACTGGTCAGCCCGCTGGTGGTGTATCTCGCCAGCGAGAACTGCCAGGAAACCTCCGGGTTGTTTGAGGTCGGTGGCGGCTGGATGGGCAAGGTGCGTTGGGAACGAAGCCTCGGCGCCGGGTTTGATCCGCGGGTTGGTTTTTCCCCCGAAGATGTGGCGGCGCACTGGCAACAGATCTGCGACTTCGAAGGCGCGGCGCACCCGCAGGACAACCTTGAAGCGTTGAAGGAAATGATGGCGAATTTGCAGAAATATTCGATTTGATGGGAAACCAGCAAGGTCACCGCTTTTCGATCTTGCTGGTTCTTGATAGTCGATTCCGACATCTGGCTTGCAGCGGTGATCAAGAAAAATACTTGTGAACCAATGCCGCCAGATTCGCGGCCGTTTTCGCATCCATGATCCCGTTGTAGGTTTCCGGGCGAAAGTGCAACTGAAAGGCCCTGACCAAGTGTGCGAAGCCTTGTTCGGTTGACGCGCCGGAAACGTCGTATCCGTATGTCTTGAACAGTTTGAGCAAGTCGCTTCGGCCTGGAATGCCGGTCTCGTTGTATTGCTGCAGATAAGTGTCCCGGGTGACTTCGTCGAACCAGGCACCCACCCCTTTCAAGTAAAGGGCATGCCAGGGGAACTTCGGCCCTGGGTCACTCTTGCGGCCGACCGCAATATCCGAATGCCCGAGAACCTGGGTCGGGCTGATGTCCGGGTAGCGTTCGAGGATGTCCAACGCCAGCTCTTCAACGGCAGCAATTTGTTCCGGCTGATAGGGCGGAAAGTTGAAAACCCCTTGGCTAAACGTCGCAAGGTTGACGATTTCAACGCCGATGGACGTGTCGTTCAGATTACTTCGATTGCCCCAGGCACTGACGCCGGCATGCCACGCGCGCTTGGTTTCGTCGACGAGGTTGAAGACTTCCTGCCTGGTATAACCTGCTTTCAAGTAGCTCGGATCGGTGATGTCGGGAACCAGATAGTGGACGCTGACATTCGGGCCGGTGAGGGCATTGACTGAACTGGAGAAGTTGCCGGCGGTGTAGTGGAAGATCAGAAAGCGTACGGGCGTGTTGATGTTTTTAGTGTCGCGGTATTTGTTGTAGTTAATAGGTTTCATGGGGATATTGCTCGCGATTAATTAGGTTGAAGTCAGAAAAGGTTTTAAATGAGCGGCTGACTTGTGATTAACCTTAATCGCTGGGATGCTTCGCGTGATTACAGAGTTATGTAGTCGCTTTCCGAGAAGTGTGTAAGTGGTCGGAAGTGTTGGGGGTTTGCATAAAGACTGGCGGTGAGTGTGCAGTATAAGAAGCAAGCACGAATGCTTGCTTCTTTGTTTGGATTACTGTGCTTCAGGTTTGAAACCGGGTTTGCCGTTGGCTGCCCGCCATTGTTTTATGGCCTTTAGTACACCGGCAGGACCGTCTTTCACACCCTTCTCTGGATAATATAAGATGTCGGTGCCGTTTGGATGTTCTGAAGTGCTTACAATGTTATCCACAAAAGCATCGTGCTCTTCTTCTGATGAGAACTTCCCCTGGAACAAGCGTTTTATAATGTTCAGGTACTCGGACTCTGTGTAATCTTCATATCTATCTTTAAGTGTCATTTTCACATTTCTCCTTTTTGGGAGTGGGCTTCGATATGCTGCTTTGGTGTCAGTACACGAAGATTGTCTATGTCGTAGACTGCGCCACCTTCGCTGATAGGCTTAACGTGGTGTATTTCAAATTTTTTCCGTCTGCCCACTTGTTCCGAAGACTTGGCACTTGGTGATAATCCATCTCTCAAATCAATTCTATTGAGTGGAGTGAACTGTCTATTCAAAAATCTCTCACTTGCTACTGTCTTCCAAAAGACTCTGCGAAACGCTTTGAAACTCGAAAACTCCCGCCCCCGAAGTTTATCCGCAATCTGCTTGGGGATCGGCGCCCCTTCCAGCGTCGAGGCGGCACCCAACCAATTTCCTGAAACCGACTGTCCGCTCCCGCTGGCAACACCGGGATCCTGTCGCCGATCCCTGAACATCGTGAATGTCGGAGGGATCCCGGAGTCGATCGGAAAGACGGTGATGAAGCCGCCAAACCCGTAGAGGTCCAGCTCCGGAAACGGATCGATTCGTCCCACACCGGGGGTGACGGTAGCGCCTTCATAGATCGGCAGGTCAGTGTCGACCAGCGGAAATTCCGTTGAAGGATCCTGCGGCTCTACCAGCGGCGTCCAGGTGATGACGGGGCCGTTGGAGACGGTGCTGCCGGAAACGTAAACATTCTTGCGTGCGTCAAAGTGAGCAAGTTTTACCGGCACACTGGCGGGTACTGTCACTCCGTCAGTGGCAACAACGACAATCTCTACGCTATTGCCTATGGTCCTCGAGCCGAGTCTCACCGGCAGGTCGATTTCCCCTCCGATGGCTGCCAGTTCATACAGGTCGGCCGTTGAATCAGGAGCGAGTTCTGACAGCGGAACACTTACGGAGAAAAGATCACCGCTACCCAGCCTGGAGGGAGCTAATAGAGCGGCGAACCCGACGAGTACCGGCGCTGCTACTGACGCGAGTGCGGCGATAGCCGCGGATACTGCAGCACGTAGCGCGGTCCTGAGCGCCAAGGAGGTCGCTGGGCTAACGCCGACAGTTCCTAGTGTGCCGGTAAACGTTGGGCCGAATGCCGCCATCGAACCGACATTGGCAAACGTGGGGCTTTGCCACCGAGCCTCTGTTTCCTCTCGCCATTGCGCCAGGAGGCGTGCCTGCTCGATTTGTCGTTGGGTCTCAGCCTGTGCCGCTATTTTCAGATTCGCTAGTTGAGCTTGACGTTCAGCCACGGTAGTCGCTGTATCAATGATTTTCCGGCGAAGCTCCAGAATCTCTCCTTCCTTTTGCAGTTGCCTTTGTATCTGTTCGATGCGCTGCTCTATTTCCGTATGGAGACGAGCTTGTTCGGTTGCGAAACGACGAGCTGCCTCTACCTCATTGGCTTCAGCCTCAGCCAAAGCAGCTTTTAATCCTGCGATACGATCCTGCTTTCGCGCTTCTTCAGCCCGTAATTCGGCAGCAAATTCCGATCTAAGGTGCTCGAGACGTTCAGCGTTTTCGATTTGTATCCGGGCTAATTCCGCCGCCATCCATTGCGCGTGTTCCTCTTTACGGCGAGCCACTTGTTGTTTTTCTTCTGCTGCCAAGCGTGCCACTTCCGCCGCGACCCGTTGCGATTCTTGTTGCGCTGCGAGTTGTGCCCGCTCAGCGGCAATGCGCTGTGTTTCACGTTCCGCAGCCATTCGTGCTTGTTCAGCGGCCTGCATGGCACTGAGGGTGTGTTGAAGATTGGCTGTTCGCTGGTGGAGTGACTGCAAGGTTTGAGACAGTAATCTGGCATCGATCGCGGCTCTGAGTGATTGATTCAAGGCCTGCATGGCAACGCCATTCGGCCCCGGCCACTTCTCAATCTTTGTGGCTTTGATCATGAACTCATTGATATGCCGGTTAAATGGATCACCTCCATAAAACGCGTTGGCAGTGGCTGTTTTACTGTGGAACTCTGCTGTTTTGCGTTCAGTGAGTTTGTTCAGTACCTCTAATTCCCGGGCGACTGATTGCAAAGGTGGAACTGGATTCGTAGGGCCTTCATATCGGGTCGCTGCCAGTTCTGCCTCGATGGTTTGCGGTAGTTGGCTGGACCGGGTCTGATATTCCTGTTCCAGCGCCTTCGTCGTATTTATTACGGTGCCTCGATTTTGATTGTAAGTCGAAACGCCGGGTCCAAATGGACCTGCTTGCAAATGAGTTCCACTTCGAGGCGGAGGTGTAAAGTGATCGGGTGCGATGCCTACTGTATGTACAGGGGTAGTTATTTCTAGAAAACCTGGCGGCGAGTTATTTTCCTGCGGCGGTTTTGGTGATTTTTGCATATTCATATCCTTTTGAATTTGCGCGCTGTTTAAGATGTAAGTTTTTTGGAGTGCATGCACTGCCAACAGTTTTGTCGTGCAACTTCAAGTTACAGCTAAATGAAAAGTAATGGGTCTGAGAGGCGTGTGGGCTTTTGCACATAAACTTGAGAGGACTTTCGATAAGACGGGAATGCAGGCGCGATTGTCCTCTGCATTAAAAGATGTTTCTTATGCAGTTACAGGAAATGTCTTGTAGGACTTGTTTTAAACATCTAGCAAACGGGCTGGCACCAAAAACCCCCCGCCCATAAAAAAGGCCGCTGCAAACGCAGCGGCCAAAGTAAGACGATTGATCAAGGAGCAATAAATCAACGTCAGTGAACACGGGGCGATGAGTCGAAAATCTTCAACTCCTCTGAAATCTGTCACCCATGGCGTGGACTGGCCACCGCCATTGCTTCGTGCTTTGCGGCTGGTTGCCGTGAAAGCCCGGCAAGAATAAGGCCTTGAGCCAAAAGGAAAAATAGCAATTCACGACATGAACTGTTGCAGCATGAGTAACAGTGCTGACAGACCCCTCCCACACGCCATGCGTTGTGTTGATAACCCCCCATCCAGCCCATCCATAACCCGCGCAAACCCCCGTCCCATGCGGGCATTCATCCTTTGGAGGTACATCGCGAATACCTCCTTGGTGCGCTTATCGCTCCCAACGTGGGGCAGTAGGGTGGGGCCTTCTGTCACTCACCGGGGAAGACGCATGACAAAAACAACAATGCGCGCCATCTTCACGCCGCAAGCGCTCGCTGCTGCGGTTGCCTTGGGTTGCTGCGCCCAGGCGCAGGCTGTTTCATTCAACATTGGCGAAATCGAGGGGACATTTGACTCTTCGCTGTCCGTCGGCGCGAGCTGGGGCATGCGTGATGCCGACAAATCCCTGGTAGGCGTCGTCAATGGCGGGACCGGCCAGTCTTCGACCGGGGATGACGGGCGGCTGAACTTCAAGAAGGGCGAAACCTTCTCCAAGATCTTCAAGGGTATTCATGACCTTGAATTGAAGTACGGCGACACTGGGGTGTTCGTGCGTGGCAAGTACTGGTACGACTTCGAACTCAAGGACGAGGACCGTGAGTTCAAAGCGATCAGTGACAGCGGTCGTAAAGAAGGCGCCAAGTCTTCCGGGGCGCAACTGCTCGACGCCTTCGTCTATCACAACTATTCCATCGCTGACCTGCCGGGCACTGTGCGCGCCGGCAAGCAGGTGGTGAGTTGGGGTGAAAGTACCTTCATCGGCAACTCGATCAACAGCATCAACCCGATCGACGTTTCAGCGTTTCGCCGTCCTGGCGCCGAGATCAAGGAAGGCCTGATTCCGGTGAACATGCTGTTCGCCTCTCAAGGCCTGACCGACCAACTCTCGGTGGAAGGTTTCTATCAACTTGAGTGGGACCAGACCGTCGTCGACAACTGCGGCACCTTCTTCGGTAACGACGTGGTGGCAGACGGTTGCAACAAGAATTACACGGTGGCCAGCCCGGCGATCGCACCGTTGCAACCGATCGCTGCCGCGTTTGGCCAAGGCTTCGAAGTCAGCCAGGAAGGTGTGATCGTACCGCGTGGTGGTGACCGCGATGCCCGCGACTCCGGGCAGTGGGGGACGGCGCTGCGCTGGCTCGGCGACGACACCGAGTACGGCCTGTACTTCATGAACTATCACAGCCGTAGCCCGACGGTCGGCACGACCACCGCCGGCCTGACAACGCTGGCACGGATCCCGGCCATCGTCGGTGCCGCCAACAGAATCGCGCCCGGCACCGGTTCGGCACTGGCTCAAAGTGTGATGCTCGGACGCGGCCAGTATTACCTCGAGTACCCGGAAGACATTCGCCTCTACGGCGCGAGCTTTTCCACCACCTTGCCTACCGGTACGGCGTGGACCGGCGAGATCAGCTATCGCCCCAACGCTCCGGTGCAAGTCAACACCAACGACCTGACCCTGGCCTTGCTCAACCCGATTGCAGGCGGCGCGGCATCGCCTGTCGCCACCACGCCAGGTGCCGACAACAAAGGCTACCGCCGCAAGGAAGTGACACAGGTCCAGAGCACCCTGACGCACTTCTTCGACCAAGTGCTGGGCGCCCAGCGGTTGACCCTGGTTGGCGAGGCGGCGGTGGTGCACGTCGGTGGCCTGGAGTCGCGATCCGAATTGCGTTACGGCCGTGACTCGGTCTATGGCCAGTATGGTTTTGGCGGCGATACCGACGGCTTTGTCACTTCGACCTCCTGGGGTTACCGCGCCCGGGCGATCCTCGATTACGCCAACGTGATTGGCGGGATCAACCTCAAGCCCAACCTGTCCTGGTCCCATGACGTCGCCGGCTACGGCCCCAACGGGCTGTTCAACGAAGGCGCCAAGGCCGTCAGCGTCGGCGTCGATGCCGACTACCGCAACACCTATACCGCGAGCCTCAGTTACACCGATTTCTTCGGCGGTGACTACAACACCCTGGAAGACCGCGACTTCCTGGCGCTGAGTTTCGGCGTGAACTTCTGATCTGGCTGAGAAGGATGATTTCAATGCGCAAGATGATTCTGCAATGCGGCGCCCTGGCCTTGAGTCTGCTGGCTGCCAACGTAATGGCGGCGGTCTCGCCGGAAGAAGCCAACAAGCTTGCCTCCAGCCTCACGCCGTTGGGCGCCGAAAAGGCCGGCAACGCCGACGGCTCGATCCCGGCCTGGACCGGCGGCATCCCGAAAAATGCCGGCGCAGTGGACAGCAAAGGTTTCCTGGCTGACCCGTTCGCCAGTGAAAAACCGCTGTTCACCATCACCGCCGCGACGGTCGACAAGTACAAAGACAAGTTGTCGGATGGCCAGGTAGCGATGTTCAAACGCTACCCTGAAACCTACAAGATCCCGGTCTACCCGACTCACCGCACCGTGGGCCTGCCCCCGGAGATTTACGAGTCGGCCAAGCGCAGTGCGCTGAACGTGAACAGCATCAACGACGGTAACGGCCTGGCCAATTTCACCGGCAACCGCTACTACGCGTTCCCGATTCCGAAGAACGGCGTCGAGGTGTTGTGGAACCACATCACCCGCTATCACGGCGGCAACCTGCGCCGCATCATCACTCAGGTGACCCCGCAAACGAACGGCAGCTACACGCCGATCCGCTTCGAAGAAGAGATCGCCGTACCACAACTGATGAAGGACCTGGACCCGGAAAAAGCCGCCAACGTGCTGACCTTCTTCAAGCAATCGGTGACGGCCCCGGCACGCCTGGCGGGTAACGTGCTGCTGGTGCATGAAACCCTCGATCAGGTGAAAGAACCGCGCTTGGCGTGGATCTACAACGCCGGCCAGCGCCGTGTACGTCGCGCACCGCAAGTGGCTTATGACGGGCCGGGTACTGCCGCTGATGGCCTGCGCACGTCCGACAACTTCGACATGTTCTCCGGTGCACCGGATCGCTACGACTGGAAACTGGTCGGCAAGAAGGAAATGTACATCCCTTACAACAGCTACAAACTCGACTCGCCGAGCCTCAAGTACGACGACATCGTCAAGGCCGGGCATATCAATCAGGACCTGACCCGCTATGAATTGCACCGGGTCTGGGAAGTGATCGGTACGGTCAAGGCGAGCGAACGGCACATCTACGCCAAACGCCACATGTACCTCGACGAAGACAGCTGGCAAGTGGCGCTGGCGGACCATTACGACGGTCGCGGTCAGCTGTGGCGAGTGGCCGAGGGGCACGCTCAGTACTACTACGATCATCAGACCCCGGCCTACACCCTCGAAGCGCTCTACGACATCATTGCCGGCCGATACATTGCCCTGGGAATGAAGAACGAAGAGAAGCGCAGTTTCGAATTCGGCTTCGAAGCCAAGGCTGCCGACTACACGCCATCGGCCTTGCGCGCCGAGGGCGTTCGGTAGTGGGTTGATACATCAGCAGTACAAAAGGCGACCGGGTGGTCGCCTTTTTTATGGCTGCCAATCAGCGTGCTGAATACTTCTCAACAAGCGGCTAAGAGAGGGCTAGGGTTGCCGGACAATTATAAAAAGGCACGCCGCAATGACCGCCATGATCCCGTGTCTGGACCGTCCTGGATTCCTGCCCCGTCTGTCCACCCATCACCTGTCACGGTCTCGCTTGACCGAGCCGTTACTGGCCTCCACGGCACGGGTGAAATTACTCTGCGCGCCGGCCGGCAGCGGCAAGACTGCGCTGCTCGCCGAATGCCTGTTGCAGGCCCCGCCCCATTGCCGCGTGTTCTGGTTGCCATTGTCTGGCGTGGTGTTGAGCGCGGCGGATTTTCGTCATCGTCTGGCGGAAACCCTGGGGCTGGCTTCGTCGGACGAATCCGAGTTGCTGGGCTATCTGGCCCGATTGCAGACGCCGACCTGGCTGTTTCTCGATGATTATTGCCGCTTGCCTGACCCGGAGTTGGACCTGTTGCTCGATCGCATGCTGGCGACCAGCAGCCCGATGCTGACCTGGTGGCTGGGTGCTCGCCGCCGCCCGCCCTGCAACTGGCCAAGATTGCTGCTCGACGATGAGTTGTACGAATGCGAAAGCACCTCGCTGGCTTTTACGGCAGATGAAGTCGAGCAGATCGTGCAGCCCTGGGTACCGGAGCAGGCCGGCAAAGTGGCCAGTCGGATCATCCAGCGCACCGGCGGCTGGTGTGCCGGTGTGCGGATTGCATTGCTGCAAAAGTGCGATTGGTCGCGGCAGAACAAACCCCTGGGACGGGCGGACACCTTGCTCGATTATCTGGAGCATGAGTTGTTCAACTCGCTGACGCCTGAGTTGAGCGAAGCCTGGCGCGTGCTGGCCCACTTGCCCCGCTTCAATGCCCGGCTGTGCGATCACCTGTTCGGGGCCGGAGAGGGCGCTCAGTACTTGCGGACCTTGCAAACGCTGGGCTGTTTTATCGAACCTTGGGGCGACTCCACCGATTGGCTGCAGATATTCACCCCATTCACCCAGTTGTTGCGCGATGAGCAATGGCCGGCGGGACGCTCATGGCATCGGCGTGCCTGCCAATGGTTCTGTACCGAACAGGACTGGAAATCGGCCTTCGAACAGGCCTTGCTCGCCGAAGAATACGAAGTGGCGGTCAGCCTGTTGCAGCACTTCAGTTTCGAGCATTTGTTCGAGGAGCAAACGGTGGTGCTGTTGTTGCGTTTGCATGAGCAGCAAGGTGAAGAGCTGACGCTGGGCAGCCCGCAATTGGTCGGATTGATTACAGCTGCGCTGTTGTTCGCCGGACGTTTCGACCAGGCGACTGCCTGCATCGCTCATTTGGCGCATTTCACGCCTCAACCCTCGGCAGTGCTTGAGCGTCAACTGATTGCACGTTGGCAGGCCCTGCAAGGTTGGTTGCTGCATTTACAGGGCCGAATGGAGGCTTCGCGCGCGCACTTTCTTGACGCGTTGAGCGCGCTCGATCCCGAGTGTTGGACGGCGCGCCTGATGTGTTTGTCCGGTTTGACGCAACAGGCATTGCTAAGGGGCGAACTCGACGTGGCGCAAGCCCACAACCGCGACGCGCTGTGCCTGGCGCGGGCGCAAGGCTCGCTGGTGTTCGAGGGCCTGATGGAGCTCGATCACGCGCAATGGCTGGAGCAGCGGGGTGCCCCGGCTCGCGCCGAGAGTTTATTGCTCAACATACATGAACTGCTCTGCCAGCAGGCCGACCGGCCCGCGCCGTTGCTTGGGCGTATCGCTTTACGACGTGGGCGACTGGCGTTAACCATGGGCCAGGATGAACATGCACGCGAGTGCTTTCAGCGCGGTCTTGAGTTGTGTCTGCGCAGTCACGACAAGCGTGTGTTATATGGATTTCTTGGTCTCGCGCAACTGGCGGCCAATCAGGGTGATTACACCCAGGCGTTTGTACAATTGCGCGATGCTGAACGGCTGATGCAGCAGCGGAAAATTCCGGATACCGTCTATCGTGGCGTCCTGTTGCAAGTCAGCAGTCAGTTCTGGTTGCAGCAGGGGCGACCGCAACTGGCCCATGAGGCACTGGCGCGGGTACTGCGTCATTATTGTGGGCCGCAGGCTCGCCAGGCTCCCCCGGCCACACTGGAGCTAATTCCACGGATTGAGTATCTGTTGATTCTGGCCGAGGTTTATCTGCAACAGCTCAGCAACGCCGAAGCGTTGCTTCAAACACTGATCGACAATGCGCACGCCAATGGCATGTACGCCCTCGAAGCGGAATTGCATCTGGCGCGGGCCGAAGTGATCTGGCTGGAGGGGGAATCGCATCTGGCCACTGCAGCTTTGCAAGAAGGGGAGCAAATGATTAGCCGTTGCCAAGGGCGGCAAGCGTGGCGTGAGTTGCAATTGCGGCAACCCCAGTGGCTGCGTACATCTGAAATGTCGATCACCGAATTGTCTGTTGAGGCGCACAGTTCCAGTCCCCTCAGTAAACGGGAGCTTGAAGTTTTGCAGCTGATCGCACAGGGCAACTCCAATCAACAGATTGCCGATGTGTTGTTTATCTCGTTGCATACAGTAAAAACTCATGCCCGTAGAATTAATGGAAAGTTGGGGGTTGAGCGAAGAACGCAAGCTGTGGCCAAGGCTAAGTTGTTAGGTGTGTGCTCGTAAAAGTGCCTGTGCTTGATTTTATTTATATAGAGTTGGACTTGTGTGTTGTTGTTTCTGGTAATAAATTGTTCGCGTTTATCATATCTTGTATTTTTTTACTCGTGTTTCTTTGTGTTGTTCTGGAATAAGTTTTCGCTAAGTGCTTTGACATCAGGTCAGGCATAAATGTGTTAACAAAGGACAATGAATGTGAATAGTTTATTTAATGCAGATACTTTGATTGCTAGCGCAAAACCGTGGCTGGACGGAATAAGTCAGGAAGATCGCGAGCTCTATTTGGCCCACGAAGCATGGCTAGTTACGAGGGAGAGTGAATTGGCAAAGCAGTTGGGGCACTTCAGTTCGCTTAAGGATTATGCCCGTAGCATTGTCAATCAGAACATTAAACTGGAATTTGGCCAGGATCGGGATGCCGATGAAATTGTGTGTAATGCTCGTTATACATTCGAGGTGGGAGGACGGAAGATCGAGCAGGAAGATACTCGCACCCTGACCGAGCAGTTCATCTACGGCCTTTACGAGGAAGGGCAAAGAGCCCATCTCGTATTCATGGGAGACGAACTTCCCGCCGAGCTGAATCAGCAATGGTTTGAAGAGATGATGAGCGCTGATGCCCGGGCTGCCTATGGTGCCCAGTTCCGTTCTCGGTATGAGCGTCAAGACGTCATGCAAGCCTTGAAGAACGTCATGAGCCAGCGCCTGTTGCTGAGTGCGTTGGCTGCTCGCCATCAGGGGCACATCAACGACAAGAACTTCGCACGGATTGTCTCTGCCTTATACGGCGACCAGGCATTCACTATTGATGGCGTGCGCCTCATCGACGACACACGAGCGCTCCAGCATTTGATTCTGGTTGCAAGACTCGATGGGCAAGACGGTTTCTTGCTGTATGCGCCAGGCTCGCCAGGTGGACAGGACTGGTACGAACTCCAGAATTTGCAACATGTAGGCATACGGGTTGGCGAATGGACAATGGATGCCAAAGGTCGGGACTACCTGACCTGGCAATCTCACGCTGTGGATCGAGAAGTCATTGCCACCTATTTGAAACAGGTCGAACGGCTGCCGAGTACCTGGAAAGGAGTGAGCCTGGTTGCATCGCCTTACAAAGGCGCTGAAGTCCTGACCGCCACCATTGAAAACATTCGCGCATGGCGAGTGGCGGAGGAAGAGTCCCGGACACCTTACGCTTATCGCACGGCTTCTGATGCTCAACGCCAGAACTTTGCCCGTACTCGTTGTGAACTCAAGGCCTTGCAGGTCATTGCCACACGTGAGGGCGGTTTCATTACCTACGGCAAGTTCTGCTTCGATCTGATTAAACAGCGAATCGAGCAAGTGCTGGCTGACAGGGGGGAGCGGGCCACGGTCAATCCTGATCGCATCTTTGTCTCCGTCAGTCCGCAATTGGGAATGACGCTGACCGAACTGATCAGCACCGAAACGCATTTTTACGCCGATGAACAACAAACGCCTTGGAGTTATCCACGGTTTACCCTGGAACATGATCATCCACCGATCAGTAAACTTGATATCCGGGATATTGCCGGCTGGTCGCGTACGCTGCGCCCGGGCGAAAAGTACATCGAGATGCTACGTTCGAAGCATTTGGATAGAAGCCATCCCGAGGGTGCGTTTAAACGAATGGTTCACCTCGAGGTACAGCGCCGCCAGATGAAAGTAGGGGTGATGCAGGAGCGTTTTAACGGTCGTTTGACTGCCGAGCAGTATCGGCAACTGATGACTGTTATTGAAAACCTGGAAAAAATTGACACACGAACGATGAGTCCGATGGGTGAATACCCGAGTGATGTTCGCTTCAGCGCAATGTTCAAGTTGCATTTGCGAGAAAAACTGGTGGTCGGGGTATTCGTTTTCCGATTGATCATTGGTGATCGCGTTGAGGAGTTCCTGTATACGCCTGACGCACCTGATGGCCGACTGATTCGTCCGTTCTCGGAATTTGTATCCGCCGTCAAGAAACTCAAATTCGGCAACTATTTCTATGACCGGGTTCGTTATAAGGATCAGCGAGTGGTGCGGACGTACATCACTGATTTGGAAGAGCTTGGTAACTTCAATGAGGCTCCGGTTCTGCTACGCGACAGTCGCGTCAGGGACTTGGGCAGGAGTTATGACGATCTGATTTATCGCACGATTTCCGATGTCGATGAAAAGACCGAAAGCCTCGACGAAATCATCTTCAAACTGGTGTTCGGCGCGGTGGAGGCTGCGGCCACCGTTGTCAGCGTGGTGATTCCGCCGGTGGGCATTGCAATGAGTGTGGTGTTGCTCACCAGAAGTGTGCTGGAAGGTGCCGAAGCCTATAACGACGGTGATCGCGCCACTGCCGCATGGCATTTTCTGGATGCACTGATCGAACTGGCGTCGCTGGGTAAAGCCGGTTTGAGCAAGGGGGGGGCAACCAAGTTGCAGAAGGACTTTATCGGCTTGTTGGGCGATGTGTATTCGGTTCAGAAGTTTTACAGCCAGGCGACCGGGCAACAGAAATTGCCTTTACAGGCGCTCGAGGTCATTCAAGCTATTCTCAATGATCCACAAGCCCTCGACAGCAAAACTCGTCTGCTGTAACGGCTGGGTCAAGACATCCCTCCCGGATGTCGTCTGATACATACGTTGTTTAACTTTAAAAGTGTCTTTTAAAGTTTGTGCAGCACAAATCTCATGTCGATGAATCCGGGATCGGCTGATACCCCATCCGCCAACTCACGGCCCGCGTCGCAGCCAGCAACCGCTGCGCCGCCGGGCCGTTTTCGTCGGCATGGAACAACGAAGCCGGACCGACGATGGTCAGCACGGCGGCGATCTGTCCGACCGCGTTGAACACTGGGGCCGACAAGGCGTCCACGCCCGGCATCAGCAAACCATGCACATGATGCAGACCGCGTTCGCGGATCTGTTCGCACAACGCCTGGTAGGCCTGATCGTCCGCCAGCGCATGTGAAGCGCTGCTGTGCAGTTCCCGCTCGCGCAATTCGACGGTTTCACGCTTGGGCAGATAGGCGCCGAACACTAGCCCTGTGGACGAACTGAGCAACGGCAACACCGAACCCAATTGCGTCACCACCGTCACCGCGCGCACTGCTGGCTCGATGTGCACCACGGTCGCGCCCTGGTTGCCCCACACGGCGATAAAGCAGGTTTCGTTCAACTCATCGCGCAATTCAGCCAGGGGCAGGGCGCCGACTTTCAGCACGTCCATACTGTTGAGTGCTGCCAGCCCTACTCGCAAGGCTTCGCGGCCCAGACCGTAATGGTTGGTGGCCGCATTCTGTTCAGCAAAACCGCTGGCGATCAGCGCCTGCAAATAGCGGTGAACCTTGCTTGCCGGCATCTGTACGTGTTCGGCCAGGCGCGACAGTGAAGTCGATGGCGACAACTCGGCCAGGGCCTTGAGGATGTCGGTGCCGACCTCGGCCGAGCGGACTTTCTGTTTATCGTTGCTGCGCGGCGTTTCCATGGAGGTGGTCTGATCCCGGGACGAATGGGCGTCTTTATAGCTTGACGGTCAATACCAATCAAATTACGTTAAGCGTAATCGAATTACGATTAAAATAACCCAGGCGTGCCGAGAGCTCTTCGACGGAGTGACAGGCCATTGCCTACTCCCTGTTCAGGAGGCTCCATGAACCTCGATTCAACGGCGCCCGAGCTGGCTTATCAGTCCGGCTTTGGCAACGAATTCAGCAGTGAAGCGCTGCCCGGCGCACTGCCCGTCGGCCAGAACTCCCCGCAAAAAGCCCCGTACGGTCTCTACACCGAACTGTTCTCCGGCACCGCGTTCACCATGCCTCGCAGCGAAGCGCGGCGCACCTGGATGTACCGCATTCAGCCGTCGGCCAATCACCCGGCGTTCGTCAAACTGGATCGGCAACTGGCCGGCGGCCCGTTGGGGGAAGTGACCCCCAATCGCCTGCGCTGGAACCCGCTGGACATCCCCAGCGAGCCGACCGATTTCATCGACGGCCTGGTGAGCATGGCTGCCAACTCCGGCGCGGAAAAACCGGCCGGGATCAGCATCTACAATTACCGCGCCAACCGCTCCATGGAGCGTGTGTTTTTCAACGCCGACGGCGAACTGCTGCTGGTGCCGGAACTGGGACGCTTGCGCATCGCAACGGAATTGGGCGTGCTGGAACTGGAGCCGCTGGAAATCGCCGTGCTGCCGCGCGGCCTGAAATTTCGCGTCGAACTGCTTGATCCGCAAGCTCGCGGCTACATTGCCGAGAACCACGGCGCGCCACTGCGCCTACCGGATCTGGGGCCGATCGGCAGCAACGGCCTGGCCAACGCGCGGGACTTCCTGACCCCGGTCGCGCATTACGAAAACCTCAAGCAACCGACCACCCTTGTGCAGAAATTCCTCGGCCAGTTGTGGGGCTGCGAGCTTGATCATTCGCCGCTGAACGTGGTCGCCTGGCACGGCAATAACGTGCCATACAAATATGACCTGCGCCGTTTCAACACCATCGGCACGGTCAGTTTCGATCACCCGGATCCGTCGATCTTCACCGTCCTGACGTCGCCGACGAGCGTCCCCGGTCTGGCCAATCTCGACTTCGTGATCTTCCCGCCACGCTGGATGGTCGCCGAGAAAACCTTCCGGCCACCGTGGTTCCACCGCAACCTGATGAACGAATTCATGGGCCTGATCAAGGGCGAATACGACGCCAAGGCCGAAGGTTTCGTGCCCGGCGGTGCGTCCTTGCACAGTTGCATGAGCGCCCACGGCCCGGACGGCGAAACCTGCACCAAGGCGATCAACGCCGAACTGGCCCCGGCGAAAATCGACAACACCATGGCGTTCATGTTCGAGACCAGCCAGGTGCTGCGCCCGAGCCAATTCGCCCTCGATTGCCCACAACTGCAAAACAATTACGATGCCTGCTGGGCCACGCTGCCCGCCACTTTCGACCCGACCCGGAGATAACCCATGACTCAGACAACCATCACTCGTAGCTGGGTTGCCTCCGCCAATGGCCATGCTGATTTCCCTCTGCAGAACCTGCCGCTGGGTGTGTTCAGCGTGAAGGGTTCGGCACCGCGCAGTGGCGTGGCCATTGGCGAACATATCTTTGATCTGGAAGCTGCACTGGACGCCGGGCTGTTCGATGGCGTCGCAAAAACAGCAGTCGAAGCCACCCGTGGCGGTCAGCTGAACGCGTTCTTCGAACTGGGTCGTGAGGCTCGCGTTGCCCTGCGCGAACGCCTGCTGGAACTGTTCAAGGAAGGCAGCACCCAGCGCGGCAAGATCGAAGCCCAAGGCGCAAAACTGTTGCCATTGGCGGCCAATTGCGAGATGCACCTGCCAGCGAAAATCAACGACTACACCGACTTCTACGTCGGCATCGAGCACGCGCAGAACGTCGGCAAACTGTTCCGTCCCGACAACCCGTTGCTGCCGAACTACAAGTACGTACCGATCGGTTATCACGGCCGCGCCTCGACCATTCGCCCGTCCGGTACCGATGTTCGCCGTCCGAAAGGCCAGACGCTGCCAGCCGGCCAGACCGAGCCGACGTTTGGCCCGTGCGCGCGTCTGGACTATGAGCTGGAGCTGGGCATCTGGATCGGTCAGGGCAACGAGATGGGCGACTCGATCGCCATCGGTGACGCTGCCGATCACATCGCCGGTTTCTGCCTGCTCAATGACTGGTCGGCGCGGGACATCCAGGCTTGGGAATACCAGCCGCTGGGGCCGTTCCTGTCCAAGAGTTTCATCACCAGCATCTCGCCTTGGGTGGTGACGGCCGAAGCGCTGGAGCCGTTCCGTCGTGCTCAGCCGGCACGTCCGGAAGGCGATCCACAGCCGCTGCCGTACCTGTTCGACAAACGCGATCAAGCGGCAGGTGCGTTCGACATCGAACTGGAAGTGCTGCTGCTCACCGAAGGCCTGCGCGAACAAAAACTGCCGGCTCATCGCCTGACCCTCAGCAATACCCGACACATGTACTGGACCGTGGCGCAAATGGTCGCGCACCACAGCGTCAATGGCTGCCAGTTGCAGGCCGGTGACCTGTTCGGTTCGGGCACGTTGTCGGGGCCTGAGAACGGTCAGTTCGGCAGCCTGCTGGAAATCACCGAGGGCGGTAAAAAGCCGATCGAACTCGCGTCTGGCGAGGTGCGCAAATTCCTTGAGGACGGCGACGAAATCATCCTGCGTGCCCGTTGCAGCCGCGAGGGTTTTGCCTCCATCGGTTTCGGCGAATGCCGGGGCAAAGTGCTGCCGGCGCGCTAAGAGGATCGGGTCATGGAACTCTATACCTACTACCGTTCGACTTCGTCCTTCCGGGTGCGCATTGCGTTGGCGCTCAAGGGCCTGGATTACCAGGCGTTGCCGATCAACCTGATCGCGCCGCCAGGTGGTGAACATCGGCAGCCGCCGTATCTGAGCATTAATCCACAAGGCCGCGTGCCGGCCTTGCGCACCGACGAAGGCGAGCTGCTGATCCAGTCGCCGGCGATCATTGAATACCTGGAGGAACGTTATCCACAGGTTCCGCTGCTCTCCAAAGACCTCGCCGCTCGCGCCCATGAGCGTGGCGTGGCGGCAGTGATTGGTTGCGACGTGCACCCGCTGCACAACGTCAGCGTGCTCAACAAGCTGCGGCAGTTGGGCCACGATGAACCGCAAGTGGTGGAGTGGATTGGGCACTGGATCAGCCAGGGGCTGGCGACGGTGGAGCAGTTGATCGGCGACGAGGGTTATTGCTTTGGTCCGACACCTGGGCTGGCGGATGTTTACCTGATCCCGCAGCTGTACGCGGCCGAGCGCTTCAGCATTTCACTTGAAGCGTATCCGCGGATTCGTCGAGTGGCGGCGTTGGCGGCGACGCATCCGGCATTCATCGAGGCGCATCCGGCGAACCAGCCGGACACCCCTTAAAACCATCGGATCTTTTGCTTTTAATGGACGATGGAGTTTGGCGGCAAATGCCCCAACCGTTCAGTCAGGCGAATCCGCTGAATCGGGTCGTCACTGAGCAGCAGGGCATGTTCGAGGTCGAAGCGCTCGGCATTCGGGCAATCCAGCCGTTGATAGAGGCTGGCCCGGGCCAGGTAGTCGGAAGCACTGGCGTTGCCCAGTTCCAGCACGCGTTCGGCGTCGATCAGGGCGCCGATGTAGTCATCGTTGGAAAGGTGTAACTGACGCAGGTTGCGCGACAGCCGCTGCAGCATTTGCACCGGCTCGGCGGTGAGCAAATGCTCGGCGCTGAGTTTCATGTTCGGGCCGTATTGGCGTTGCAGCAGTTCCCGGCAGTCGTTGGGGTACAAACGACGCCCGCCGCAGGGGTCGAGCAAGTGATCGGCGCCCGGCACCCGCAACAGGAAATGCCCGGGGAAATTGACCCCGACCATGGGGATCTCCAGACCTCTAGCCAGTTCCAGGGCAACCAATCCCAGGCTCAGCGGCTGCCCGCGCCTGCGTTCCAGCACTTTATTGACCAGCGCGACTTGCGGGCGCAATGGCGTGGAGGAGTCCTGAGCGAATCCCAGGTCATTCATACGCCGTAACAACGGCTGGGCCAACTCGCTCACCGGCAACATCGGCAAGCCCTGACTGACCCGTTGTTGCAGGTCCTTGAGATCGTTCAGTACCGCCTCGCAATTGACGTCACTGTCGTGTTCGGCGGCAATCCACAGCGCCGCCTCGAACAGCGCGGGCGGTGAACGTTGCAGACAGTCGAAAAAACGTTGGCGGGGGGTCATCAAAATCTCCGGCTAATGCCTCGTTTTAGCCCCGTCTCCGGCATTCGTCCAGTGCCGGACATGGGCGGTTGACGGTTATGTCCGAAAGTCTGCATGGCGTCGTCGCTTATTCCGGCGCGCTTCTGCAATTTTCGGGCGCAAGCCTATACTGGCGACTACAAGAAGTGATTCGGGAGCCCTACGATGTTCGCTCTCATGCAAAGCACTCGCCTTGAATCCCTGCATCTGAGCGTCGACTCGGTCACCGGGTTGAAGGCGGTCATTGCCATTCATAACAGCCGTCTGGGACCAGCCCTGGGCGGGTGTCGTTACCTTGCCTATCCCAGCGACGAATCCGCCGTCGAGGATGCGGTGCGTCTCGCTCAAGGCATGAGTTACAAGGCGGCGCTGGCCGGCCTGGCTCAGGGCGGCGGCGTGGCGGTGATCGTCCGCCCGGTGCATGTGGAAAACCGCGCCGCGCTGTTCGAAGCTTTCGGGCGTTGCATCAACCAGCTCGACGGCCGCTACATCACCGCCATCGACAGCGGCACCTCAGTGGCGGACATGGATTGCATCGCCCAACAGACCCAGTACGTCACCAGCACCACCGCGGCGGGCGACCCGGCACCGCACGCGGCGATGGGCGTGTTCACCGGTATTCGTGCCACCGCCATGGCCCGGCTGGGCAGCGATAACCTCGAAGGCCTGCGAGTGGCGATTCAAGGGCTTGGCAACGTTGGTTTTGCCCTCGCCGAACAGCTGCACGCCGCCGGTGCCGAACTGCTGGTCAGTGACATCGATCACGGCAAGGTCCAACTGGCGATGGAACAACTTGGCGCTCATCCGATCGCCAACGACGCGCTGCTCAGCACTCCTTGCGATATTCTCGCGCCCTGCGGTCTTGGTGGCGTGCTCAACAGCCACAGCGTGACGCAATTGCGCTGCGCGGCGGTGGCGGGCTCGGCGAACAACCAACTGACCCACCTGGAAGTCGCGGATCAACTGGAGCGGCGGGGCATTTTGTATGCGCCGGATTACGTGATCAATTCCGGCGGGCTGATCTACGTCTCGCTCAAGCACCGTGGTGAAGAGCTATCGACCATCACCGCACACCTGTCGAAAATCAGCTCCCGGCTGACCGAAGTCTTCGCCCATGCCCAAGCGGAAAAACGCTCGCCGGCCCGCGTGGCTGACGAGTTGGCGGAGAAAGTGCTGTATCGATGAAGTTGAACCGATGAAGGAGTGAGGGCCTATCCGGCAGACTTGCTCCCAAAGCCTTGGCGCCACGAGCGTCAGGCTTGACTGACGCACGCTGACGCGGCGTGCCAGGAGCCCCTGTGATGCCTCACAAGGTTGAGCTGCCTTACACCCGATTTTTATCCCCTGACGGCCAATTGCTCGGCGAACTTCCTGCCTGGGCCGACGATTTCAATTTGCTGACGCGCCTTTATCGGCAGATGGTCCTGACCCGCCTTTTTGATCAGAAAGCCGTCGCCCTGCAACGCACCGGGCGCATCGGCACGTATGCGCCGACCTTGGGCCAGGAAGCCATTGGCGTGGCGGTGGGCAGCTTGATGCACGCCGAAGACGTGCTGATTCCGTATTACCGCGACACCGCCGTGCAATTGATGCGCGGCGTGCGCATGGAAGAAATTCTCCTGTATTGGGGCGGTGACGAGCGCGGCAGCGACTTTGCCGAACCGGCGGCGGCCCAAGACTTTCCGATCTGTGTGCCGATTGCTACCCAGGCCCTGCATGCCTGCGGCGTAGCCAGTGCATTCAAAATCCGCGGCGAACATCGGGTCGCTGTCACCACCTGCGGCGACGGCGCCACCAGCAAGGGCGATTTCCTCGAAGCCCTCAACGTCGCCGGTGCCTGGCAGTTGCCGGTGGTGTTCGTGGTCAATAACAACCAATGGGCGATTTCGGTGCCACGACGGATTCAGTGCGGCGCCCCGACCCTGGCACAGAAAGCGATCGGTGCCGGGTTTCACGGTGAGCAGGTCGACGGCAATGACATGCTCGCGGTTTACGACCGGGTACAAGCGGCCCTCGAACGGGCGCGTCACGGTAAAGGCCCGGTGTTGCTGGAATGCCTGAGCTACCGCCTCGGCGACCACACGACAGCCGACGATGCCACACGCTACCGGTCGGCAGACGAGGTCAAGCAAGCCTGGCTCGAAGAACCGGTCAAACGCCTGCAACGTTTCATGGTCGACCAGGGCGTGTGGGACGAAGGCCGCGAACAGGCGCTGATCAGCGAATGCCATGGCTTGGTGCAGCAGGCTGTGGATAACTTCGAAGCAGCGGGTCTTCAGGCGCCCGAATCGATCATGGATCACGTCTACGCCCAATGGCCGGCGTCCCTCGCCGGGCAGCGTGAAGAGTTGCTCGAAAGGGCGGCGCGCCGCGCGGGAGATGCGAGCCATGAGTAACGGCAAAGTCACGTTGCTGGAAGCGGTGAATCTCGCGCTGCATCGGGCGATGAGCGAAGACGAGAACGTCATCGTCCTCGGTGAGGATGTCGGAGTGAACGGCGGCGTGTTTCGCGCCACCCAAGGGCTGCGCGACAGCTTTGGCTTCAAGCGCGTCATCGACTCGCCGCTGGCCGAAACCATGCTCGGCGGACTGGTGGTCGGCATGGCCGCCCAGGGCCTGAAACCGGTGGTGGAAATCCAGTTCATGGGTTTCATCTACGCGGCCATGGAACACCTGGTGTCCCACTCCAGCCGCATGCGCAATCGCACCCGCGGGCGGATCACCTGCCCGATGGTGATGCGCACGCCGATGGGCGCAGGGATTCGCGCGCCGGAACATCACAGCGAAAGCACTGAAGCATTGTTCGCGCACATTCCAGGGCTGCGGGTGGTGATTCCGTCATCGCCGGCCCGGGCCTATGGCTTGTTGCTGGCGGCCATCGATGACCCGGACCCGGTGCTGTTCCTCGAACCGACCCGGCTCTATCGCATGAACCCGCAACCTCTGTTGGACGATGGCAAGCGCCTGCCGCTGGACAGCTGTTTCACCCTGCGCGAAGGCAGCGACATCACGCTGATCAGCTGGGGCGCCAGTGTGATGGAAACCCTGCAAGCCGCCACCGCATTGGCCGAGCGGGGCGTCTCGGCGGAAGTGATCGATGTCGCGAGTATCAAGCCACTGGACCTCGACACCATGGAAGCCTCGGTGCGCAAGACCGGTCGTTGCGTGATCGTTCATGAAGCGCCGCGCTCCTGTGGCGTCGGTGCGGAAATCGCCGCGAGCCTCTATGAGCGGGTGTTGCTGGATTTGCAGGCACCGATCCAGCGCGTTACCGCGCCGGACATTCCGCCGCCGCTGTATCGACTGGAATTGCTGTACATGCCCAACGTCGAGGACATTCTTCAGGGCTGCGACAACGTTCTTCACTTTGCCTGAGCCCAAGGAGGTCACGATGAAATATTTCAAACTGCCGGATCTGGGCGAAGGTTTGCAGGAGGCGGAAATCGTCCGCTGGCACGTCAACATTGGCGATGACGTCAAGGCCGATCAATTGCTGGTATCGGTAGAAACCGCCAAAGCCCTGGTGGATATTCCCGCACCCTACGACGGCGTAGTGGCAAAACTTTACGGCGGAGAGGGCGACATCGTTCACGTTGGTGAGCCCTTGCTCGGTTACGAAGGCGAAGCCGATGCGGGCACCGTAGTGGGGCGACTCGAAGGTGGCGGCAGCAGTCAGGAAGACTCGTTTTTCATCGGCGCGGCTCCCTCGACCCGAGAACACCTGGCGACTCGCGCCACCCCGGCCGTGCGGCAACTGGCCCGGCAACTCGGCGTGGAGTTGAGCGGGGTGACGGGTTCTGGCCACGAGGGGCAAATCACCCGTACGGATGTGGAAAACGCGGCACAAACTGAACTGGATCGCTTCGGCGGCGAACGGTTGCGCGGTGTGCGGCGCAGCATGGCGCTGAACATGGCCCGGTCCCACGCCGAAGTCGTGCCGGTGACGATTTTCGGTGATGCCGACCTGCATCGCTGGGGTCAGGCCCGCGAACCGCTGATTCGTCTCGCCAAGGCGATGGCGGCCGCGTGCGCCGTGGAGCCGGTGCTCAACAGCGCTTTCGACGGCAAAAGCCTGTCGCTCAAACAACACGAACGGCTCGACCTGGGCATCGCCGTGGACACCCCGGACGGCTTGTTCGTGCCAGTGCTGCGCGATGTCGGTCATCGCACTTCGGCTGATTTGAAGGAAGGCGTCATGCGATTAAGGGCCGACGTGCAGGCGCGATCGATTCCGCCCAAGGAAATGATGGGAGCGACCCTGACGCTGTCGAATTTCGGCACCTTGTTCGGCCGCTACGCCAACCCGGTGGTGGTGCCGCCGCAAGTGGCGATCCTCGCCGCTGGCGCGATCCGTGACGAACCGGTGGCGGTCGACGGCGCTGTAGTGGTGCATCCGGTTTTGCCGCTGTCCCTGACTTTCGATCATCGCGTGGTCACGGGAGGCGAGGCGGCGCGTTTCTTCAAGGCGCTGGTCGAGGCGTTGGAGCGTTAGCATCCGGCCAAATCACCTTCCGAACTCCAGCTTTAGGGACGATGGTGTCCGCGTATTTTAAGCGGACGCGATCACCCTTATCGCCAGGGTTTTCATGTGCCTACGACGCTGTTGTCCCAAATCGTTCAAGGCCCAGGTTGTTCAGGATTGCCTGCAACCCGGAGCAATCATCTCCAGCGCTGCTATCAGCCACGGCATCAATGCCAACGTCATTCGCAAGTGGATGCCGCTCCACCGGGGTCAGCCAGCAGCATTCGGCATGCCCCGAAAGTCATAGTGAATTGCGAGCAGCTTCAGGCCTTGTGCTGGGGCTGCCCAAGGCAGCGAGGCGGTGCGGTCGGATCGATCACAGTGCTTTGACACCTTCCGGTAGCCCATCGGTTTATCGCTGCTGATCGCCTGCTCTGGCACAATCAGCGGCATGACGTCCTCACGACCAGATGACTATGGAACAGCTGAATCCGACCGTGGGCACTTGCGCGCTCGAACTGGTTGTTTGCCGGGTCGTTATGCAGCGGAAAATGGGCGGCGGCGATCATGAGCCTGATCCAGTCAGCGCGCATGAATGGGTATGGCCCGTATGCCTATCTTAAAAATGTGCTGATGCGGCTGCCGACACAGCGAGCAAGTGAGATCATGGCGCAATTAACGGAGTAGTCATAACGATGATATTGGTTGTTGAGGGTATCAGCGCCAGTGGGAAAACCACTTGGTGCGATAAGCATGGAGGGCAACATGTCATTCCTGAAAACGGCCGTTTTGAAAACGAGCCAGATCGGATAAAGGATCCGGTCGGAGCGGCAACTTTTTGGGCAGAGCGAAACGTGGATCGCTGGCAAACGGCGCTGGCCATGGAAGACATTTCTTCGTGGGCTTTGTGTGACAGTGACCCTCTCAAGCTCCACTACATTTGGAGTCTTTGGCAGATCGACGAGGCGAGCGAACACGACTGGCGAATAGAGTTGGACGCTACAAGAGAAACGATCGCACAAGGACGTATTGGCTTTGCTGACTGTTACATTGTTGGCCGCATAGATCCTCAGCTCGCGCGCGAACGAGCCAAAGCAGACACCACCCGCCGACGGAGTAGATTCGAGCTACACGTGCGCCTCCAACAAGCTCTGCTGACCTGGTACTCAGCTATGAATGAAGCGCTTCCCGGCAGAGTGCGATTCGGGTTCCCTTCAAAAATGCCCACCGTAGAAAACCTTGATGAAAGATACTCGGTAACGGCCTTTGATCAAATGATCGCATCGCTCCCCAAAAAATAATCAGCCCTCTTGCCGACAGGGATTTGAGAGGCTAATGCAGAGAACGTGAATTGACGTGAAAGCAATGTATAGGCGTATTAGTCAGCCGCTTTCGCTGGAACAACCCGAAGCCTGACTTTTTGCAGGCATGAAAAAGGCCCTGAGTCGTTTGACTCAGGGCCTATTCAATTCGGGCGTTGCTTACTTGGCAGCCTTGGGCGCTTTAGCTGGCTTGATCGGCTCAGCGACTTCAACAGGTGCAGGCGCTTCAACGGGGGCAGCCTTTTCAACGACTTCAGCAGGTGCGTTCAGCAGTTCGGACAGAGCATCCGGCTGGCTCTTGAACGCCTTGGCGAACACATCGCGGTTCTTCGCCATGTAGATCCCGGCTTCTTCCACTTGCTGTTCGGTCAGGGACGGAACGGCTTTTTGCAACACTTCGGCCAGCAACTCGGCCAGTTCGAGCATTTTGTCATGACGGTCAGCTTCGGCTTTATCCATGAACAAGCGCTCCAGATCTCGGCTGCTGCGGTATACCACTTCGACGGCCATTCACCACCTCACATGCCTTCACATTAAGTTGTCTTGTCGACCACTGTATTTATATACAGCGAAAAGGATAAGCGAATCCCTGCGCTTTGGGTAGTGGCTTTTTAATGTAGACCGAAATCAGGGTTTGTGAGGTGCAGGTGCGACCAAACGCCACGGAGCGCGTTTTAGAGCACCTCGCCATCATGTGGCAGGCGCCTCTGGCCTTTTTTCTGCATGCAGAACAACCGTCACGTCAAACCCGCATCATCCGCTCGAACCGAGCTAAGGAAGAATCACCGTGAAAATCAACTGGGCCGAGAAACTGCGGCAGAACGTGCATCAATTGGCCGAGTCCCTGGGCAACCTGTTCGTCGAGACCTTCCACTACCTGGCGCTGTTCGCCATCGGTGCAGTCACCGCGTGGGCGGCGGTGATGGAATTTCTGGGGATGATCGAAGAAGGGCATATCAAGATCGATGACATCTTGCTGCTGTTCATCTACCTGGAATTGGGGGCGATGGTCGGGATTTACTTCAAGACCAACCACATGCCGGTGCGTTTCCTGATCTACGTGGCGATCACCGCGCTGACGCGACTGCTGATCTCCAACGTCTCGCATCACAACCCGCCGGATATCGGCATCATCTACCTGTGCGGCGGGATTTTGCTGCTGGCGTTTGCGATTCTGGTGGTGCGTTACGCTTCGTCGCAATTCCCTTCGGTGAAGATCGAACACCCGCAACGCAAGATTGGTGCGGGTTCCGGTGAGCATCCCGAAGTGGAGAAGGGCGAGATTTAGAACCTCATCGCGGGCCGGCTGTGGCCTTTGACGCGTGGCGGCGGCAGGTTGTGGTCGCCGTCGGTCATGGCTTCGAGGATGGCCACGGCGCTGTGGCCCTGTTCGATGGCAATGCCGAACTGAATGCTTTGCACCAGGCGTTTGAGGCGCAGGGGGTCATTGCGTTGTTCGGCGCTGATCATCCGTTTGGCGACCACATGACCGTTGTTGGACAGGGTCAGCATAATGCTGCCATCCAGGCCCTGAATGCTCAGGTTAATTTGATAATCCGCTGCAAAAGCATCGGTAATGAGCTGAAAAGGGTTGTCCATGATGCGTCACCGCCTGAATTGAACGTGCAGTTGTTGACCGGCCATGATCGGGGTTAGTTCGCAACACCAGACCACCGGCACATCGCTCTCGCTGAGGTTTTCAAAAGTCCTTTTGCCTCACAGGTGACGTAGCAAGGGCCATGCCGCAAAAATTGTCGAACAATAGACACGGCAAAAAAGAAGGCGGACTCTGTGGCCCGCCTTCTTTTTTCCTGCCCGTTTCAGGGCATGAATGAGTAGATGATCGCAGACAGTGCAATCAAACCGATCAACACCACGAACACGTTCGACACCTGACCCGAATACTGGCGCAAGGCCGGCACTCGACGGATGGCGTACATCGGCATCAGGAACAGCAGGCACGCGATGATTGGCCCACCGAGGGTTTCGATCATGCCGAGGATGCTCGGGTTGAACGTCGCCACGGCCCAGCAGCTGAGGATCATGAACAGCGCGGTCACGCGGTTCAGCCAGTTCGCCGACATCACCCGGCCACGACCGCGCAGGCTTTTCACGATCAGCCCCTGGAAGCCTTCGCTGGCGCCGATGTAATGGCCGAGGAAGGACTTGGTGATTGCCACCAGCGCAATCAGCGGCGCCGCGTAAGCGATGACCGGCGTCTGGAAGTGGTTGGCCAGGTACGACAGGATCGAGATGTTCTGCGCCTTCGCCGCCGCCAAATCAGCCGGCGACAAGGCCAGCACGCAACTGAAGCAGAAGAACATCACCGTCACCACCATCATGGCGTGGGCGATGGCGAGGATGCCGCTGCTTTTGCGTTCGGCCTGTTCGCCGTAACGTTGTTTCTGATCGACGGAGAAGGCAGAGATGATCGGCGAATGGTTGAACGAAAACACCATCACCGGGATCGCCAGCCACAAGGTCTTGAAGAACAGCGGCATCGGCATGCCTTCACTGGCGGTGGCGAAGAATGCGCCGTTCCAGTTCGGGATCAGACTCAAACCGAGCAGCAGCAACGCTGCAACGAACGGATAAACCAGCACGCTCATGCATTTGACGATGACACCCTGGCCGCAACGGACGATGGCCATCAGGCCGAGGATCAGCGCCAGCGACAGAATCGCCCGTGGTGGCGGGGCGATGTGCAACTGATGCTCCATGAAGCTGCTCAAGGTGTTGGTCAGCGCCACGCTGTACACCAGCAGAATCGGGAAGATCGCAAAGAAATACAGCAGCGTGATCAGCTTGCCGGCACCGATGCCGAAGTGTTCTTCCACCACTTCGGTGATGTCCCCGGAACGCCCGGACAACACGAAACGGGTCAGGCCGCGGTGGGCGTAGAAGGTCATCGGGAACGCCAGTACTGCCAGGATCAGCAGCGGCCAGAAACCGCCTACGCCGGCGTTGATCGGCAGGAACAGCGTGCCGGCGCCGATGGCTGTGCCATAAAGGCCAAGCATCCAGGTGGTGTCGTGTTTGTTCCAGCCTTTGTGGGTTATTTCGCTATTGCGCAGGTCTACAGCAGGATTATCGGCAGCAGGTGTACGTACATCGGTCATCGTTTGGCCTCGTTATTGTTCTTGCTCGGGCTCACGTGTTACGGGCGTCGGGAATGCTCCTCAGCACTCCACCCAGCTGACAGCCAGGCCGCCCCGTGAAGTCTCTTTGTATTTGTCATGCATGTCGGCGCCGGTATCGCGCATGGTGCGGATGACCCGGTCCAGGGAAATGAAGTGTTTGCCGTCGCCGCGCAGGGCCATTTGCGTAGCGTTGATCGCCTTGACGGCAGCAATCGCATTGCGCTCGATGCACGGCACTTGCACCAGGCCGCCGACCGGGTCGCAGGTCAGGCCGAGGTTGTGCTCAAGGCCGATTTCGGCGGCGTTTTCCAGTTGCTCGGGCGTGGCGCCGAGTACGTCCGCCAGCCCGGCGGCGGCCATGGCGCAGGCGGAGCCGACTTCGCCCTGGCAGCCGACTTCGGCACCGGAGATGGACGCGTTTTTCTTGCAGAGAATTCCTACGGCCGCAGCGCCCAAGAAGAACGCGACGACGTCATCGTCCGACGCGTCCGGGTTGAATTTCATGTAGTAGTGCAGCACCGCCGGAATGATCCCCGCCGCGCCATTGGTCGGCGCCGTGACCATGCGCCCGCCCGCTGCGTTTTCTTCGTTCACGGCGAGGGCAAACAGGTTCACCCACTCCATGGCCGATAGCGTGGAGGTGATGACATTCGGCTTGCCGATTTCCAACAGGCTGCGGTGCAATTTCGCCGCGCGACGCGGAACATTCAGACCGCCGGGCAGGATGCCTTCATGGCGCAGCCCTTGCTCGACGCATTCACGCATCACCGACCAAATGTGCAGCAGGCCCTGACGGATTTCGGATTCGCTGCGCCAGGCCAGTTCATTGGCCATCATCAACTCGGAAACGCGCAGGCCGTGCAGGTTGCAGAGCTTGAGCAGCTCGGCGGCGCTGGAAAAATCGTACGGCAGCACCACATCGCTGGTGGGCGCGATACCGGACTCGGCTTCGGCCGCTTCAATGATGAAACCGCCACCGATCGAGTAGTACGTTTGCTCCGACAATTCACCGGTTTCGCCAAAGGCCGTCAGGGACATCGCATTGGGGTGGTAGGGCAGGCTCTCGTCGAGCAGCAGGAGGTCGGTTTGCCAGTTGAAGGCGATGGAGGTTTTGCCTGCCAGGGAGAGTTCGCCGGTTTCGCGCAGGGTCTGGATTCGGCTGTCGATGGACGTGGGATCGATGCTGTCCGGCCACTCGCCCATCAGGCCCATGACGCAGGCGCGGTCGGTGGCGTGACCGACGCCGGTCGCCGACAGCGAGCCATACAGTCGGATTTCTACGCGCCGTACGTCGGCCAGCAATTGTTGGTCAATCAGGGATTGGGCGAAGGTCGCGGCGGCGCGCATCGGGCCGACGGTGTGGGAACTGGACGGACCGATGCCGACTTTGAAGAGATCGAAAACACTGATAGCCATGCTAAAGCCTATACAAGCAATGGAAGAGAAATCGCTGCCATTTTTGTAGGACAAGCGCAATGTCGGCGATACTGCCTACCTCGGTCCTACGTGACCAACGAAACTTCCTAAGACAGCCTTTAGCAGGACTAAACAATGAGTCGCCAATTGCACGCCCAGACTTACGTCTGGCTGCACGTGTTTTCCTGTGCCGCGCGGCACTTGTCGTTCACCCGTTGCGCCGAAGAACTGCACATCACGCCGGGTGCGGTCAGCCAGCAAATCCGACAGCTGGAAGAGCGACTGGGCTTTCGCCTGTTTCATCGTCGCGCTCGCGGCGTGGAATTGAGCGCCGAAGGCCAGCGACTGGCCATCACCGTCAACGAGGCTTACGGCAGCATCGATGCGGAATTGCGACGACTGGATGCGGGCATGATCAGCGGCATCCTGCGGCTGCGTTCGATTCCATCGTTCCTGAGCAAATGGCTGACCCCAAGGTTGCCGCGCTTGCAGCAGCGCTTTCCGGACATTCAATTACGGCTGGTGGCCGAGGACAGCAGCGTGCCCTTGCACGAAGGCGACTTCGATTTGGCCATCGACCTGAATGACGGCAGCTATCCCGGTTTGTTATCCACAACCTTGCTCGACGAGCAGATCTTCCCGGTCTGTGCCCCAAGCCTGCTGCGTGGTCGGCCGCCGCTGCATGGTCCGGCGGACCTGGTGCATTTCCCGTTGCTGCACGACATTACCGCCTGGCGCGGCAGTTACGAGTACGCGGAATGGGAGTTTTACCTCAACGCCATCGGCTTCGAAGGTGCGGACGTGCGGCGCGGGCACACTTTCAATCGCAATCACCTGACCATCGAAGCGGCGATTGCCGGGATGGGCGTGGCGATTGCGCGGCGAACCTTGCTCAATGACGAGTTGGAGCGGGGGACGTTGATCGTGCCGTTTGGCCTGGCGGTACCCAATCACAAGCGTTACGTGCTGCTCTATGCGCCGGGGGCGCTGAGCCATCCGGGCGTGCGCGCGGTGCATGACTGGCTGGTGGAAGAGGCGGGGATATTTCGAAGCCTGCATCCGCTGGCGGAGCGGCAGATGTGAGCAATTGTGACAAAAGAGTCCGGCGACCCAACTCCCGACCTTAACAGCGCTTTTGCTCCTTGTCCGGCTTTTTTTGCGAATCAAAATTTATCTTTTTTTAGGGGTTGAATTGTTCTGCGCGCAGACCGATTGTGTAAGTAAGAGGTCACGGTGATGACGCCCAAGGGCCAGCCGATGTGCCTCTCGCGAGCTAGCTGAAATAAGGGATGAACTATGCAAATCCAAGTCAACAGCGATAACCATATTCAAAGCAGCATCCGACTGGAGGAGTGGGTACGTACTACCATTGAGAGCACGCTCGAACGTTATGAGGAGGACCTGACACGCGTCGAGGTTCATCTGCGGGACGAGAACGGCGACAAGCCCGGTCCCCATGACATGCGCTGTCAGCTGGAAGCGCGGCCAAAAGGCCACCAACCGATTTCTGTAACCCATAAAGCCGACTCCCTGGAACTGGCGATCGACGGGGCGGCCGAAAAACTTGAACATGCGCTTGAGCACCTGTTCGGCAAACTGCGGGGCAAACCACGTGCCGCTGTGGTGCCGTTCGAGAGAGTTGCAGCCGATGCGCTGCTGGAAGACGAGTTTCTCGAGAACGAACAGGCTGCTCAAAACGGCTGATATTTGATTAGGTTTTTACCTTCCACCACTGACAAACGGGTCTGCTTATGCAGGCCCGTTTTTGTTCGTGCTGACTGAACGTTGACTGCTGTAACAACGATCCCGTCGGATCTCTTTTGCACATGAGAATATTTATCATTAATATTGCGACCTTGTCGGCTCCGTGACATTCACGGGGTCTCACCCGTTTCAAGGTCGAAACATGAAAGGCAAAATCACTGCGCTCCCCGTTTCCTACCGACTGGCCGTCACTTCCCGAGTGTTGGCCGCTGTGCTGGGAGGGTACGTCGTCGCGGCATTGGCCAGTGTCACCCTGGCAATGTGGCTGCCCTTGGCTCGTAGTGAATCGGTGGTCACCGGGATGATGACCTCGTTTCTGGTCTATCTGGTCGCCGTACTCTGGTGTTTTGCCTGTCGCAGTGCGTGGCAAGCCTGGTTCGGGTTGATCGTGCCAAGCGTGGTTTTGGCGGCGGTGTCGGGGCTGGCGTTCTGGATGGGCCGCTCATGAAAGAGGGCTTTCGACAGGCCATGGCCTGGCTGCACACCTGGGCCGGGTTGATCTTCGGCTGGCTGTTGTTCGCGATTTTCCTTACCGGCACGCTCGCCTATTTCAAGGATGAGATCAGCCACTGGATGCAGCCGGAAATTCCCGCCCGCTCGCTGTCCTCCGAAGCCAGTCTGACCCTGGCCCAGCGTTATCTCGAGCAGCACGCCGCGGGAGCCTCGCGATGGCTCATCGATTTACCGGACGCTCGCGAACCCGGGCTGTCGGTGAGGTGGCAGCAAGCAGCGACCAAGCCCGGCACGCGCGGTCAATTCACCGAAAAACTCCTCGATCCGCAAACCGGTACAGAAGTGCAGGGCCGGGACACCCGCGGTGGCGAGTTCTTTTACCGCTTCCACTTTCAGCTGCAGATGCCCTATCCGTGGGGGCGCTGGCTGTCGACGATCGCCGCGATGGTGATGTTCGTCGCGCTGATCAGCGGGATCATCATCCACAAGAAAATCTTCAAGGACTTCTTCACCTTCCGTCCGCGCAAGGGCCAGCGCTCTTGGCTCGACGGGCACAATGCGGTGGGCGTTCTGGTGTTGCCGTTTCATCTGATGATCACCTACAGCAGCCTGGTGATTTTCATGGTGATGGTGATGCCGGCGAGCATCCTTGCCTCGTACGAAGGCGGTGTCGAGGCGTTTTACGATGAGGTGATTCCAGCGTCCAATCCGCCTGAAATGGCAGGCAAACCGGGTCAGTTGGCGCCGTTGTCCCCGCTGCTGGAACGGGCCAGCGAGCAGTGGGGGGGCGGGCGAACCGGGCGGCTGACGGTGAACAATCCGGGCGATGCGAATGCCTCGGTCATTCTTGCGCGGGACGGCGCCGACCGAGTGGTCCACGACTTTGGCAGCGCGTTGACATTCCATGGCGTGACCGGGCAATTGCTCGGCGCAACGCCGAAGCAAGCATTGCCCATGGCGATTGCCGGCAGTTTCTACGGCTTGCACATGGGCCATTTTGCCGGTCCGGTGTTGCGCTGGCTGTACTTCATCTGTGGGTTGGCTGGCACCGCGATGATCGGCACCGGGCTGGTGATCTGGCTCGGCAAGCGCCAGATCAAACATGCGAAGAGCGGTGTGATGCCGTTTGAGTTGCGGTTGGTGGAAGTGCTGAATATCGCCAGCATGTCGGGGTTGATGGTCGCGGTGGCGGCGTTCTTCTGGGCCAATCGATTGTTACCGGTAGGAATGGCCGGGCGGGCGGATTGGGAAGTGAACAGCTTCTTTGTCGTCTGGGGCTTGAGTGTGTTGCACGCCATGGTCCGCCGTGGTCGCGCCGCGTGGGTCGAACAGTTGGCGCTGACGGCGTTGCTGTTCTGTGCGCTGCCGCTGCTGAACGCGCTGACCACGCCGTATCACTTGGGCGTCACTCTGATGCAGGGCGATTGGGTCATGGCCGGTTTCGATCTGACGTGCCTGGGCAGCGGTCTGTTTTTCGCGTGGGCTGCGTGGAAAAAACAGCGCGCGGGGCAGGCTGGAATCGTCACCCGGCCGCGGGCGAAATCGATAGCGCTTGCGCAAGAGGCGCACTGAATGTTCCTGGCCTTGTTGCTGTGCTACGGCGGTTTCACCGCGCTCTGTTTATCGATGGATCGGCATCACGCTGAACTGCTGGGACGCAAGCCCTCGGCCCGTCGCCGCCAAGGGATGAAATTCAGTGGCTGGCTGTTGCTGGCGTTATCGCTGTGGGCCGCAGTGTCCTCGACGGGGTGGGGGCTTGGATTGGTGGAGTGGTTTGCGGTGTTGATGCTCAGCGCTTTGCTGCTGGTGTTGTTGATGCCGTATCGCCCGCGCCTGGCCCTGGCGTTGGCCGGGTTGAGCGTGCTCGCCAGCCCCGTCGCCGTGTTTGCGCAAGGCTGACCTGATGATCAGCAGCCCCCCGGAATCCCATGACGACGAACATCGCGGTGCGCGTGCGCATTTCCTGCAGGTGTTCCTTTCCCAGCGTTCGCAAATGGAAGCGCTGGTGAGCCGTCGTGTCGGGTGTCGGGCGACCGCCGCGGATTTGGTGCAGGATTTGTTCCTGCGTTTCTGGCGTCGGCCGCTGGTGCAGGTCGAAGAGCTCAGCACTTACCTGTTGCGGTGCGCCGGCAACATCGCCATCGATCATTTGCGCAGCGAAGGCACGCGGGTGCGGGTCAACGAGGGCTGGATGCCGGATCAACCCGACAGTCACGGCAGCGAACCGCAAGCGGCGCTAGAGGCGGGCAACGATTTGCGTCACGTCGAAGCGGCGTTGCGTGCGCTGCCTGAGCGCACCCGACAGATTTTTCTGCTCAACCGTATCCACGGGCGCAAATACGCCGAAATCGCCAAGGCCATGGGGTTGTCCCAAAGCGCCGTGGAAAAACATATGATGCGCGCCCTCGAGGCTTGCAAGGCCAGCCTGCGGGAACCCGAACCGCGCACGCCAGGGAAAGCACTGTGAACAGCACCGAACGCGTCATCCCGACGCCTGCTCAGGAACAGGCAGCCTTCGCCTGGCTGAGTCTGTTGCATGACCAGCCCAGCAGCGGCGATCAGGCCACCTTCAGCCATTGGCTACAGGCCGACCCTGCCCATGCCGAGGCTTACGCCCAGGCGCAAGTGGTGTGGGAGTTGACCGAAACACCGGCCCGAACGTTGGCCGACGAAGAGGCGTTTGCCTTGCAGGGTTACCTCAGCGCCATGAATCGCTCGCGCCGTACCCGCGTTCTGCGTTGGTCCGGTGCGTTGGCGATGGCCGCGTGCATGGTGTTGATGATCGGCGTCGGTGCTGGCTGGCAACCGTCGCGCTGGGTCGATGATCTGGGCGCGGACTATGTATCGGCGCCGGGGGAAATTCGCACCGTCACGCTGGCGGATCAGTCACACGTCACGCTTGATGCCGACAGCGCGATTGCGGTGGATTTCAGTCGTGGCGAGCGGCGGGTTGAGCTGCGGCGCGGCGCCGGATTTTTCAGCGTGACCCACACCGGCGAGCCGTTCGTGGTGGACGCTGAAAAAGGCCAGGCGCGGGTGCTGGGGACTCAGTTCGAAGTGCGTCTGCAACCGCACGGCGCGCAGGTCACGGTGTTGTCCGGGCGGGTGGGCGTGACGGCGGACAGGCACGCCGAACAACAAATTCTCAGCGCTGGCCAGCAAGTGGCCTATGGCGAGGGTTCGGCGCAAAAACTCCATGCAGTCGACAGCGAAGCGCAATTGGCGTGGCGTCAGGGATGGCTCAATTACTACAAGGCGACACTCGCTGAGGTGGTGCAAGACCTTGGGCGTTATTACCCGGGACGGATTGTGCTGCTCAACGATGAACTGGCGGCGCGGCGGGTCAGTGGCAGCTTTCCGAGCAAGGATCCGCAAGCAGTGTTGAGTTCGTTGCAAGGGGTGTTGGGGTTTGAGCAGCACAAGGTTTTGGGGCATCTGATTATTTTGCGTTAAGGCTGCTGGCCCCATCGCGAGCAGGCTCGCTCCCACAATTGACTACATTCCGCTGTGGGAACGAGCGAAGTGTTTTGAAAATAATTTCAAAATTCTGGTGAGGTAAACCCCGACGCCATCCGTGTAGTGACTGAAACTGCGAGTCATTCGCATTCCGTATGTTCTACACAGGTCATGAGCAATGAAGTCCAGGGCAAAATCGGGTTCGGTCAAACAATGGTTGGGTACGTGTGCCTTGAGCTTTTCGGCGTTGGCGTTGCTGCCGTTGACTGTGGCGGTGGCGGCTGAGGCTGGTAGTGCCCGACAGAGTGCGCCGTTCAGCTTTGCAATGGCAGCCAAACCGTTGCCCCAGGCCTTGAGCGACTTCAGCCGGATCACCGGGATCAGCGTGGTCTACACCGATGAGGCGCCGTACGGCATCAACGCTCCAGCGCTCAGCGGGCAGATGAGTGCCGAGCAGGCGATGCAGCATTTGCTCAGCGGTTCGGGGTTCACCTTCCGTCGCACTGACGGCCACACCTTGGCGCTGGAGCCGTTGCCCACCGATGGCGCCTTGAACCTAGGCGCGACCACCATCACCTCGGTGGCCGATCAGTCCATGAGCTATCAGCCACCGCCCACCAGTTCGGTGATGCGCTCGTCGGCCTTGATCCAGGAAATCCCCCAGACCGTCAACGTGGTTCCGGCGCAAGTCATTCGCGATCAGGCGCCGCGCAATCTGGATGACGCGCTGGCCAACGTCAGCGGCATTACTCAAGGCAACACGCTGGCGAGCACTCAGGACTCGGTGATGACTCGCGGTTTCGGTGACAACCGCAACGGCTCGATCATGCGCGACGGCATGCCGATCGTGCAGGGCCGTGGCATGAATGCGACCGTGGACCGGGTCGAAGTGCTCAAGGGCCCGGCCTCGCTTCTTTATGGCATCCAGGACCCGGGCGGCGTGGTCAACATGGTCAGCAAAAAGCCCGAACTTGAGCAGTACAACGCGTTGACCCTGCGTGGCTCGACCTATGGCGACGGCAAAAACGGCAGCGGTGGCGGCCTCGACAGCACCGGTGCGCTGGGTGAATCAGGGTTGGCCTATCGCATGATCCTGGACCACGAAGACGAAGATTACTGGCGCAACTTCGGTACTCACCGCGAGACATTGGTCGCACCGTCACTGGCCTGGTTCGGCGAAAGCACCAAACTGCTGTTCGCCTACGAACACCGCGAGTTCCTGACCCCGTTCGACCGCGGCACGATCATCGACCCGCGTGATAACCATCCGCTGGACATCTCCCGCGAACGTCGTCTCGACGAGCCCTTCAACAACATGGAAGGCCGCTCGGACCTCTATCACTTCGAGGCCGATCACGAGTTCAACGACAACTGGAAAGCTCACTTCGGCTACAGCTGGAACCGCGAAACCTACGACGCCAGCCAGGTGCGCATCACCGCCATCGACACCAAAAAGGGCACGTTGACCCGCAGCATGGACGGCACTCAGAACGCGATCAGCACCGACCGCTTCACCACCGCCAGCCTGGAAGGCAATGTCCAGCTCGCAGGGATGAAACATGACCTGGTGTTCGGCGTCGATGATGAATACCGCAAGATCTACCGCGAAGACCTGATCCGTCAGAAAAGCCTGAGCACCTTCAGTTACCTCAACCCGGTTTACGGCCGCGAAGTCGCCGGCACCACGGTCAGCCCGGCCGACAGCGCGCAGACCGACAAATTGCGCAGCGATTCGGTGTTTTTGCAGGACTCGATTCACCTGACCGATCAATGGATTTTCGTCGCCGGCGCGCGCTTCCAGGAATACGACCAGTACGCCGGCAAAGGCGTACCGTTCAAGGCCAACACTGACAGCAACGGCCAGAAATGGGTGCCTCGCGCCGGCCTGGTGTACCGCTACACCGATGAACTGTCGTTCTATGGCAGCTACACCGAGTCGTTCAAACCCAACTCGACCATCGCACCGTTGAGCGGCAGCAGCACCGTGCTGGACGGCAGCGTCGCGCCGGAAGAAGCCAAGTCCTGGGAAATCGGCGCCAAGCTCGACATGCCGGGCCGCGTCACCGGTAACGTCGCGCTGTTCGACATCAAGAAACGCAACGTGCTGGTGGCTAATTCCGAAGGCCCGGTGACGATCTACAGCGCCGCCGGTGAAGTGCGTTCCCGAGGGCTGGAAGTGGACTTGAGCGGTCAGTTGAGTGATCGCTGGAGCATGATCGGCAGCTATGCCTACACCGATGCCGAAGTCACGGAAGACCCGATCTACAAAGGCAAGAAACTGCAAAACGTAGCGAAGAACAGTGGCTCGCTGTCGGCGGTTTATGACTTCGGCACTATCGTCGGTGGCGATCAGCTGCGGGTTGGCGCGGGCGCGCGCTATGTCGGTGAGCGAGCGGGTAACGCGGTGAACGATTTCGACCTGCCGAGCTACACCGTGGCCGATGCGTTCGCAACCTACGACACCAAAGTCGAGGGGCAGAAGGTCAAGTTCCAACTCAACGTGAAGAACCTGTTTGACCGCACTTACTACACCTCGGCGGCGAGCCGGTTCTTTGTGTCGATGGGGGATTCGCGGCAGATCTCCTTGTCGAGCACGTTGGAGTTCTGACCGCAGACCGCGTCATCGTTCATCGCGAGCAGGCTCACTCCTACATGGGAATGCATTCCAAATGTGGGAGTGAGCCTGCTCGCGATGGCGGCATCCCAGATACTGAAGACTTCAGGCCTACCGCAAAAACGCCTGCCGATACTCCCCAGGCGTTCCCCCCAATGCCTGCCGAAACCGATTGGTGAAATGACTCGCACTGGCAAACCCGCACGCCAGTGCAATTTCCCCCAATGGCTGCGACGTTGAACGCAACAACTCCCGCGCCCGGCTCAGTCGCCGCGACAACACATACTGATGCGGCGGCAAGCCAAAACTCTCGCGAAACATCCGCGCAAAGTGGTATTCGGATAACGCACACAACGCCGCCAACTGCCCCAGGCTGATGGCCTCGGCCAATTGGTTGTCGATGAACTCCACCAACTGCCGCCGCTGATGCGCAGCCAATCCGCCTTTCAGCCGCAAGCCCTCACGCATCCCGACCTGGCCGAGCAGGACGTGGCTGAGCATTTCATGGGCCAGGCTGCTGGTGAGCATGCGTTCGCCGGGCTCGTTCCAGTTGAGTGTGAGCATTTGCCGAAAGCGCCGGGCTTGTGCCGGGTCGTCCAGAAAGGTCGCTTCGCGCAGCTGCAGTTCGCGAGGTTCGCGGTCAAGCAGCGTGACGCAACCGAGGGCGAATTGTTCGGGGCTGAAATACACGTGGGCCAGGCGTATGTCGCCGTTGATCACCCAACCCGATTGATGCTCGGCCGGCAGGATGCACAGCTTGTCCGGGCCGCCCTTGGTGCCGGGCTGGTCGCGGCGAAAAGTGCCGGTGCCGCCGGCGATGTAGCAGGACAGGGTGTGATGACTCGGCGCTTCGTAATCCTGGGCGTCGTGATGGTTGCTCCACAAGGCTGCAGCCATGCCGTCACCGAGCTCGGCGCTGTGCTCGAGGCGAGCATTGGGCGAGCGGTTGAGGGCTTGAAAGACTTGCAGGGTTTCCAGTGCAGGCATGATGGCTTCTCGTTGACGCCTTGCATCCTACTCCGTAGCCGTTCGGCTGCCAGCCTGTGGCCCGACAAAAGCGCAAGTTTATGCAAGTGCGAAAGGCTTTGGCGCAGGACACTGAAGGCCTATTCAGGAGAGTCTTTGCCATGAACCTTTCGTTGTATCTGCTGACCGTGCTGATCTGGGGCACCACCTGGATTGCCTTGAAATGGCAACTGGGCGTGGTGGCGATTCCGGTGTCGATCGTTTATCGCTTCGGCCTCGCAGCGTTGGTGCTGTTCGTGATGCTACTGCTCAGTCGCCGCCTGCAAGTGATGAACCGTCGCGGGCACCTGATCTGTCTGGCGCAGGGGTTGTGCCTGTTCTGCATCAATTTCATGTGTTTCCTGACGGCCAGCCAGTGGATCCCCAGTGGTCTGGTCGCGGTGGTGTTTTCCACCGCCACGTTGTGGAACGCACTCAATGCGCGCGTGTTCTTCGGCCAGAAAGTCGCGCGCAATGTGCTGATGGGCGGTGCGCTGGGGCTGCTTGGGCTTGGCCTGTTGTTCTGGCCTGAGGTGGCGGGCCACACCGCGAGCCCGCAAACCTTGCTCGGGTTGGGCCTGGCGTTGCTCGGGACACTGTGCTTCTCGGCGGGCAACATGCTGTCGAGCCTGCAACAGAAAGCCGGGCTCAAACCGCTGACCACCAACGCCTGGGGCATGGCTTATGGCGCGGCCATGTTGTCGGTGTGGTGCCTGGTCAAAGGCATTCCGTTCGACATGGAATGGAATGCGCGCTACATCGGCTCGCTGCTGTACCTGGTGATTCCGGGTTCGGTGATCGGTTTCACGGCCTACCTGACGTTGGTCGGGCGGATGGGGCCCGAGCGCGCCGCCTATTGCACCGTACTGTTCCCCGTTGTGGCGCTGAACGTGTCGGCGTTTGCCGAAGGCTATCAATGGACCGCGCCCGCCTTGGTGGGTTTGGTACTGGTGATGCTGGGCAATGTGCTGGTGTTTCGTAAGCCCAGGGTGCCGATGGTGCAGGGCAACGGCAAACTCGCGTAAAGGTTCGGGTGGAGCGTTGAGGCAGCTCAGCGCTCGGTCTTGAGCGCGACGAATATCAGCAATGGAAGTAGGAAATCAACTATATGCCGAGCCCAGTCCTTGGCGTTCCAAACTTGTGAGGTGTCCATGTTGAACCATTCGACTCCGATAACCTGCAGGCAAACGTAATAGACAAAAATACCAATCATTAAACCAATGAGTGAAAACTTTTTTGCCTCGTGAAATTCTTCCGCAGATCCGTTTATTTGTCGATAAAGATGAAAGGCGCCTATCAGGCAATAGGTTGTGAAGGTAACTTCCAAGGTAATAATTAACCAGTAAATTCGGTGGTGAAGCATGGGCGAGGTGATTGCCCTGTAACTCAGTCTGGGGTTGCTCCGGGTGGTGTCCATGCTTAGCACGTGGCCGACGTATTCATAGTTTGATGCGTAGTCGGTGAAGTTGCTGTACATCACTAGCAGGCCAAAAAAGCTTATATAGATAATTAGCAGGATTTTTATATATCTGATGAGCTTGTCGGTTGTAAGGTTGTTCAAGCTTGTGTTCTCCGTCACTGTTTTCCGTTGAGTCGGATAAGTAGCGGGGAGTTTATAGTGCTTAACTGTTTTACGTGGATTGACTGAATTGCAAGTTGTGTAAACCAGTGGGCAGACGTTTAAAAACATCTGCCCGTATTGATCAACCTTTCCACACTTGCGGGTTCACCAGATCTTGTGGTCGCTCACCCAGCAAAGCGCTGCGCAAGTTAGCCAAGGCACGGTTGGCCATGGCTTCGCGGGTTTCATGAGTGGCCGAGCCGATGTGCGGCAATGTCACCGCGTTTTTCAGTTGGAACAGAGGGGACTCAGCCAGCGGTTCTTTCTCGTAAACGTCCAGCCCGGCGCCACGAATCCGGTTGTTTTGCAGGGCTTCGATCAGGGCGGGTTCGTCCACCACCGGGCCGCGGGCAATGTTCACCAAAATCGCGCCGGGTTTCATCAATGCCAGTTCACGATGGCTGATCAGGTGTCTGGTTTTTTCGCTGAGCGGCACCACCAGGCAGACGAAATCAGCTTCGGCCAGCAGTTGATCCAGGCTGCGCATCTGCGCGCCGAGTTCTTGCTCCAGTTCGGTCTTGCGGCTGTTGCCGCTGTAGAGGATCGGCATGTTGAAGCCCAGCCGCCCGCGACGGGCGATGGCCGCACCGATGTTGCCCATGCCGACGATGCCCAGGGTCTTGCCGTGTACATCGCAGCCGAACAACGGCGCACCTACGGTGGCTTGCCACTGGCCAGCCTTGGTCCAGGCGTCCAGTTCGGCGACGCGGCGGGCGCTGCTCATCAGCAGGGCGAAGGCCAGGTCGGCAGTGCTTTCGGTGAGGACGTCGGGGGTGTTGGTAAGCATGATCCCGCGTTCGTTGAAGTAGGCGACGTCGTAGTTGTCGTAGCCGACCGAGACGCTGGAGACGACTTCCAGTTTGGCGGCGTTTTCCAACTGTGCGCGACCGAGTTTGCGACCGACGCCGATCAGGCCATGGGCGTGGGGCAGGGCTTCGTTGAACTGGGCGTTGATGTCGCCGTTTTTTGGGTTTGGCACGATAACGTCGAAGTCTTGTTGCAGGCGTTCGACCATTTCCGGGGTGACGCGGCTGAAGGCGAGGACGGTCTTTTTCATGGGAGGAGGGCTCTCGGGCGCAGGTGAATGCCAAGCACGCTAACATTCTTCCGAGCTTTTATGCGAGTGCCCGGATTGCCGGGTGTACGCCGCTGTGACGCGGAGCGTCACGGGATGCATTCCCACGCAGAGCGTGGGAACGATCGATCGGTTGGGCTGGAAATCAGTTCGCCACCCGAACCCCGCCCATGCTCCCGCTCAACTCATACGCCACCAATTCCGCCTGATGTGCCGCCAATATCTCCGGCAAGGAGCCGCGCAAATACTCGACCCACGTTTTAATCTTCGCGTCCAGATACTGCCGCGACGGGTAGATCGCATACAGATTCAATTCCTGCGACCGGTAGTTCGGCATCACCCGCACCAGCGTACCGTTGCGCAACCCTTCAATCGCGGCATACACCGGCAACACTCCAACCCCCATGCCGCTGATGATCGCTGTCTTCATCGCGTCGGCGGAGTTCACCAGAAACGGTGAGCTATTGATCGTCACCATTTCCTGGCCTTCGGGGCCGTCGAAGGTCCATTTCTCCAGCGGAATCACCGGGCTCACCAGACGCAGGCACGCGTGGTTCAGCAAATCGCTGGGCTTGTGCGCGCAGCCGTTGGCTTTTACATACGCGGGCGAGGCGCAAACGATGCTGTAGGTGATGCCCAAGCGCTGGGAGACGAAGCCCGAGTCCGGCAGTTCGCTGGCGAGCACGATGGACACGTCGTAGCCCTCGTCCAGCAGATCCGGCACGCGGTTGGCCATGGTCAGGTCGAAGGTCACGTCCGGGTGGGTTTTGCGATAGCGGGCGATGGCGTCGATCACGAAGTGCTGACCGATGCCGGTCATGGTATGCACCTTAAGCTGCCCGGCCGGGCGAGCGTGGGCGTCGCTGGCTTCGGCTTCGGCTTCTTCGACGTAGGCGAGGATCTGCTCGCAGCGCAATAAGTAGCGCTTGCCGGCCTCGGTCAGGGCGATACGGCGGGTGGTGCGGTTGAGCAGGCGGGTTTGCAGGTGGGCTTCCAGGTTGGAGACCGCGCGCGAAACGTTGGCCGTGGTGGTGTCGAGTTGCACGGCGGCGGCGGTGAAGCTGCCGGCCTCGGCCACGTAACTGAAGGCGCGCATGTTTTGCAAAGTGTCCATGGGGTGCTCTCGGAGGCGATGGCAAATTGTGACACGAAGTTTCAGGGTCTGAGACCCCGACTAACGGATTATCGCGTTAACGGTAACAAAGATTCACAGGATTCCCAGCTTATCGCCAACAAGGCCGCCCCCTAGAATTGCCCACCTCAGGAACAACTCCCCACCTCAGGAAATCGCAGCAGTGCCGCGTCGCATCAACAGAGCGCTTCAGACGCTCAGTGTTTTGGCTTTAACCCTGACAATCAGCGGCTGCATCGGTACCGGAGGTATTGCCCCGCAGGGTAAGGCGCTGGAGGCCGATTCATTGGCCACCGACGAAGCCATCCAGAACGCCGAACAAGACGCTCACTGGCCCACCGCGCAATGGTGGCAGGCCTATGGCGACCCGCAATTGAACCGCTGGATCGACCTTGCGCTGCAAGGCAGCCCGACCATGGCCATGGCGGCGGCGCGAGTGCGCCAGGCCAAATCCATGGCCGGGATCGCCGAGTCCGCCGAGTCGCTACAGATCAATGGCCAATCCACGCTCAAACGCCACAACTGGCCCACCGATCAGTTCTACGGGCCGGGCGAGTTGGCCAACACCACCACCTGGGACAACAACGCCGCGCTGGGCTTCAGCTACGCCCTCGATCTTTGGGGGCGCGAAAGCAACGCCACCGAGCGCGCCGTCGATATGGCTCACATGACGGCCGCCGAAGCACGGCTGGCGCAGCTCGAATTGCAGAACAACATAGTGCGCGCCTACATCGAGCTGTCGTTGCATTACGCGCAACGGGACATCGTCAAGGCGACCCTGAATCAGCAGCAGCAAATTCTCGACCTCGCGCAGAAGCGCCTGAGCGGTGGCATCGGCACCCATTTCGAAGTCAGTCAGGCTGAAACGCCGCTGCCGGAAACCCACCGCCAAATCGATGCACTGGACGAAGAAATCGCCCTGAGTCGCAACCAGCTCGCGGCCCTTGCCGGCAAAGGTCCGGGGGAGGGCGCGCAATTGCAGCGGCCAACGTTGTCGTTAGGCGCCGCGCTGAAACTGCCGTCGTCGTTGCCCGCGCAGTTGCTCGGTCAACGCCCGGACGTGGTCGCCAGTCGCTGGCAAGTGGCGGCCCAGGCTCGGGGCATTGATGTCGCTCATGCTGGTTTCTACCCCAACGTCGACCTGGTCGGCAGCCTCGGCTACATGGCCACCGGCGGTGGAGCGCTGGAGTTTTTGACCGGCAAGAAGCTCAACTACAGCGTCGGCCCGGCGATCTCGTTGCCGATCTTCGACGGCGGCCGCTTGCGCTCGGAGCTGGGCGAAGCCTCGGCGGGTTACGACATCGCCGTGGCCCGGTACAACCAGACGCTGGTCAACGCGCTGAAAAACATCTCCGACCAGTTGATCCGCCGCGAATCCATGGACAAGCAGCAAACCTTCGCCGCCGAGTCGGTGGCCACGGCCCAGAAGACTTACGACATCGCGATGATCGCCTACCAGCGCGGGCTCACCGACTACCTCAACGTGCTCAACGCCCAGACGTTGTTGTTCAAACAGCAGCAGGTTCAGCAGCAGGTGCAGGCGGCGCGCCTCGGTGCTCATGCTGAGCTGGTGACGGCACTCGGCGGCGGATTGGGTGCGGGTGACGACGTGCCGAAAGACAGCCAGACCCTGGCGCCGAAAACCCCGGCCCTGCTTAAGAGCCTCTCGAATTGAACACAAAACCTGTGGGAGTGAGCCTGCTCGCGATAGCGGTGTGTCAGTCAATGATGATGTCGCCTGACACACCGCAATCGCGAGCAGGTCGAATCGTCGCACCGTCGCTCCCACTGGTGCCGCGCCCGGTCTTAATTTCAATGAGCAGGATTCCATGACTCCCTTGCCCGCACCTTTGCGCTGGCTGTATTCCCTTGAATGGCGCCGGGGTTTTTTCGACTGGGCGCGCAGTGATGGCGTGACCTGGGTCTATATTTTCAAGGTGCTGTTCGCCGCGTTTCTGACGCTGTGGCTGGCCATGCGCCTGGAGTTGCCGCAACCGCGGACGGCGATGATTACCGTGTTCATCGTCATGCAGCCGCAAAGCGGTCACGTGTTGGCCAAGAGTTTCTATCGCTTCCTGGGGACATTGGCCGGCTCGGCGGTGATGGTCGCGCTGATTGCCTTGTTTGCGCAAAACACCGAGTTGTTCCTCGGTTCGCTGGCGATCTGGGTCGGCATCTGTTCGGCGGGCGCGGCGCGCTATCGCAACTTCCGCGCCTATGGTTTTGTGCTCGCCGGGTACACCGCCGCGATGGTCGGTTTGCCCGCATTGGCGCACCCGGACGGCGCGTTCATGGCCGCCGTCTGGCGGGTGCTGGAAATCTCCCTGGGAATTATCTGCTCCACGCTGGTCAGCGCCGCGATCCTGCCGCAATCCGCCAGTGCCGCCATGCGCAACGCCTTGTATCAGCGCTTCGGGGTGTTCGCGCTATTCGTCACGGATGGCTTGCGCGGTCGCAGTAAACGGGAGGCCTTCGAGGCGAGCAACGTGCGCTTCATCGCCGAGGCCGTCGGGCTGGAAGGGTTGCGCAGCGTCACCGTGTTCGAAGACCCGCACATGCGTCGGCGCAACGGTCGGCTCAGCCGCTTGAACAGCGAGTTCATGGGTGTCACCACGCGCTTCAATGCCTTGCACCAGTTGCTCGAACGCCTGCGCAGCAGTGAGGCGGATCACGTGGTGACGGCGATCAAGCCGGGTTTGCAGGACCTCGCCGAACTGCTCGATGGCTTCAGCGGCCGTGCCCTGACCGACGCCGATGCGAGCCGTCTGGTCATCGCGCTGACCGCCTATAAAGAAGGTCTGCCGGCGCGGGTTCGCAGCTTGCGAGCGGTTTTTCAGGAGAGCGCCCCGAGCGACACCGAGCAGCTGGATTTTCATACCGCGTATGAACTGCTCTATCGCTTCGTCGACGATTTGTACAGTTATGCTCAGACCCACGCGTCGCTGGCCGATCACAGCCACGCGCGCGAGCAATGGGATGAGCCGTTCACTCCGCAAACCAACTGGATGGCGTCGGCCGCCTCGGGGATTCGCGCGGCATTCATTCTGGTGGTTCTGGGCAGCTATTGGGTCGCCACCGCGTGGCCGAGCGGGGCGACGATGACCCTGATCGCCGCCGCGACCGTGGGCCTTTCGGCGGCGACGCCGAACCCAAAACGCATGGCCTTTCAGATGGCTTGCGGGACGTTCCTTGGGGCATTGATCGGTTTCGTCGAGATGTTTTTCATCTTCCCGTGGATCGACGGTTTTCCATTGCTTTGCGTGATGCTCGCGCCGGTGATCGTGCTCGGTTCGTTTCTCACTTCGCGGCCGCAATACGCCGGTGTCGGTCTCGGTTTGCTGATTTTCTTCAGCACCGGTTCGGTACCGGACAACCTCACTGTTTACAACCCTTACGCCTTTATCAACGACTACATCGCCATGGTGCTCGGCATGCTGGTATGCGCGGCGGCCGGGGCGATCATTCTGCCGCCCAACAGCCGCTGGTTGTGGCGTCGGCTGGAGCAGGATTTACGCGGGCAAGTGGTGTACGCCATCAGCGGCAAACTAAAAGGGTTGGCGTCGAGTTTCGAAAGCCGCACCCGTGACCTGCTGCATCAGGCCTACGGTCTCGCCACAGGGCAGCCGCAGGTGCAACGGGACTTGCTGCGCTGGATGTTCGTGGTGCTGGAAGTCGGCCACGCGATCATCGAATTGCGCAAGGAACAAGCGATCCTGCCGGTGCATCCGGCCTATGCCGAATCGCAGCCGTGGCGTCAGGCGATCCGGGTGATGGGGCGCTCGCTGGTGCGGCTGTTTCTGCAACCGAGCCAGAGCAATCTGGAGCGTGGATTGATCGCCGTCGATCATGCGATCAGCCGCGTGCAAGCCACCGACGAACCTTTCGCGCCGCACTTCGACACCTCGGCCCTGCGTCGGGTGAAGAGCTATTTGCACTTCATCCGCACTTCGTTGCTGGACCCGCAATCACCGCTCGCCGCTTATGCCAAAGGACTTGAACATGCCTCGTGAAATTGCCTTCCACGGCGTGTACATGCCGACCATGACCCTGATGTTTTTCATCGCGGCAGCGCTGGCCTGGGCATTCGACCGGTTCCTGTCCGGGTTTGATCTGTACCGCTTCTTCTGGCACCCGGCGCTGCTGCGCCTGAGCCTGTTTACCTGTCTGTTCGGCGCCCTGGCGCTGACTGTTTACCGTTGAGGCCCTGATGAAAAAGCTTTTCAGCCTGCTCGCCACTTTATTGGTGCTGGCCCTTGCGATGTGGATCGGCCGGACCCTGTGGGTGCATTACATGGACACGCCATGGACCCGCGACGGCCGGGTGCGCGCCGACATCATCAACGTCGCCGCTGACGTCACCGGGGAAGTGGTGGACGTGCCGGTACGCGACAACCAACAGGTGAAGAAGGGCGATTTGCTGATGCGGATCGACCCCGAGCACTACCGCATCGCGGTCAAGCAGGCGCAGGCGCTGGTAGCCTCGCGCAAGTCGACCTGGGAAATGCGCAAGGTCAACGCTCACCGCCGCGCCGACATGGACAACCTGGTGATCTCCAGGGAAAACCGCGACGACGCCAGCAACATCGCCGACTCGGCCCTGGCCGATTACCAGCATGCCCAGGCACAGCTCGAAGCCGCCGAACTCAACCTCAAACGCACCGAGGTCCGCGCAGCGGTGGACGGTTATGTGACCAACCTCAATGTGCATCGCGGCGACTACGCGCGCATCGGCGAAGCGAAAATGGCCGTGGTCGACATGAACTCGTTCTGGGTCTACGGCTTCTTCGAAGAAACCAAATTGCCCCACGTGCGGGTCGGCGATAAAGCCGACATGCAACTGATGAGCGGGGAAGTGTTGAAGGGGCATGTGGAAAGCATTTCTCGCGGTATCTACGACCGTGATAACCCGGAAAGTCGCGAGCTGATTGCCGATGTGAACCCGACCTTTAACTGGGTGCGTCTGGCGCAACGGGTGCCGGTGCGGATTCACATAGATGAAGTGCCGGAGGGGGTGCTGTTGGCGGCGGGGATTACTTGCACCGTTGTAGTTAACTGACTGTAAGACCGAGTCGCCTGCATCGCGAGCAGGCTCACTCCCACATTGACCGAGTTCGAATGCAGATTTTGTGAACGACGCCACCCCTTGTGGGAGTGAGCCTGCTCGCGATGAAGGCGACTCGGTCCCACTGACAGATAGCGGCAGTTCAGCCCTTGCAAAACGTCTCATGCAAATGCCGCCAAACCACCTTGCCATCCGCCTGTTTCTCAAACACCACCGTCGACCGCCGGTCAGAATGCAGACCGGTTGCATCCGTCTGCTGCTCGCGATAACTCACCGTTGCACCACCGTCGTACAGCGCGATGCCACGCAACTCGCTGAGCTCGATTCTGAACCCGAGCTTCTTGCCGCCCGCCATCAAGAACAATTCGCTCAACGCGTCGAAATCCAGCACCCGGCCCAACGGCGAGACCATGGAAAACTGCGGCGAAAAACGCATCAGCAATTGTTCAAGCGCCGGCTCGTCCTGTTCCTCGGCCAGCCATTGCTCGATGGCGACGTGGGCTTGGATCACTTCGTCGAAGTATTCGGTGTAGTCGGTCATGGACATGTTTCCTGAAATTTTCTGCGTGGGTTCTGACGCCATCGCGAGCAGGCTCGCTCCCACAGGGTTCTGCTGCGTGGCATAAATTGTATTCACACCAAAGATCCCGGTGGGAGCGAGACTGCTCGCGATGGCGTCGACTCGGTCTCAGAGTTGCCCGCGCAACCCGAACCGCTTCATCAACCCCGCCTCCAGCAGCCCTTTAGGCAACAACCCCGCCAGCAACGGTAACGCCCGACTGCCATTGCCCAGACGAATCAGGCGCGGCGGTTTGCTTTGCTGCACGGCCTTGAGCAAACCGGCGGCAAATTCACTGGCCGGGGTCGGGTTGTCCTGGGAGGCCTTGGCCCGTGCGCGAATGCCGTCACGCAGCGGAAACCACGGTGATTGTTCGGTAATCAGTTGCTCCGCCTCATGGCCGGCATTCGTGGCAAAACTCGAGGCGATGGCGCCCGGCTGAACTTCCATGACCCGCACGCCAAACGGCGCCAGTTCCATGCGCAAGGCATCGGTCAAGGCGTGCACTGCCGCTTTCGAGGCGCAGTAGGCACCGGCAAATGGCGTGACCAAAACCCCGGACACGCTGCCGATGTTCACCACCAGGCCCTTGGCGCGACGCAGCACCGGGAACAGGGCGCGGGTGACGCCGACGATGGCGAACACATTGGTTTCGAATTGCCGCTGCATGGCCGGCACACCGCCGTCGAGCAACGGCCCCATGGCGCCGTAACCGGCATTGTTGATCAGCACATCGAGGCCGCCATGTTGCTGGTTGATGCGCTCGCTCAAGTGTTCGAGTGCAGCGCCGTCGTTGACGTCCAGTTGCACGGCGGTAAAACCGGCAGCGGCCAGCGCCGCCACGTCTTCAGCCTTGCGGGCACTGGCCCAGACGTCGTATCCGGCATTTTTGAAAACATCGGCGAGGGCGCGGCCAATGCCGCTGGAACAACCGGTAATCAACGCAACGGGCATGGCGCGGTCCTTGTGCAAAGAGAAAGAGAATTAGTCGGAGAAACTACCCTGCAAACGCTCGGCGCGAAACTCCAGTGTTTGCGGGCGATAGCCAGGGCGCAGCGGCGGCAGCGGCAAACAGTCTTCCCAGTTCGCGCCGGCCTGCAATTCGCCGGGGCCGCGATAGCGCGGGGCGGCGTATTGATTGTCGGCCAGGTTGACCGTGTCGCCCGGCGCATACGCGGCGACGCGCCAGCGTAACTCGGTCAGCGGCACGTCGTTGCCGTTGTTCATTGTCAGATGCAACGGCCGGTCCGCCGGGCAGCGTTCGGGCGCGTAGGCGATACGCAACTCCAGGCGCGCCAGTTGCTTGACCTCGCGGTTGTCCATCCAGATCACCCACATTGCCACCACACCCAATCCGATGGCTGCCGCCACAGAGACCGGCAACGCCTTGGTCGGGTAGCGCAGCAACAAAATCAGCCAGGTGATAACCAGCAGGACGCCGATGAACATGTTTGAACGCTCCTTGAACTCATGACCACCATCCTACCGAAGGGCTGAAGGAATGGACATTCGCCGATCAAGGTCCGTTGCCGTTGGTCGGCACTGTAATTTCTGACAGTAGCCTGACCTGCCCACGAACGGTTAGATGACTGCTGACAAACAGGGACGCGACCGGCATGCAGGCCTCGACGATGGGAATGCACCACCAAACACCCGGATTGTCCGTTGTCGACCCGCGTGGTCTGCCGATCCGTTCGGTTGATTATTGGCGTGAGGTCGAAGGTGATCCCACGCAGGCACGCATCAATCGCACCTTTCACGATGCCGCAGGCCGTGCGGTTGAACAGTGGGATCCTCGGCTTTGGGCGCTGCCAGAAGAAGATCCGCTGAGGTGTGCCAACCTCACGACGGTGTTTTCGCTGGCGGGTAACGCGCTGTTCACTGACAGTGTCGATGCCGGTTGGCAGCTCAATTTGCCAGGTCTGGGCAATGAAGTGTTGCAGGGGTGGGACAGCCGAGGTGCCGGACGTGAGGTCGAATACGATGACTTGCTTCGTCCGTTGGTGGTGTTCGAACAGGGCACGACCGAGCCGCGAAGGGCGGTTGAA
>NZ_JBOBDO010000028.1:0-67640 GCF_050586665.1 Pseudomonas sp. ES4 | reverse complement strand
CAGCCGAACGCAGGCTGCGCCAGCTGCTACAGGGGGCGTGTTTCACAAATAAAAATGAGTGCTTTCAAGGCACAGGATTTGGCAACACAACTAAGGACGGTAACTGGATGAACAACAAGCACAACAACCTTGCCTTGCTCTGCGCATTGGCCACCCTCGGTACTGCGCAAGCGGCGCCTTACGTGGAAAACGGTCGAGCAGGCGATCCCAACAGTTGGCGCAGCACTGAATTCAACGCCGATTGGGGGCTGGGAGCGGTCAACGCACAAACGGCCTATGCCGCCGGTTACACCGGCAAAGGCGTGAAGCTGGGGATCTTTGACCAACCGGTCTACGCCGCGCATCCGGAATTCTCCGGCCCGAACAAAGTGATCAACCTGGTCACCAGCGGTATCCGCGAATACACCGACCCGTACATCCCGGTCAAAGCCGGCGATGCGTTTCGTTATGACGGTTCGCCCACGATCGATTCCGACGGCGAGTATGGTGCCCACGGTACCCACGTTGCCGGTATCGCTGCGGGCAGTCGCGACGGCGGCCCGATGCATGGCGTGGCGTTTGGTGCGCAGATCATCAGTGCGGACAACGGCGATCCGGGCCCGGAGGACGGCATCATTCGCGGCAACGACGGCGCGGTCTACAAGGCCGGTTGGGATGCCTTGATCGCCAGCGGCGCGCGGATCATCAATAACAGTTGGGGCATCGGCATCACCGATCGCTTCGACCTCGGCGGACGCAACCCCGCCTACCCGCATTTCACCGTGCAAGATGCGCAATTGCAGTTCAACGAGATCAGTCCGTTACTCGGGACCAAACCGGGCGGAGCCTATGACGGCGCCATCGCGGCGGCCCGCAGCGGTATCGTGACGATCTTCGCCGCCGGCAACGACTACAACCTCAACAACCCGGACGCCATTGCAGGCCTGGGCTACTTCGTGCCGGACATCGCGCCGAACTGGGTGACCGTGGCGGCGTTGCAGAAAAACCCGGACCTCAACAGCCCGAACTCCTACATCATCAGCACCTTCTCATCGCGTTGCGGCTATACCGCCAGCTTTTGCGTGTCCGCACCGGGCAGCAAGATCTACAGCTCGATCATCAGCGGTACCAACGCCGACAACCTGACCACCGGCTACACCAATTACAACGGCACCTCGATGGCGGCGCCGCACGTTGCCGGTTCCATGGCCGTGCTGATGGAACGCTTCCCGTACATGACCGGCGCCCAGGTCGCCAGCGTGTTGCGCACCACGGCCACCGACCTCGGTGCACCCGGCGTCGATTCGCTGTACGGCTGGGGGATGATCAACCTGCGCAAAGGCATCGATGGCCCGGCGATGTTGGTCACCGAGCAGGACATTCCCGAGGAGTTCCGCATCCAGGGTGCCTACGGTTCAAGCCAGTTTGTGGCGGACTTGCCGGGGATCGGTGCGATTATCGACAAGGGCAAACCGACCGAGCGCGTGTGCAATGACGTGCACTGCGGCCTCGACACGTGGCGCAACGACATTTCCGGCCATGGTGGCCTGACCAAGCAGGGCATCGGCACGCTGGTGCTGACCGGCGCCAACACCTACGCCGGCCCGACGCTGGTCAATCAGGGCCGCTTGGCCATCAACGGTTCGCTGCTCTCGGCGGTCACCGTCAACGACAGCGGGATCCTCGGCGGTAATGGTCGCATCGGCGCATTGACCGCGAAAAGCGGTGGCACCGTAGCGCCAGGCAACTCCATCGGCACCTTGCAAGTGGCGGGCGACGTTACCTTCGAACCTGGCTCGACCTACGCCGTGGAGTTATCGCCGACCCGCAGCGATCAGATCGTGGCGGGCGGTAAAGCCGTGATCGACGGCGCGACCGTCAGCCTGTCCCTGGAAAACAGTCCGACCTTGCTGACCCCTAGCGAAGTGAAATCATTGCTCGGCAACCAATACAACATTCTGCAAGCGGCCGGCGGGATCGAAGGGCGTTTCGGTGCCGTGCTCCCGGATTATCTGTTCATCGGTGGCACACTCGACTACTCGGCCAATGGCATCCAACTGGCGGTTGAGCGCAACGCAGCGTCCTTCGCCAGCGTCGGCCAAACCCCGAATCAACGCGCCGTTGCCGCGGCCGCCGAGCAACTGGGCGCGGGCAATTCGCTCTATGAAACCTTGCTGCTTTCGCCGAACGCCGCCGTCGCGCAACAAGCTTTCCAGCAACTGTCGGGTGAGATTCATCCGGCGATTGGCACGCTACTGATCAACGACAGCCGTTACCTTCGCGATGCCGTCGGCGAACGCCTGCGCGAGCGTGATCTGTTCAACGCGGCGGCACCCACCGATGACCGCAGCAACGCCTGGGTCAAAGTCCTTGGCGCCTGGGGCAAGAGCGATGGCGGGCATGACAACGCCAGTTCCAACAGCTCCATTGGCGGCTTGCTGGCCGGTGTCGACGGGCTGATCACTGAAGATACGCGCCTGGGTTTCGTCACCGGTTACAGCGACAGTTCGTTGAGCATGGGCGATGGCACGCATTCGTCAGCCTCCGTCGACAGCTACCACTTGGGCGCCTATCTGGGCCACGAAATCGACGCCCTGCGTTTGAGCGTCGGCGGCGCTTACAGCTGGCATCGCATTGACGTGAAGCGTGACCTGCAATTGGGCGACGTCAGCGGCAAACAGAAATCCAAACGCGATGCGACCACCGCCCAACTGTTTACCGAAGCGGCGTATCGCCTGGACCTGCAACCGCTGGCACTGGAGCCGTTCGCCAACCTGGCTTACGTGCACCTCAACAGCGACAGCTTCACCGAGAAAGGTGATGCCGCGGCGCTCAAGGGTGGCGAAGACAACCGCGACGCCGTGCTCTCAACCCTCGGCCTGCGGGCAAGCAAAGCGATTGCCCTGTCGGACCAACAGCAGCTGGAACTGTCCGCCACGCTGGGCTGGCAGCACAACCTGAGCAACACACGTTCCGAAAGTCATCTGGCCTTCGCCAACGGCAACACCGGGTTCAGCGTGCAGAGCGTTTCCCTGGATCGTAACGCCGCCGTTGTGGGTGCGCGGGCCGGTCTGGCGGTGGCGCAGGACGTTCGTTTGAGCCTGGATTACAACGGACTGCTTGGTTCCAACGAGAAAGACCACGGTGTGGGTCTGACGCTCGACTGGCAGTTCTGATTTAACGCAAAGGAAGCCAACCTATGGGACTGTTTGATTACAAAAATGCGGACGGCAAGGCGTTGTACTCCGACGCCATCGCACTGACGCTGTATGCGTACACGCCAACCGGTCAACCGCTGCCGGCGACCGGTTGGGCGCCGATTGGCGCTACGCAGCTGGGTTATCAAGGCAAGGTCGGCGCTCAAGGCACCTTTTATGGCGAGAAGGACGGTTTCACCAGCGCCGAAGCCGAAGTGCTCGGCAAGTACGACGGGGCGGGCAAGCTGATCGGTATCGGCATTGCTTTTCGTGGCACCGGCGGCTTGGGTTACAGCGACACCTTCGGCGACATGAAAAACAACCTGCTGGCTGCCGTCGGCCCGGTGGATTACGCGACGAACTACGCGAAGAATGCCTTCGACAACTTGCTCAAGGATGTTGCCGCGTTTGCGATTGCCCATGGCCTGGGCGCCAGGGATGTTTTGGTCAGCGGTCATAGCCTGGGCGGGCTGGGCGTCAACAGCCTCGCCGAACTGAGTGGCAACAACTGGGGCGGTTTCTTCAAGGAGGCCAACTACGTTGCCTTCGCCTCACCGACCCAGAGCGCTACCGGCAACAATGTGCTGAACATCGGTTACGAGAACGATCCGGTGTTTCGGGTGCTGGACGGCACCACGTTCAGCAGCGGCTCCCTGGGCAAGCACGACGGACATCAGGGCTCGGCGACCAACAACATCGTCAACTTCAATGACCAGTACGCGTCCACCGCGCAGAACCTGGTGCCGTTCAGCATCCTGAATCCGCTGAACTGGTCGGCTCACGGTTCGCTGGGTTATGCCGACGGGTTGAACCGGGTGATCGACTCGCGCTTCTACGACCTCACCGACAAGGACTCGACGCTGATCGTGTCCAACCTGACGGAAGAATCCCGGGGCAAGACCTGGGTCGAGGACCTCGGTCGCAGCGGCGAACCTCACGTTGGCAGCACCTTCATCATTGGCACCGACAGCAACGACCTGCTCAAGGGCGGTGCCGGCAATGACTTCATCGAAGGTCGCGACGGCAATGATCGGTTCCGCGATGACGGTGGCTACAACCTCCTGTTGGGCGGCAAGGGCAACAACACCTTCGAATTGCAGAAGCCGTTGCAGAATTTCAGCTTTGCCAATGACGGCGACGGCACGTTGTACGTGCGTGATGCCTATGGCGGCCTCAGCATGACCCGCGACATCGGGGCGCTGGTCAGTAAAGAGCCGGGCTCATGGTGGGGGAGCAAGGAGGTGAGTTACAGCGTTACCGCCAACGGTTTGCTCAACGGCAATGAGCTGATCCAGTACAACCACTCGCTTAACGGTGATGCCTACGGCAACACACTGGCAGCCAGCATCGACGGCGACTGGTTGTTCGGCAATGCCGGCGACGACCTGCTGCGCAGCGACAAAAGCCAGGTGACTTTCGTCGGTGGCGCGGGCAATGACGTGATGCAGGCCTCGGGTGGCAACAACACGTTCCTGTTCAGCGGCGCCTTCGGTTTCGACGCGATCAATGGCTACCAGGGCAGCGACAAACTGCTGTTCATGGGCGTTGAGGGCGCGGGGCAGGGTTATGACTACAAACAACACGCTTCGCAGTCGGGCCAGGACACGGTGCTGAAAATTGGCGATTTTGCCGTGACCCTGGTGGGGGTGGGACTGGATAACCTGTCGGCTTCAGGCATTACGTTTGCCTGAGGCGGCATGCACTAAATGCTCCGGGACGCCTCGTAGTGAGGCGTCCTGGTTGTGAGCTATCTCTGACAATTCCAACAAAAAGAGAGGCAATACCAATGGGTGTGTACGACTACAAAAACTTCGATACAGCCGATTCCAAAGTGTTATTTACCGACGCGATGGCGATCACGCTGTATTCCTACCACAACCTCGATAACGGCTTTGCCACCGGTTATCAGCACAACGGCTTCGGCCTTGGCTTGCCGGCGACACTGGTGAGCGCACTGATCGGTGGTACCGACTCCCAGGGCGTCATTCCCGGAATCCCCTGGAACCCCGATTCGGAAAAAGCTGCGCTGGATGCGGTGCAGAAAGCCGGCTGGACGCCGATCACCGCCACGCAACTGGGCTATGACGGCAAGGTTGATGCACGCGGAACGTTCTTCGGCGAAAAGGCCGGGTACACCAGCGCTCAGGTGGAAATCCTCGGCAAGTACGACGCGCAGGGGCGTCTCAGCGAAATCGGTATTGCCTTTCGCGGCACCAGCGGCCCACGAGAAAGCCAGATCAGTGACTCCATCGGCGATGTGATCAATGATCTGCTGGCGGCGTTGGGGCCAAAGGATTATGCGAAAAACTACGTCGGCGAAGCCTTCGGTAATCTGCTCAGCGACGTGGCGGCGTTTGCCCGGGCCAATGGTCTGTCGGGCAAGGACGTGCTGGTCAGCGGCCACAGCCTCGGCGGGCTGGCGGTCAACAGCCTGGCGGATCTGAGTAGCGACAAGTGGGGCGGGTTCTACCAGGATTCCAACTACATCGCCTACGCCTCGCCGACCCAAAGCAGCACCGATAAAGTGCTGAATGTCGGTTACGAGAACGACCCGGTGTACCGCGCCCTCGACGGTTCATCGTTCAACCTGTCATCGGTGGGCGTACACGATGCCGCCAAGGTCTCGGCGACCGATAACATCGTCAGCTTCAATGACCACTACGCTTCGACCGCGTGGAATGTGCTGCCGTTTTCCATCCTCAACATCCCGACCTGGATCTCGCACTTGCCCACCGCCTATGGCGACGGCATGAACCGGGTGATCGAGTCGAAGTTCTACGACCTCACCAGCAAAGATTCGACGATTATCGTTGCCAACCTGTCGGACCCGGCGCGTGCCAACACCTGGGTTCAGGACCTCAATCGCAACGCTGAAACCCACAAGGGCAGCACTTTCATCATCGGCAGCGACGGCAACGATCTGATCCAGGGTGGCCGGGGCAACGACTATCTGGAAGGCCGCGATGGCAACGACACCTTCCGTGACGGTGGTGGTTACAACATCCTGTTGGGCGGCAAGGGCAGCAACGTGCTGGACATGCAGCAGTCGGTGAAAAACTTCGACTTCGCCAATGACGGCGCCGGCAACCTGTACATCCGCGACGCCGATGGCGGCGTCAGCATCACCCGCGACATTGGCAGCATTGTGAGCAAGGAGCCGGGTTTTCTGTGGGGGCTGTTCAAGGATGACGTGATCCACAGCGTCACTGCCGACGGCCTTAAGGCGGGCAACAACCTGACGCAGTACGCGTCAACAGTGAAGGGCGGCGCCGGGACCGATACGCTTACGGCTCACGCTGGTGGCGATTGGTTGTTTGGACTGGACGGCAACGATCATTTGCTCGGCAGCAACGGTAACGACGTGTTTGTCGGCGGGGCGGGCAATGATGTGTTGGAGTCGGGCGGCGGGGTCGATACGTTCCTGTTTAGCGGCGCGTTCGGTCAGGACCGGGTGGTTGGCTACCAGGCTAGCGACAAACTGGTGTTTCTCGGGGTTCAGGGGGTGACGCCGGATAACGATTATCGGGCCCATGCCACGGCGGTGGGGCACGACACGGTGCTGACGTTTGGGGGGGATTCGGTGACGTTGGTCGGGGTTGGGCTGGATAGTTTGTCCAGTTCAGGGGTGGTTATCGCCTGAGGGTGATGGGCTGACTGGAAGGGCCCCATCGCGAGCAGGCTCACTCCCACATTGGATCTGTGGCGTTCACAAATCCCCCTGTGGGAGCCTGCTCGCGATGAACGATAACCCGGTATTTAATCTTCCTTTCGGATCGTGCTTACTTCATCGGCCCGGACCTTCACTTTCGCCCCGGAAATATCTTCGAACTCGAAGAAGCCGTCCTTGGTCTTGGTTTTCGGCATGTCCTTGGTCAAATACTGGGTGCCGTTCTGCAGTGTCACAACCGTTGGCGTCGAGCAACCGGCCAGGGCCAGAAAGGCCGCTACCGCCAAGGGCAAACCCAGAGTCTTGATATTCATAACCACCTCTCATCCTTTAAAAAAAACAGTGCGAATGCCACGAACGAAATCAACCGTCACTGTACCTCTATCGCGGTTGGTGCGATGGATCGGCAGAAAGTTCAGAGGCACAGGAAAAATTAGCGGCTCAGGCCGCCGCTTATCCTTTTCCGTTTGCCCGGGCGGGGCGTAGCTGGTATCTGTACGCATAAACAGTACTCGCTCACCATGGCTTTTTTCCTGTGACTGCAAATCCTCTCGACGATCCGTTCTATTACTTGAACAACTTCATGCAAGTGCTTGATTGGCTTGAGCATCGCTATGCCGATGTGTTGAGTGTCGAAGAGCAACACTTCATTTGCGAGTTCAAACGGTTGCCCCGTGAATCCAGGGCGTTGCTGGTCAGGATGGTGATGCGTAAGGGGCATCACTTCCGGGCGAGCAAGCTGCGTTACCTGGAGATCGGCGACATCGGCATCGCCGCCGAGCCACTGCTGGCGCTGGGCTGGATCGATGAGCAATTGCCGCTGTCGATCGAAGTGCTGTTCGAGATGCTGCTCAAGGCGGAAATTCTCCAGCATTTTGGCCCCGTCATCGATCAACCCAAGGGCAAAAAGACCGATTGGCTGCCGGCGCTGAGCGAACAGTTTCCTCAGGCTCTCAGCTTCGGACAGTGGTGCCCGTCGCTGGATGACCGATTGTTCAGCCTGACCATCATGGGCCTGTGCGACCGGCTGCGCTTGATGTTTTTCGGCAATCTTTACCAGGACTGGTCCGAGTTCGTATTGGCCGACCTTGGCATCTTCACCTATGAAAAAGTCGAGTTCTGCGCCGATTCCCGAGGGCTGCGCAGCCGCGACGACGTGGACGCCTGCCTCTTCCTGCATGAATGTCAGCAACATTTCGAAGCCGGCGAAGCCGTGGAAGGCATTGTCGAGCAGATCAAAGGGCTGGCGCTGAGCAATCCCTGGCTGCAAAGACGTCGCGGCAAACTGTTGTTCCAGATCGGTCAGCACTGCGAGCGTGTGGCGGATTTCTCTACCGCACTGGCGATCTACCGCGAGTGCACCTATCCCGGCGCGCGCCTGCGCTTGATTCGCGTATTGGAGCGCTGCGGTGAATACCAACTGGCCATGGACCTGGCCACCGCAGCGGAGCAAGCGCCGGAAAGTGCCGCCGAGCAGCAACAATTGCTGCGTGTGCTGCCCCGGCTGCGGCGCAAGCTGGGCGGACCGGTGATAAAGCGCTCGTCGCCACGGGAAATGCTGCGCCTGGACTTGCAACTGCCCAGAACCGACCCGGCATTGTCGGTGGAATCCTACGTACAGGCGCATTTGACGGAAGATTCGGCGCCGGTGCATTACGTCGAAAACAGCCTGATCAACTCGCTGTTCGGCCTGCTGTGCTGGCCGGCGATTTTCGCGCCGCTGCCGGGGGCGTTTTTCCACCCGTTCCAGCGTGGGCCGGTGGATCTGCTCAATGAGGACTTCCACGCACGCCGCGCGGAGCTATTCCAGGGCTGCCTGGCTGAACTGGATGACGGGCGTTACCGCCAGACGATTCGCCAACGCTATGCCAGCAAGTGGGGCGTGCAGTCGCCCTTCGTGTTCTGGGGTGTACTGAGCGAAGAATTGCTCGATCAGGCACTCGATTGCCTGCCGGCCGAACACCTCAGGCACTGGTTCAATCGACTGCTGTTGGACATCAAGGCCAATCGTGCCGGCATGCCGGACCTGATCCAGTTCTGGCCGCAGGACAAAACCTACCGGATGATCGAAGTCAAAGGCCCCGGTGATCGCCTGCAAGACAATCAATTGCGCTGGCTCGAGTTCTGTCATGAGCACCAGATGCCGATTGCCGTCTGCTACGTGCAATGGGCGGAGCAGGGCGCTTGAGTTACAGCATCGCGGTGCGGGCGCTGTGTGAATTCACTGCCAAGGTCGGTGACCTCGACCTGCGTTTTACGCCTTCGCCGACGGCGCTGGAAGGGATGGTCGGACACCGTACGGTAGCGTCCCGGCGTAGCGAGGGCTACCAGAGTGAAGTCGCGCTTGAAGGCCTGTACCAAACGTTGAAAGTAAAGGGCCGGGCCGACGGCTACGACCCTGCGCAAAATTGCCTGGAAGAAGTCAAAACCTATCGCGGCGACTTAAGCAAGCAACCGGTCAACCACCGTCAACTGCACTGGGCGCAGGCGAAGATTTACGGCTGGTTGATGTGCCAGAAACTGCAGCTGACGCAGATCAATCTGGCCCTGGTGTATTTCGACATCGTCAGCGAAAAGGAAACTTGCCTGGTCGAGGCTTTCAGCGCCGCGCAACTGCGGCTGTTCTTCGAACAACATTGCGCCTTGTTCCTGCACTGGGCCGAACAGGAAATGGCTCATCGCGAAGGACGTAATCGGGCGGCGCAACAACTGGCGTTTCCCCATGCCGACTTTCGACCGGGGCAGCGTCATCTGGCGGAATCGGTGTTCAAGGCGGTCAGCACCGGTCGTTGCTTGATGGCCCAGGCGCCCACGGGGATCGGCAAGACGGTCGGCACGCTGTTCCCGATGCTCAAGGCCCTGGCGCCGCAGCAACTGGACAAGGTGTTCTTCCTCACGGCGAAAACCCCGGGGCGCAAACTGGCGCTCGACGCCGCGCAAGTGATCCTCGACAGCGCCGGCGCGCCACCCTTGCGGGTGCTCGAAATGATCGCCCGGGACAAGGCCTGCGAACATCCGGACAAAGCCTGTCACGGCGAATCCTGCCCGCTGGCCCAGGGGTTTTATGATCGTTTGCCCGCCGCTCGCCAGGCGGCCAGCAAATTGTCCCTGCTGAACCAGAACGCTTTGCGCGAGGTCGCCCTGCAACACGACATCTGTCCCTATTACCTGAGCCAGGAAATGGCCCGCTGGGCAGACGTGGTAGTCGCCGATTACAACTACTATTTCGACTTCAGCGCGCTGCTGTTCGGGCTGGCCCAGGCCAATAACTGGAAAGTCGCGGTGTTGGTGGACGAAGCACACAACCTGGTGGAGCGCGGCCGGCAGATGTATAGCGCCAGCCTCGACCAATCGACCCTCAACGCTGTACGAAAAACCGCGCCCGAGGCGTTGAAAAAATCCTTGCAGCGGGTCAATCGTGAGTGGAATGCCCTGCATAACCAGCAACTCGGTGCCTATCAAGCCTATGACAAGGCGCCGGAAAAACTGCTCCAGGCGTTGTCATCGTGCAGCGCGAGCATCGGCGATTACCTGAACGATCACCCGCAAGGCCTGGACGGGGCGTTACAGAACTTCTATTTCGACATGCTGCAGTTTTGCCGAGTGGCCGAGCTGTTTGATGAACAGTTCCTGTTCGACATCAGCAAGCGCGACCTCGACCGCCAACGCAACCTGTCGCAGCTGTGCCTGCGCAACGTGGTGCCCGCTGGTTTCATCCGCCCACGCCTGACGGCCGCACGCAGCACCGTGCTGTTTTCTGCGACCCTGAGCCCTCGCCACTACTATGCCGACCTGCTTGGTACGCCAACGAACACGGTGTGGATAGACGTTGAATCGCCATTTCACGCCGATCAGCTGCAAGTGCACATCGTCAGCCAGATCTCCACGCGGTTTGTCCATCGCCAGTCATCCCTCGCACCGATCGTCGAGCTGATCGCCCGGCAGTTCAGCCAACGCCCCGGCAACTACCTGGCGTTTTTCAGCAGCTTCGATTATTTGCAGCAAGTGGCGCAGTTGCTGGCCCAACGGCATCCCGACATCACTCTGTGGTCGCAGTCCCGGGGCATGGGGGAAGGGCAGCGACAGGACTTCCTCGATCAGTTCACCGCCGAGAGTCAGGGCGTCGGTTTCGCGGTATTGGGCGGGGCTTTTGGCGAAGGCATCGACTTGCCGGGCGCGCGCCTGATCGGAGCGTTTATCGCCACCCTCGGGCTGGCGCAACTCAACCCGGTCAACGAGCAGTTGAAACAGCGCATGGCAGCCATTTTCGGCGCCGGTTATGACTACACCTACCTGTTTCCCGGCGTGCAGAAAGTGGTGCAGGCGGCGGGGAGGGTGATCCGCACCCAGCAGGATCAAGGGGTGGTGATGCTGATCGATGACCGGTTTGGCGACAGCAAGGTCAAACAGCTACTGCCGCGCTGGTGGTCGATTGCTCCGAGGATTTTGCACACTATCGAGTAGGATTTTTTACTTTAAAAACATCGACATATCTTGAAAGACACGCCCATTTGAACAAGCAGCGAATACTGTCTTTATTCAAAGAGCCCGTCATCACTTTCAAGCTGAATCTTTGATAAGGAAATCAAGATATGTCAGTAGCACCGCAATACACGTACACCCCTGAGCAGGTCACCGTAGCATTCAATGAAATAAAAGCGACGCTGTTCAGCGGCATCACGGCCGAGGCAACCCCCAAAATCCTGGTCGTTGCCGGGCTGCAAGGGTCAGGTAAAACCTACCTGCTGGAAAAGACCCTGCTGCCTTCAAATCGCTACAACAATTATGTTCGTCTTTACCTGCCCGACTACCGCAAGAAACACCCCCAATACACAGAGATGATCAAACACGGGGTCTTGCATGCGTATGAGCATACCGAGGCATTTGTTCGCGAAGTCAGTACGAAAATCTATAAGCAAGCCTTCAGCGGCAAATTCAACATCATCATGGAATGTGCGTTCGATAGCCTCGATTTTGCAGCCTTCCCGCCGTCGGCGACCGCCGCCGGTTATCAGTTAGAAACTCACATTGTGGGCTGCACTCAAGCGTTTGCTCATGTGTCGAGCATCAAACGAGCGTTCAAAAGCCTTGAAGACCAGGAAATGGAACGGTTTCTCACGGTATCGACGCTGGATGCCAGCATGAGTTATGCGCCTGCGATCATCCTGGCCTTGGAGACGGCTGCAAAAGCGGTCAGCGGCTCGCAAGTCAATGTGTACGAACGCGGGTTCGGCGTGTTGAACGAGCGGACCTTGATTGCCCAGAGTACTTACTCCAAAACTGCCGGCGGTTCCGTTGCCACAACGACAACCAAGGTGGATTTTGCGTACAGCATCTATTCGAATATTATCGACAACCACATCTTCGCGGCGAGCGATCGCGATGAAGTCATCAAAGAGTGCCACCTGGCACTGCTCAAGATGGCGACTCATGCTTCGCATGTTCCCAAATTCGTCTACAACGATCTGTACGCCTACATCGTCAAACACGTCAATCGATAACGCTGGGTGACGAGTACCGTTTTTCCGGCTTTCCAAATGCGTGGTATGTCGCATACTCCAAAAAACGGTCATACCAAGAGGGATCAATGAACGAGGATCGGACCAACGCCATCGACGACAGTCGTTTTCGCCTGTTAATCGATGCTGTGATTGACTATGCGATCTACATGCTTGATCCCGATGGCATCATCACCAGCTGGAACAGCGGCGCCAGGCGTTTCAAGGGGTACGAGGAGTCCGAAATCCTCGGACAGCACTTTTCGCGGTTTTATACCGAAGAGGATCGCCGTGCCGGTTTGCCCCAGCGGGCACTGGACACGGCGATCAGGGAGGGGCGTTTCGAGGGGGAAGGCTGGCGGGTTCGCAAGGACGGCACGCATTTCTGGTGCCACGTGGTCATTGACCCGATTCTCGACCCGTCGGGTAAGTTGCTCGGGTTTGCCAAGATTACCCGTGACCTGACCGACCGCAAGATGGCCGAAGAAGTCCTCAAGCAAAGCGAGCAGCAGTTCCGCCTGCTGGTTCAAAGCGTCACTGATTACGCCATCTACATGCTCGCCCCGGATGGCCGCCTGACCAACTGGAATCCCGGAGCCCAGCGCATCAAGGGTTATTTGCCCGAAGAGGTCATCGGCAAGCACTTCTCAATGTTTTACACCCCGGAAGACCGCGAGGCCGGCGAACCGCAACGGACCCTGGACATTGCCGTGCGAGAAGGGCGGTTCGAAAACAAAGGCTGGCGCGTGCGCAAGGACGGTACGCGGTTCCTGGCCAATGTCGTGGTCGATCCGATTTGGGGCGAAACCGGCACTTTGCTCGGATTCGCCAAGATCACCCGTGATATCACCGAAGTCACGCAAGCCCAGCAGACGCTGGAGCAAACACGCGAGGCGCTGTTCCAGGCGCAGAAAATGCAGGCCATTGGCCAACTCAGCGGTGGTATTGCCCACGACTTCAACAATTTGCTGACGGTCATCCTCGGCAATCTGGAAATCGTGCGCAAACGAGTGGGAGAGGATCCGAAAATTACCCGGCTTGTGGACAATGCCACCCAGGGCGCCTTGCGCGGTGTCTCCCTGACCCAGCGCATGCTGGCGTTTGCCAGGCGTCAGGAACTCAAAGCCGAACCCGTCGAGATCCCGGCGCTGGTGCAAGGCATCATTGGCCTGTTGCGCAGCTCGCTCGGGCCGTCCGTGGTGCTCGAAACCCGCTTTTCACCAGAGCTCGAACCGGTCCTGGCGGATGTCAATCAGCTTGAACTGGCGGTGTTGAACCTGGTGACCAATGCCCGTGATGCGATGCCTCATGGCGGGAAAATCGTCATCAGTACCAAGACCGAAGAAACCGTGGATCAACCGCAGTTATCCCTGCTGCCAGGCCGGTATGTGTGCCTGAGCGTCAGCGATACGGGGGAGGGCATGGATGAAACCACGCTCGGTTCGGCAATGGACCCGTTCTTCACGACCAAAGGCATTGGCAAAGGCACGGGGCTGGGTCTTTCGATGGTGCATGGTTACATCGAGCAATTGGGCGGGCGATTCGTCCTCAAGAGCCAGAAGGGCATAGGCACCGTCGCCGAATTGTGGATACCCATCGCCACGACCGGTTCGGTTGCCAGGCCCGTTGCCGAGGAGACCGCACCGCCGGTGCCCCGTCTATGCGTGTTGGTGGTGGATGACGATAGCCTGGTGTTGACCAGTACCTGCCTGTTACTCGAAGACCTGGGGCATCGGGTGGTCAGTGCGACGTCCGGGGCGCAAGCGCTGGAAGTATTCGACGCCGAAGCAGCGATCGACCTGGTCATCACCGACATGGCCATGCCGCAGATGAACGGCGCACAACTGGCGCAAGCTATCCGCACTAAAAAGCCGGACCTGCCGATCATTCTTGCTACCGGTTACGCCGAGCGTCTGGAAGGTTTTGCGACCAGACTGCCGCGTCTGTCCAAACCCTTTACCCAGCTCAATCTGGTGGAAATCATCGCCTCGACCATGAAGTGATTTCGGGTGCTCGCTGTTTGGTTGCATGAGAAGCGGGCGTTCGCAGCTTTTTCCTGATCGTTCCCACGCAGAGTGGGAACGATCAATGGGTAAGCGAGTAATCAACCATCAACCAGACAGCATGACGGTGCATCAAGCCGCCAGATGGGCTGCACTCATTTCCTTCTTGTACTGCGCTTTCAAACTTTCCATCTGCGCGCCCAACTCTTCCAAGGTGGCTTTGCCCAGCAGCTTCTTGGCCTGAGGAAACATCTCGGTTTCCTCTTCTTCAATGTGATGTTCCAGCAGTTCCTTGATCACTTTCACCCGACCGGCAAATTCCGGAGTGGTCGGGTCGGTGGCCTTCAAGTCTGGCAGCACCAGCGAATCTACGGTGCGGTGTTCTTCCTTGGCTTCGTAATACATGACGTCCTGCTCCTTGCCCCCGGCTTTCTTGTACGCCGGGTACAAGACTTCTTCTTCGAGGCGGGTATGGATGGCAACCTCCATTTCCAGCTTGGCCAGCAATTCGCTGCGTTTTTTAACACCACGCTCGGTGGATTCGCTTAATTGGGTCAGGATGCCTTTTACGCGTTCATGGTCAGCTTTCAACAAGTCTATGGCGTTCATGGTCGAGTCTCTCCACATGTCAGGGGGTGAGCGCGAACGGTCTCTAGGCCGAAAGTCGCTCATGGTCTTGAGCATTTGTCGTGCCGGTTTGCCAGTGCGATAACGTGTTTATAAAACAATAAGTTGAAGTGACTGATGGCGAACTGGGGTCATGCAGCCTGCATGAGTCCGGAAATTGACTCATGCAGTTCGCAGTGGAACATTGATGTTTTTTCAGTCAAAAAAAGCCCGGCGACTGTGCCGGGCTTTTCAAGTTCAGGATATGGATTCCGGCTGCTGGAGCGAACGATGAGCGTTTTGCGTGGATATCGAGACCGGCGGGAAATTTTCGTTGAGCAGCCGCAAGTGCTCGATCGCCTCCTCGAACTTCATGTCGGCCTTTCTGCGCAAGGCCTGATAGCGATCGAACTGGTTCACATCCATGTCGCCGCCCTCCAGTAACGCGAAGGCGCTGCGGCTGAGTGCCTGGGCCTCTTCAAACATTTGATGATTACGTTCCAGGGCGAAAGCCCGGCAGGCCTTTATTTCATCGGAGGTGGAATAGTGAACCATGACCAGCACCTGATTTTTCGAAGTTCTATTTGATAGGGATCGATGCCGCAGGGACCCGAACCCGACACGTCCCGCCGTGCAAAAGCCGAGCGGGATTAAGGTTGTGACCTGCGGGATTGCTCAAGGATTTCAAATTTATCAGCGAAGAAATTCGATAACTCACGCGGCAAACATTCACGGCCATATCAAAAAAGTTGATTTTTTTGCCGTTCATACCGAGCCAGGATCGGTTGAGTACTGATGCCGTGGAAGAGAATGCTGAGCGCAACCACGGATAACGTCAGGTCGATACATAACGTTGCTATCGAATCGCCCAATCCATGATTCACGGCATAAAACAGGTAATACAGACTGCCGATGCCGCGTATGCCGAACCAGCCAATCAGCATGCGCTGGTGGCCGTTGAGCAAACGGCCCCAAGGCATGGCGACGACGCTCAGGGGGCGTATCAGGCAAAACAGCACGCCAGCGATCGGCAACGCACGCCAATCCCAGTGAGCCATCAACACCACGCCGAGCAGCGTCACCAGAAACACTTCCATGGCCCGTTCCACCAGACTGCCAAAGGCGAGCATGTCGCCCATCATGATGCCCGCGGCGACCTGCTTGTCCTCAAGGCTTGTGGTATCACCATGAACCGCATGTTGCGGCTCGACGTTCTGATGTCCCACCACGGGCTGAACCAGATGCTCGGCGGGAAGCTCGTCGTCGCCTGTGGATTTGACCTCTTCGTGGCGCAAACCCAGACCGGCGGCGAACACCGACAAGAAGCCATAACCGTGAATCCACTCGGCCCCGACATACGCCAGGGCAATCAAGGCAAGGGCCAGGTAATCGTTCGGGGAAAGGGTACTGTCGTCATTTTTGATGCGCATGAATAAGGTCAGGCGGCCAATGCCACGGCCCATCCAGTAGCCGGTGAGCAAACCGGCCGGGACTGCCCACAACAGACTGCTCAGCACCCAGTCGCTCAGCCAGCCGGGGTTACTGTCGTGTTGCACCAGCAGCAGGCCAAGGATAACGAACGGGAAGGCGATCCCGTCATTGAGCCCGGCTTCACCCGACAGCCCGAAGCGCACGCTGTCGTCATCCCGGGCGTCGTTGACTTGCACCAGGGCGGCGAGTACCGGGTCGGTGGGCGCCAGAATCGAGCCGATCAACACGGACGCGCCCCAGGACAATTCGAAGCCGTAATGCAGCAACAGGCTGACCCCGGCAATCGTCAACACCATGACCGGGCCGGCCAGGCCGTAGGCAATACGCCAGTTTTCGTTCCTGAGCGGCAAGCGCAACTTCAAACCGCAGACAAACAATGAAAACAGCACCGCGACTTCCGTCAGGTGCTCCATCCAGATGGACGCCTCTTCGGTGTCCAGTTTCAACAGGCCCAGCCCCGCGGGACCGATGGCGGCGCCCAGCACCAGGCACACCGCCGACGTGGTCACCGGCATCCAGCGCAGGTACGAAGAGGTCAGTGCCAGCGTCAGCAGCACCGCACCCAACACCGCCACCCATAAAATGAAGCTCATGCTCGGTACTCGTTGGGTGCATGCCTGCGATGCGGGATCCGCCATCAACCGACGGTCGTGCGCAGGTATTCAGGCGTCAATACGTTGAACCATAGCAGGATCATCGAGACCAGGAGGGTGACCAGCACCAGCAGGCCGACGCCCCAGACGCAAGCGGCGTTCAGCAAGCCTTGTTCCTTGCGTTCATGCATAAAGGTCGGCAAGCCGACGAACAGCAGAAACGTCGAATAGATCGACGCTGCGCCCAGCACCACAATCGCCAGCCAGCGGCTGGGGTACAAACCGGCAATGCCGGCGAGGAAGTACGGGGTCACGGTGTAAGCGGCAAAGCCGATGCATTGGTTGACGGTCGGCCGTGCGTCGAAGGTGCGCGACATCCAGCGGATAAACAGCCCCATCAACGCCACGCCGACGACGATGGTCACGTAGAGCAACACGCAGAGCTGTAGCGCGCTGGCGGTGCTGAGCTTAACGAGTTCGTTTTCGACCAGGCTCCAGCCGACGTAGGTGGTGCCAATAAACAGGCACACGGCGGGAATCATGGCGAGCAACAATAAATGGGCGAGGTAGTGGCATGGATGCGCTTCCTCTTCCTTGCGGATATCCGTCCATACGTAGTTCGGTTGGGTGAACAGCTTGACGATAGGTGCGGACATGATGACCTCCGGATCTGGAGCGGCCCGTAGCAGGGGGCCCTAAACGTATTGAGGGGCGAGTTTTGACAGGGGTTCAGTTTTTTATCCCAAAGCCGGGCGTGGTCGGATAGAGGGAATGTTTGCGAACGCGCAAGGTCAACCGAGCAGCTCTCCTTTCTGGATGATGTGCCATGAACGTCAGCCAATCCGTGGTCGAATACTTGCGTCAAAACGACTTGCTGCTGACCACCGCAGAGTCTTGTACCGCCGGAAAAATCGTCACGCTGCTGGCTGAGGTTCCGCACAGCGGGGAGTCGATCGAATGCGGGTACGTGGTCTATTCCACCGAAGCGAAACAGCGCTTGCTCCACGTCAGCCCGAAGACGATCGAAACATTCAATCTCACCAGTTGTGAAGTCGCTCAGGAAATGGCCGTGGGTGCGTTGCGCGACAGCACGGCCAATGTTGCGGTGGCGACCACCGGCATCCTCGGGCCGGAAGACGTCGATGGCATCCCGGCTGGCACCATTTGTTTCGCCTGGGCCTATCAGACCGGGCAGGGACGGTGTGTTTTCAGCCGACAGGTGCGGTTTTCCGGTACACGCAGTGAGGTGCAGTTATTGGCCGCGGAGCACGCGCTGAAGTTGCTGCCGCACTTCCACCAACGGGCATTGGCGGGTGAGCAAGGGCAGGGCGCACTCGATGAATGATGAATCCGGGCATACCGATTACCACAGCCGCGACTATCCCGTGCGCGAAGACATGGCGCATCAGGTCAAGGTCTGGCAATTCGAGCGTTGGGGCTGGTACTTCCTGGCGTTGGTGGTGTTGCTGGCGTTGCTCGGCCTGTTTTCACGCGGGCCGCTGAGTACCCGGGACGTTCAGGGCGACGATGGCAAGGTCCGGGTGCAATACGAGCGGTTCCACCGCCACGGATCGACCAATCCGATGCAGATCAGCCTGAGCGGTGCGCCCAATGCCACGGTTGAGCTGGAACTGACCGGGGCGCTGCTGGACGGTTTCAACATCGAAACCGTGCAACCACAACCCCTGCGCGCCATCAGTGCCGGGCACGGCATGAGGATGTGGGTGCAAACCGACGCTCAGGGCCAGGCGAACCTTTATCTGACGTTGCGCGGCGATGGGCTGGGACTGTTTCGCAGCCGCGTTGCATCACCTGGCGCCATGCCAGTGAACATCGATCAATTCATTTTTCCTTAGGTGACCTATGGACTCGGTATTGCGCGCGGCTGCGATATATCTGGCGCTGGTGGTGCTGTTCAAGATTGCCGGTAGACGCTCCCTGGCCGAATTGACGACATTCGATTTTGTGCTGTTGATGATCATCGGTGAGGCGACTCAGCAGGCGTTACTGGGCGATGATTTTTCCCTGACCAATTCGATGCTGGTGATCGTCACGCTGATTGTCATCGACGTCGGCCTGTCGTTGCTCAAACAGCGCTCGCAATGGGTATCGCAGTTGATCGATGGCGGACCGACGATCATCGTCGAGAACGGCAAGATTCTGCACAAACGCCTGCGTCACGCGCGATTGATCGAGGCCGACGTCATGGAGGCGGCACGTTCGAGCCAGGGCATCGAAACCCTTGAGCAGATCAAGTTCGCGATCCTGGAGCGCAACGGCAAGATATCGGTGATTGCTCAAGAGTCGTCGTGAGCAATGAATTGCGGCCATACCTGGCTTTTTGTGGCGAGGGAGCTTGCTCCCGCTTGAGGGCGTAGCACTCACAAAATCGGTGATCGTTGCCAGATTTTTGGGGCCGCTACGCAGCCCAGCGGGAGCAAGCTCCCTCGCCACAGGGTTCTCACTAACTCAACGTACTGCATTCAAAGCATCGGCTTGCCGCCGGTGATCCCGTACCGCTGCCCCGTGATGTAACTGGCCTCATCCGATGCCAGCAACACATAAATCGGCGCCACTTCCACCGGTTGGCCCGGCCGTCCGAGCGGGGTTTGACCGCCGAAGTCCTGAACCTCTTCAGCGGGCATGGTCGAGACAATCAACGGTGTCCAGATCGGCCCCGGTGCCACACAGTTCACCCGAATGTTCTTCGGCCCCAGCATCTGCGCCAGGCCAGCGGTGAAGTTGGCTATCGCGCCTTTGGTCGTGGCGTAAGGCAGGAGGGTCGGTTTGGGCATGTCGGAATTGACACGAACTGGTGTTGATGATCGAACTGCCGGGTTTCATGTGCTTCAACGCGGCCTGACAGAGCCTGAAAATAGCGGTGATGTTGACGTCGAAGGTCATCACCCATTCTTCGTCCGGGATGTCCTCGAGGTTTTCGTGGCTCATCTGGAACGCGGCGTTGTTGACCAGCACATCGATTCGGCCAAAACGTTCGACCGTTTTGTCCACCAGTGCCTGGCATTGGGCTTTCTGCGCCAGGTCATCGGGCAATAACAGACACTGCCGGCCGGCGTGTTCGACCCAGCGTGCGGTTTCCTGTGCGTCTTCATGTTCATTGAGGTAGGCGACGACGACATCCGCGCCTTCACGGGCGAAGGCGATGGCGACGGCGCGACCGATGCCACTGTCGGCGCCGGTGATCAGGGCGATCTTGCCGTCCAGTCGGCCTGACCCCTTGTAACTTTGTTCGCCACAGTCGGGGTACGGGTCCATTTTATTTTGGGAACCGGGGACAGGCTGGCTTTGCTTAGGGAAGGGTGGTTTTGGATAGGAAGTCATTGCGAAATCTCCGTTCTCAAGGCAGAGGAGTCAAAGGGTTGACCCTGGTGTTTTGCCTTGAGTTCGGTTGGATTTCCGGGATGTCACTCTTGTCGCTGATCGTTCCCACGCGGAGCGTAGGAACGATCATCATCAGGCTTTGCGATTGAGCAAACTGCGTTCCATCCGCGCAATGCCTTCTTCCAGCAACGACCGTGGGCAGCCGAAATTCAGGCGCACGAACTGTTTGTTGGCATCGCCGAAATCCAGGCCAGGGCTCAAACCGACCTTGGCCTGTTCAAGGAAAAACTGCTGCGGGCTCTCCAGTCCCAGCGCCGAGCAATCGAGCCACGCCAGGTATGTGCCTTGCGGGATATTCATGGTCACTCCCGGCAGTCGGGTGTTGACCGCGTCCACCAGATAATCCCGATTGCCTTGCAGATATGCCTTCAACCCGGCCAGCCAAGGGCCGGCTTCGCTGTAGGCGACGCGCGTCGCTTCCATGCCCAACGGGTTGACGCTGTCGACCATGCCGCAGCGGGCGTGGTTGACCTTTGCACGCAACGCCGAGTCCTGAATGATCATGAACGATGTTTTCAGCCCGGCAATGTTGTAGGCCTTGCTCGCCGACATCAGCGTGATGGTGCGCTTGGCGATTTCCGGGTTCAGGGAAGCCGTCGGAATGTGCACGCGCCCGTCGAAACACAACTCGGCATGAATCTCGTCAGAGATGATCCAGGCGTCCTGTTCCAGACAGATGTTGGCAACCGCTTGCAGTTCTTCTCGCGGGAAGACTTTGCCTAGCGGGTTGTGCGGGTTGCTCAGCAGCAGCGCACCGCCACCGGTCAGCGCCCGATTCAGGGCATCGAGTGGCGTGGCGTAAGTGCCGTCCGCCAACGCGTCGAATTCGAGTTCAACCTTGTTCAGCCCCCAGTGCCCCGGCGCATGGCGCAGCGGCGGGTAGTTCGGGACCTGCACCACAACGTTTTGTTGCGGCTGCACCAGCGCATTCAGCGCCATGTTGAACCCCGATTCCACGCCCGGCAGGAAAATCAGTTCCTCAGGCAATACGCGCCAGGCGTACTTGTTCCAGAGGTCGGCGACGATGGCATTGCGCAAGTCATCCTGGGCCACGCTGTAGCCGAGCATCGGGTGTTCCAGACGTTTTTGCAGGGCCTGGATGATCACCGGCGGTGCGCAGAAGTCCATGTCGGCCACCCACATCGGCAACACGTCGGCCGGGTAACGGCTCCATTTGGTACTGCCGGTGTTGTGGCGGTCGAACACCTGATCAAAATCGAAAGTCATGCTCAGTCTCATAAAAAGCGGGGTTGAACGTGGGGCAATGATAAGCGCCAAGCCACTGTGGGAGCGAGCCTGCTCGCGATGGCGTCACAACAGTCAGCATCTATGGTGACTGACACTCCGCTATCGCGAGCAGGCTCACTCCCACAGGGTGTGTGATGGCTTACGCCTTGGGATTGCCCGATGGTCGGTTTTCACACAGTCAGTTCTAACATTGTCTACAGTTTCAAGTGTCGGCAGCCAGACTGCCACAACCGTGATTGTCCAGAAAAACCCGGCAAAAATACCGGGTCTCCACCTGACAGGAGTGCACGATGGACCTCAACCGTCGTCAGTTCTTCAAGGTCGCTGGTATCGGCCTTGCGGGCTCGAGCCTCGGCGCGCTGGGCATGGCCCCCGCGACTGCCTTCGCCGAGCAGGTGCGCCACTTCAAGCTTGCCCACACCCATGAAACCCGCAACACCTGCCCGTATTGCTCGGTCGGCTGCGGCTTGATCATGTACAGCCAGGGCGATGCTGCGAAGAACGTCGCGCAAAACATCATTCACATCGAAGGCGATTCCGACCACCCGGTCAATCGCGGCACCTTGTGCCCCAAAGGTGCCGGCCTGCTGGATTTCATTCATAGCCCCGGCCGCCTGCAATACCCAGAGGTGCGCAAACCCGGCACCACCGAGTGGACGCGCATCTCCTGGGATGAAGCGCTCAATCGCGTTGCCGACCTGATGAAGGCCGACCGCGACGCCAACTTCATCGAGAAGAATACCCAGGGCCAAACGGTGAACCGCTGGCTGACCACCGGTTTCCTCGCGGCCTCGGCGTCGTCCAACGAAGCGGGTTATATCACCCACAAAGTCATTCGCAGTCTCGGCATGCTGGGGTTCGATAACCAGGCGCGTGTCTGACACGGCCCGACGGTGGCAAGTCTTGCCCCGACGTACGGCCGTGGTGCCATGACCAATACCTGGACCGATATCGGTAACGCGAATCTGATCCTGGTGATGGGCGGCAACGCAGCAGAAGCGCACCCGTGCGGCTTCAAATGGGTGACTGAAGCCAAGGCGCACAACAAGGCACGCTTGATCGTGGTCGATCCGCGTTTTACCCGGACCGCCTCGGTGGCCGACTATTACGCGCCGATCCGCACCGGCACCGACATCGCCTTCATGGGCGGGCTGATCAATTACCTGCTGACCGAAAACAAAATCCAGCACGAGTACGTACGCGCCTATACCGACGTGTCATTCATCGTTAAAGCCGGGTTTGGCTTCGAGGACGGGATCTTCAGCGGCTACGACGCGGCCAAACGCATCTACACGGACAAGTCTGGCTGGGGTTATGAAATCGGTGATGACGGCTTTGTCAAAGTCGACCCGACCCTGCACGACCCGCGTTGCGTCTATCAATTGATGAAGACCCATTACAGCCGCTACACCATCGAACTGGCGAGCCAGATTTGTGGCATGCCCGTCGATGCCATGCAGAAGATCTGGGAAGAAATCGCCACTTGCTCGCAACCGGGCAAGACCATGACGATTCTCTACGCGCTGGGCTGGACTCAGCACTCGATCGGTTCGCAGATCATTCGCAGCGCCGCCATGGTGCAATTGCTGCTGGGCAACGTCGGCATGCCGGGCGGGGGCGTCAATGCCTTGCGCGGGCACTCCAACATCCAAGGGCTGACCGACCTCGGCTTGCTGTCAAATGCGCTGCCGGGTTATCTGACGTTGCCGCAGGATGCGGAGCAGGATTACAGCGCCTATATCACCAAACGCACGCAACTGCCGTTGCGGCCGGGGCAACTGTCCTATTGGCAGAACTACGGCAAGTTCCACGTCAGCCTGATGAAAGCCTGGTACGGCGCGAACGCCACGCTGGAAAACCGCTGGGCTTTTGACTATCTGCCGAAACTCGACATCCCGAACTACGACATCCTCAAAGTGTTCGACCTGATGAGCCAGGGCAAGGTCAACGGCTACATGTGTCAGGGCTTCAACCCCATCGCCGCGCTACCCGACAAAAACCGGGTAATGGCGGCGCTGGCCAAGCTCAAGTGGCTGGTGGTGATGGACCCGCTGGCCACCGAGACCTCGGAGTTCTGGCGCAATGTCGGGCCGTACAACGACGTTGAAACCGCCGGCATCCAGACCGAAGTGATTCGCCTGCCCACCACTTGTTTCGCCGAAGAAGACGGCTCGCTGGTCAACAGCAGCCGCTGGCTGCAATGGCACTGGAAAGGCGCCGACGGCCCAGGCGAAGCGCGCACCGATATACGGATCATGAGCGAGCTGTTTATCCGTCTGCGTCAGCGTTACCAGGCCAACGGCGGCGCTTATGCCGAGCCGATCCTCAAACTGTCCTGGCCCTACAAAATCGCCGAAGAGCCCTCGCCGGAAGAGCTGGCCAAGGAAATCAACGGCTATGCCACCGCCGACTTTACCGACGCTAGCGGCGCGACGATCAAGGGCAACGCGCAACTGGCCGGTTTCGGCCTGCTCAGGGACGACGGCAGCACGGCTTCCGGTTGCTGGATTTTCTGCGGCAGCTGGACAGAGGCGGGTAACCAGATGGCCCGGCGCGACAACAGCGATCCGTATGGCATGAAGCAACACCAGGGCTGGGCCTGGGCCTGGCCGGCGAATCGGCGGATTCTCTACAACCGCGCTTCGTGCGACCCGCAAGGCAAGCCGTGGGACGAGAAAAAACGCCTGGTGTGGTGGAACGGTAAATCCTGGGGTGGTACCGATGTGGCTGACTTCAAGTCCGACTCGCCACCGGAAGCCGGGATGAATCCGTTCATCATGAACCCCGAAGGCGTGGCGCGGTTCTTTGCCGTCGACAAGATGAACGAAGGACCTTTCCCCGAGCACTACGAACCGTTCGAAACGCCGATCGGGATCAACCCGTTGCACCCGCAAAACAAGAAAGCCACCAGCAACCCAGCGGCGCGGATCTTCGATTCGGTCTGGGAGACCTTAGGCGTAGCCAAGGACTATCCCTATGCCGCGACCAGCTACCGGCTGACCGAGCATTTCCACTTCTGGAGCAAGCATTGCGAGCTCAACGCGATTTCCCAACCCGAGCAGTTCGTCGAGATCGGTGAAGTGCTGGCCAAGGAAAAAGGCATCGTCGCTGGCGACCGGGTTCGTGTCAGTTGCAAGCGTGGGCACATAGAAGCGGTGGCGGTGGTGACCAAGCGGATTCGTCCGCTGCAGGTCAACAATCAGGTGGTGCATCAGATCGGTATCCCGCTGCACTGGGGTTTTACCGGGCTCACGCGCCACGGTTACCTGACCAACACCCTGGTGCCGTTCCTCGGCGATGGCAACACTCAGACCCCGGAATCCAAGTCATTCCTGGTCAACGTGGAGAAAGTCTAAATGGCCAGCCAAGACATCATCGCCCGTTCGGCCACCACGACCGTCCCGTCCTCGGTGCGCAACCAGGAGGAAGTGGCCAAGCTGATCGACACCACCAAGTGCATCGGCTGCAAGGCGTGTCAGGTCGCCTGCTCGGAATGGAACGAACTGCGCGACGAGGTCGGTCACAACCTCGGCACCTACGACAACCCCCGGGACCTGAGCGCAGATACCTGGACTTTGATGCGCTTCACCGAACACGAAACCGCCGCCGGCAATCTGGAGTGGTTGATTCGCAAGGACGGCTGTATGCACTGCGCCGAGCCCGGTTGCCTGGCCGCGTGCCCGAGTCCGGGGGCGATCATCAAGCACGCCAATGGCATCGTCGATTTCGACCAGGACCATTGCATCGGCTGCGGGTATTGCATCACCGGTTGCCCGTTCGATATCCCGCGAATCTCGCAAAAGGATCACAAGGCCTACAAATGCACATTGTGCTCGGACCGCGTGGCGGTGGGGCTGGAGCCGGCCTGCGTCAAAACCTGCCCGACGGGCGCCATTGTGTTCGGCACCAAGGAAGACATGAAAGATCATGCGGCCGAAAGGATCGTCGACCTCAAGAGTCGTGGCTTCGACAATGCTGGCCTGTATGACCCCGAAGGTGTCGGCGGCACCCACGTCATGTACGTGTTGCACCACGCCGACACACCGAAGTTGTATGCCGGCCTGCCGAGCGCTCCGACCATCAGTCCGCTGGTGGACCTGTGGAAAGGCGTGAGCAAACCCTTGGGATTGCTGGCTATGGGCTTGGCCGTGCTGGCCGGGTTCTTCCACTACGTGCGGGTCGGGCCGCAATTGGTCGAGGAGGACGAACTGCCGACCACTGTTGACCCTGCGGTGCATGAAGTCGATCCGTCGGTACATACCTTTGATCCGCGCGAGGAGGACAGACCATGATCCGCAGACAGATCCTGCGCTACACCTCGAACCAGCGCACCAATCACTGGCTGGTGGCGATTTTCTTCTTGATGGCGGCACTGTCGGGGCTGGCGTTGTTCCACCCGGCGCTGTTCTGGCTGAGCAACCTGTTTGGCGGCGGCCCGTGGACGCGCATTCTGCACCCGTTCATGGGCGTGGTGATGTTCGTCCTGTTCCTGGGCTTGGTGATTCAATTTTTCCGGGCGAACATTTTTATCACCAACGATCGCTTGTGGCTGCGACGTGTCGGGCGGGTGATCCGCAACGAAGAAGAGGGCGTGCCCGCGATCGGCAAATACAACCCGGGGCAGAAGCTGCTGTTCTGGATCTTGCTGATGTGCATGCTGGTGCTGTTGTTCAGCGGCTTGGTGATCTGGCGCGAGTATTTCAGCGAGTACTTCGGCATCACCAGCATTCGTTGGGCCATGCTGCTGCATGCGTTGGCCGGTTTGATCCTGGTGCTGAGCATCATCGTTCACATCTATGCCGGCATCTGGATCAGGGGGTCGGTCAGCGCCATGACGCATGGCTGGGTCAGCCGCGCCTGGGCGAGGAGACACCATGAACTCTGGTACCGCGAAGTGACCCGCGACGAGCACCCCGACCGGCCGATCAGCAAAAAAGGATAACCCCTTGGCGACGATTCTTGAGCCTGGCGAGATCGAAGCGGCGGCGAGCTCGCCGCCGTTTCTGCACCTGCCACCGAACAATTTGTTCACTTTGCGCGCCTTGCGCCTGGAGCGTCTGGTCGACGGCCATCCGCTGGCCGATTACCTGCGGCTGGTGACCGGCCTGTGCCACGTGCAGCAGGGGCTGCTGGACGAGCCGCCCGTCACCGCCATGCCCGATCCCGAACGTAGGCGCGTGTGCCAGCAACACGGCTTGCCGCCGTTCGCTGCCGACAGCCTGGTGCGCGAAGACCATTGGCTGCCTTACCTCGAAGCCCTGTTGCAGCGTTACCAGCCACCGCCGCAACCTGCCGTGGAAAAAGCCGTGGCGATGTTGCGCAGCGCCAACGTCGGGCAGCGCAAGGCCTGGGCGATTGCGCTGGTCAGCGGCCAGTTCACCTTGCTGCCCGCCGCCGTGGTGCCGTTTCTCGGCGCGGCGTTGCAAGTAGCCTGGAGTCATTGGTTGCTGAGCACGCCGGACCTTGCGTTGAAACCCGGTGACAGCCTCAGTCAGTGCCCGGCCTGCGGTTCGCCAGCCATGGCCGGGGTGATTCGCCACCGCGGCAAGTACAACGGCTTGCGGTATCTGGTGTGCTCGCTGTGTGCCTGCGAATGGCATGTGGTGCGGGTCAAATGCGTGTATTGCGAACAAAGCAAAGGCCTTGAATACGTCAGCCTCGATGACGACCGCCACGCTGCCAATCAGGCACCCATTCGCGCGGAGGTCTGCCCCGGCTGCCGCAGCTACCTGAAACTGCTTTACCTGGAAAACGACGCCGAGGCCGAAGCGCTCTCCACGGACCTGACCAGCCTGTTGCTGGACATGCGCCTGGAGCAGGAAGGCTACCAGCGTCCGGCGCCTAATCTGTTGCTGGCGCCGGGAGGTGACTGAGCTATCCCTTTAAGCTATCCCTCCGAGCCCAGCAGCTACACTCAGGCGCGACGGTCAACGTTTGCGGGAGCGCCTGATGTCTTCCAGATCCGCCAGCTCAACCCTGCGGCTGCCTTCTATCGACAGCTTGCTGCGTCATCGCGCCTGTCAGCCATTGGCCGAGCGTTACGGGCGTGACGCCCTGCTGGCCAGCCTGCGGCAATTGTTCGATGACTTGCGTGAGCCGGTGCTTTCAGGGCAACTCGACGCCATTGAAATCGCGCCTGAAGCGTTGGCGGGCAGGGCGGGTGAACGCTTGGCCTTTCAGCATCGCAGCAATGTGCGCCGGGTGTTCAACCTCACCGGCACGGTGCTGCACACCAATCTGGGGCGAGCGTTGTTGCCGGAGGAAGCCATCGAAGCGGTGCAAAGGGCGGCCCGCTATCCGCTTAACCTGGAATTCGATCTGAACAGCGGCCAGCGCGGCGACCGTGATGACCTGATCGAAGGCTTGATCCGCGAGCTGACCGGCGCCGAGGCGGTGACGGTGGTCAACAACAACGCCGCTGCGGTGTTGCTGGCGCTCAACAGTCTGGGCGCGCGCAAGGAAGGCATCATTTCCCGGGGCGAATTGATCGAAATCGGTGGCGCCTTCCGCATTCCCGACATCATGGCCAGGGCGGGGATCAGGCTCCACGAAGTCGGCACCACCAATCGCACTCATGCCCGGGATTACGAGGCGGCCATTGGCCCACGTAGCGGTTTGCTGATGCGCGTCCATGCGAGCAACTACAACATCGAAGGCTTCACCGCGCGGGTGCCGACCGCCGAGTTGGCGCTACTCGCGCATCAACACGGTTTGCCATTGCTTGAAGACCTCGGCAGCGGCAGCCTGCTGGACCTGACGCGCTGGGGCTTGCCCGCCGAACCCACGGTGCGCCAGGCGCTGAGCGATGGCGCTGACATCGTCACCTTCAGCGGCGACAAACTGCTGGGTGGCCCCCAGGCCGGGTTGATTGTCGGCCGCAAAGACTTGATTGCGAAGATCAAGAAGAACCCACTCAAACGCGCCTTGCGGGTCGACAAACTGACCCTCGCTGCCCTCGAAGCGGTGTTGGGCTTGTACCGCGACCCTGATCGTCTGGCTGAGCGGCTGCCGAGTTTGCGCCTGTTGACCCGACCGCAGGCGGACATCCTCGCCCAGGCTGAGCGTCTGCAACCTTCGCTGGCCAAAGCCTTGGGCGACGGCTGGAGCGTCCGCGCAGTCCCGGCGCTGGGGATGATCGGCAGCGGCAGCCAACCGGTGGCGCGATTGCCCAGTGCCGCGTTATGCCTGCGACCGCACGTCTCCAAACGTCTTCGTGGACGGCAGCTGCATGGCCTGGAAGCTGTCCTGCGTGCGTTGCCGATTCCAGTGCTCGGGCGCATTGATGACGATGCGTTGTGGCTGGATTTGCGGCAACTGGACGATGAGCCAGCGTGGCTGGCGCAACTCGATCAGATTGCAGGCACCCTAGCGTGATCGTCGGCACCGCAGGGCACATCGACCACGGCAAGACGGCCTTGCTCCAGGCACTGACCGGCCTGCTCGGCGACCGGCGTCGGGAAGAGCGTGAACGCGGCATGACCATCGACCTCGGCTACCTCTACGCAGCGCTGGAACCCCATGCGCCCCTGACCGGTTTTATCGACGTGCCCGGTCATGAGCGCTTCACCCACAACATGCTGGCGGGGGCCCAGGGCATTGATCTGGTGTTGCTGGTGGTCGCGGCCGACGATGGCGTCATGCCGCAGACCCGCGAACACCTGGCCATCGTTGAACTGCTGGGCATCCCTCGGGCGCTGGTGGCGATCAGCAAATGCGACCGGGTCGAACCGTCCAGAGTGCAAGCCGTTCGCGATCAGGTCCAGACATTGCTGGCACCGGGGCCTTATGCCGACGCGCCGCAGATTGCGCTGTCGAGTGTGACCGGGGAGGGCATCGAGACGCTGCGACAGGCCCTGCTCGCGGCGCAACGTGAAGTGCTTCAACGCAGCACCCTTGGCGGTTTTCACCTGGCGATCGATCGTGCCTTCAGCGTCGCCGGCGTCGGTATCGTGGTGACCGGCACTGCGTTGTCTGGCGTGGTGGCCGTGGGCGATACGCTGATGCTCGGCCCGCTGGGCAAACCCGTTCGCGTGCGCGGGCTGCATGCGCAGAATCGGGCGGCCGAGATCGCAATGGCCGGACAGCGCGTCGCGTTGAACCTGAGTGGCGAACGCTTGGCCCTGGAGCAGATCCATCGCGGTCAATGGCTGTCGGCCGAGTGGCTGTACGCGCCGACCCAGCGAGTGGATATCGAGCTGCAATTGTTGGCCAGCGAACCCAAAGCCTTCGAGCATTTTCAGCCTGTGCATGTTCACGTGGGAACTCAGGATGTCACCAGCCGGGTGGCATTGCTGGAAGGCACCCGTCTCATGCCGGGTGAACGGATGTTCGCGCAGCTGCTGTTGAACGCGCCGGTACAGGTCGTGAAGGGCGATCCATTGATCCTGCGGGACCAGAGCGCCCAACGCACCCTTGGCGGCGCGCGGGTGCTCGACCCGTTTGCACCGACCCGACAACGCCGCAGCCCCGAACGGTTGGCGCAGTTACACGCCCTCGCCACAGGCAATGCGTTGGAGGAGATCCTGCCGGCGTTATTGGCCAACAGCGACACCGGGTTCGACCCGCGGCGTCTGGAGCGTCAGTTCAACCGCCCCCGCAACACCTGGGTTTTGCCCGATGACGTGCGCCTGATCGACACCCGCCAAGGCCCGTTGCTGTTCAGTGCGGCCCGCTGGGACGCGCTGAAAGCGCCGTTGCTGGACCACCTCGCCCGTTTTCATCAACTGGAACCGGATCAAATGGGCCCGGACCGGGATCGCCTGCGGCGGTTCAGCGGCACAGCGCTGGAGCGTCCGACGTTCATCAGCCTGCTCGACGAATTACTCGCCAGCGGTGCCCTTGCCGCCAGCGGACCCTGGTTGCATTTGCCTGACCATCAAGTGCGTTTGAGCGAAGCCGACGAAGCCCTGTGGCAGCACTTGCAACCGTTGTTCGAACAGGCTGGTTTTGATCCGCCATGGGTGCGCGATCTTGGCCATGAGGAGGCGGCCGTGCGCTTGCTGTTGTGCAAGATGGCCAGGTTGGGATTGCTGCATCAAGTCGTCCGCGACCTGTTCTACACCGACACGATGATCCGCCGTTTGGCGGCTATGCTTGTGCAACTGGCCGCGCAAAACCCGGTGATTCAGGTCACGGCGTTTCGTGATGCCGTGGGCCTGGGTCGCAAGCGTAGCATCCAGATTCTCGAATACTTCGACCGGATCGGCCTGACGCGACGGTTTGGCGACAAGCGCCATCTGCGCCTCGACAATGCCCTGGCCCAACGCACCGATCACTGATTTCAAGGAAGGCAATCGCGCCCGGTGGCGCGGCCGGGCTTCAAACCCGGTTGGGGACGGCATCCGTTCCCGGGCAGGTTCGACTCCGGCTGCCTTCCGCCATTTTCCCCATCAGAGATGCCCGAAGCTCAGCGGGTACTGGATGACCACATAAACCCTATCGATATCATCCCCCGCCTGGGCTGTGTTGGCTCGATGCGAAACATGGGACAGCTGCACGGACAGTCCTTTGGCCGCGCCGGACTGCACGATGTAACGCAGGTCTATGTCGCGTTCCCAATGCCGTCCGCCATCGCCTTGTTGAGGCACGTATTCATCGACTGAGTCATCGAAAAGGTTGTAGGCGCCGCCCTTGGGCGCATGGGTGCCGTCGATTTGGCTGCCCATGACGTAACGCGTCATGAAGTTCAGGCCGGGAATCCCGAAAGCGCTCAAATCGAGGTCGTAGCGTGCTTGCCATGAGCGTTCATGGGCGCCGTTGAAGTCGGCGTATTTGATCGAGTTGGCCAGGTAGATCGAGTCTCCACCGACAAAATCGAACGGCGTGTCGCCATTGATTTTTTGATAGGCCAGGGTGAAGGCATGCGCATCGACGGTGTACTTGCCCGACAGGCTGAACGCGGTGTTGTCGATGGCACCAGCCAGCGCTTTGCCGGCGTCCTGCGTGTGGTAGAGATTGGCGTCGAGGAATACCCCAGGCTGCTTCAGGTGCAGGTTGGCGTAGTACTGATGCCAGGTGTCGCTGAGTTCTGAGGCATAGAGCGCGCCGCCGACTGGACGTTGGGTGAACAGGTCGGTGCCGAGAAACGTAATGCCTCCGGCCTCGGTGTTGGCGCCGTAGCCGTAGAAGTTGCCCTTGCCCGAAGAACTGTCCTGGTTCTTGAACGCGGTGAAATGACCGGCAACCAGATTGACGCCTTCAATTTCGTGGCTGTTTAGCAGTAATCCTGTGGCGTACTCCGGTTGCAGACGCTTGTCCGCGGTGTCGAATACCGGGGTTTCCACCATCATTTCACCGAACGCCAAGGTCGTTCGGGAGGCTCTGATTTTCAGCGCGCCGCCACCACTGGAATAGTTGTCTTCGCTACGACCGTCATCATCCACGGGCAACAATCCCGTCCCGGAATGTCCTTTGCCGCCATCCAGCTTCAGCCCCACAAAGGCATGGGCGTCGAGACCAAACCCAAGCGTGCCAGGTGTGAAACCGGATTCAAAAGCGCTGATAAATCCTTGAGCCCACTCTTTTTTGGAGCGTTTGTCTCCAGGTGAGGGGGATTGGTCTTCACTGTTGAGGTAGAAATTTCGGCTGAGCACCTCAAGCGTCGCTCTGTCCATAAACCCTTGTGCAAATTCATCAGCCATGGCTGTCCCGGCGGTACCGGCGAAGAGCACCGATAACCAGATGGGGAACCTGACGCAAAGGTCTCGCTTACCAAACTTCATCGGTCAATCACCGGCAGCAGTGACTGCGGAATGTCCGCAGTCACTCGCTTTTTATAGGAAAACCGCTTAATGGCCTTCCGAAGCACCGAACATGGTTTTGGCGTAGATCAGGCCAAGACCGTAGGAACCTCCGTTCGCAATCGAGGTTTTCACCGTTTCGTCATAGGTTTCAGTACGTGCCCAGTCGCGCTGGAGTTCAAGCAGGTATTGCAGCGAGGTCATTGGGCGGGCACCGATCTGGATCATGCGCTGCATCGCCATTTCATGGGCTTCGGTGCTGACGTCGCCACAGGCATCGGCAATCACGTAAACCTCGAAACCCTGGTCGATGGCCGACAGTGCCGGGCCCACGATGCACACAGAGGTCCACAGACCGGCGAGGACGATTTTCTGTTTGCCGAACGCGTTGACTTCGACGGCAATGCGCTCGTCTTCCCAGGTGTTCATGCTGGTACGGTCGATGACATTGTGTTCCGGAAACACTGACTTGATTTCGTCGAAGATCGGCCCGGAAAAGCTCTTCTCGGCGACGGTGGTCAGGATGGTCGAGACCTTGAAGCCCCGCGCGGCCTTGGCCACAAGTGCAGCGTTGTTGCGCAGGGTGACGGCGTCAATTGACTTGGTCGCAAAGGACATCTGCGACTGGTGATCGATCATGATCAGGGTGTGGTCGGACGGGGTCAGCAGGGTTTTGCCGGGAGCAGCTTTTGCGATGGCCATGACAATGTCCTTACGGTGTGAGTGAGGAGGACATGGTTGCCGGGATTGCCGTGAGGATATTGAATGTATGTGCTGTTTTTACGGGGATGGTGAAGAAAGAGCCCCCGCACGATAGTGGTTATCGCGCGGGCTTATCGATCACTGCATCACATAACGCCCCGGCGCCGACTCGATTGCCGGGTATTGCGCGTTGCCGGTGTGCAGCACCGAGGGCTGGCGTTCGCCGGACTGTTCAGCCAGCCAGACGAACCAATCATTCCACCAGCTACCGGAATGTTGCTGGGCGTTCTTGAACCAGGTTTCCGGGTTCTTGGTGACCCGGTTGTTGGTCCAGTAGTGGCGTTTTTCCTTGGCCGGCGGGTTGATCACCCCGGCGATATGCCCTGATGCGCCCAGCACAAAACGCTTGGTCCCGGAAAGCAACTCGGTGCTGGCGTAAGCGCTTCGCCACGGCACGATGTGATCGTCATGGGTGGCGAGGATGTACGCCGGAGCATCGATGGCACGCAGGTCCAGCTTGACCCCGCAACAGTCCAGCTCACCGGATTTCAGGTCGTTCTGCAGATAGGTGTGGCGCAGATACCAGCAATACATCGGCCCCGGCAGGTTGGTGCTGTCGTTGTTCCAGAACAGCAGGTCGAGGGGGATCGGTTTCTGGCCCTTGAGGTATTTGTCGACGTTGTAGTTCCACCACAAGTCGTTGGGCCGCAGCAGCGAGAAGGTATTGCCCATGTCCTCGCCCTTGAACAGGCCGATGGGCCCATCCTGGCCGCCGATGGTGCGCTCGCGGTAGGCCACCAATTGTTCGTCGACAAAAATGTCGATAGGGCCGGTATCGAGGTAGTCAAGGAAGGTGGTCAACAGGCTCACGCTGCCAATCTCGCGGTCGCCGCGCGCCGCCAGGACCGCCAGCGCCGAACTCAACAAGGTGCCGCCAATGCAGAAGCCGACACAATTGGGCCGTTGCTCGCCGCTAATCTCGCGGGTCACTTGCAGGCCTTTGATGATGCCGGTTTCGATCAGGTCATCCCAAGTGGTGGCGGCGTGCTCCTGGTCGAAGTTGCGCCACGACATCAGAAACACCGGATGCCCTTGTTTCAACAGATGAGCAACCATCGAGTTGTCCGGGCGCAAGTCGAGAATGTAGTACTTGTTGATGGACGGCGGCACGACAAACACCGGGCGCCGGTATTGGGTTTCGCTTTGCGGGTAATACTGAATCAGCTGGAACAGTTCGTTCTCGAACACCACTTCGCCAGGGGTGTTGGCGAGATCGACACCGACTTTGAATGCACCAGCGTCGCACTGGCGCATCTTGCCTTCTTGCAGGTCGCTGGCCAGGTGCAACAGGCCGGTGAGGAGGCTACTGCCCTGGGTATCGACGACACGTTGCAACGCATCGGGATTACTCGCCAGGAAATTGCTCGGCGCGCCGGCGGCGATGGCTTGTTCCACCAGATAGAGCAGGCGCTGGCGCGGTTTTTTGTCCGGGATCGCCAACTTGTCCAGCAGCTTGAGCAGGAACCCGGCGTTGAGCAGATAAAACGCGGCGAGCGAGCCAAACAGGGGCTGGCTCCAGTTGCCGCTGGCAAAACGCCGATCCTCGAAGCTGAATGGCTGACCGGTCAGCAGTTGCTGGCCGAGTGCGCCCCATTGCTGTTGGTAGTCCGATTGAAGGCTGTCCAGGGTGCTGCGCGGCAGGTCAAACCACGCGTTGTAGTCCTGGCCGGTAAACCACGGATTGGTGCTGACCCAGAGACGTAGCTGTTGCACTGCAAAGGAGGCAATGAACGGAACCTGGCCTGACCAGAAGGTGTTGAAAGTATGCGAGTTATTGTCCATGGAACTCCTTGCCCACATCAGTAAACCGGGCTGAAAAAAACCGCGGCGCCGGACTTCGGCGCCGCGTTAGCAGTCAAGCAAGCAGTCCTGTGTTTCTTCTAGCGCTCGATGGCCAGGCTGACGCCCTGGCCGCCACCGATGCACAACGTAGCCAAGCCTTTTTTGCCGTCGCGACGAATCAGCTCGTGCAACAGCGACACCAGGATTCGCGCACCCGATGCGCCGATCGGATGACCCAGGGCAATCGCGCCGCCGTTGACGTTGACTTTGCTGGTGTCCCAACCCAGCTCCTTGCCGACGGCCAGTGATTGCGCGGCGAACGCTTCATTGGCTTCGATCAGGTCGAGGTCGTCCAGGCTCCAGCCGGCTTTGGTCAATGCCAAGCGGGTGGCCGGGACCGGGCCGATCCCCATGATCGAGGGGTCCACGCCAGCGCTCGCGTAAGCCTTGATCCGCGCCAGTACCGGCAAGCCGAGGGCCAGGGCCTTGGCGGCGCTGGCCAGCAATAGCACGGCGGCGCCGTCGTTGAGAGTCGACGAGTTACCGGCGGTCACGCTGCCGGTTTTCTGGAACGCGGGTTTGAGGTTGCCCAGCGCTTGCAGGGTGCTGCCCGGACGCGGCTGTTCATCAGTATCGAAGACCAGCGGCTCACCCTTGCGCTGAGGGATCAGGATCGGGGTGATTTCACGCTTGAAGTAGCCTGCTTCGATGGCCGCAGCGGCTTTCTGTTGCGAGGCCGCGGCGAAAGCGTCCTGGTCTTCGCGACTCAGTTCGTATTTTTGTGCCAGGTTCTCGGCGGTGATGCCCATGTGGTAGTCGTTGAAGGCGTCCCACAAACCGTCCTGAATCACGCTGTCTTGCAGTTGCGCATGACCCAGGCGCAAACCGGTACGGGCCTTGGGCAGAACATAAGGCGCCAGGCTCATGTTTTCCTGACCGCCGGCAATGATGAGTTCGGCGTCGCCGCAACGGATGGCCTGGACCGCCAGCTGGACCGCCTTGAGGCCCGAGCCGCAGACCTTGTTCAGGGTCAGGGCAGGGGTGGTATGAGGCAGGCCGGCCTTGATCGCCGTCTGGCGTGCCGGGTTTTGCCCCGAGCCTGCGGTGAGTACCTGGCCGAGGATCACTTCATCGATCTGCGAGCCGTCCAGACCGGTCTCTTCCAGCAAACGGCGAATGACCGCCGCGCCCAGCTCGGTGGCTGGAATCGCGGACAAGGCACCTTGAAAACTGCCAATGGCGGTACGAGTAGCGGCTACGATTACGACTTCGTTCATGCGTGACCTCATTAAGATGTTGTCGAGCGAAAGCAGGGCGTCCATGCCCTGACAGGTCTATTGCATGTTCATGCCGCCGTTGACCGAGAAGTCGGCCCCGGTGCTGTAGGCCGATTCATCGGAAGCCAGCCAGGCCACGATGGAGGCGATTTCTTCTGGTTGGCCGAGACGCCCGACCGGTGTGGCCGCGATCATGGTGTCGAGAATGTCCTGGCGAATGGCCGCGGTCATGCTGGTCTGGATGTAGCCTGGGGAAACGGTATTGACGGTCACGCCCTTGCCGGATACTTCCCGCGCCAGGGCCATGGTGAAACCATGGATGCCGGCCTTGGCCGCGCTGTAGTTGGTCTGGCCGAACTGGCCGCGCTGACCGTTGATCGAGGAGATGTTGATGACCCGTCCCCAACCCTTGGTCAACATCCCTTCAATCACCTGTTTGGTGGTGTTGAACAGGCCGCTGAGGTTGGTGCCGATGACCGCGTTCCAGTCTTCGGGCGTCAGCTTGCGAAAGGACGCATCACGCGTGATCCCGGCGTTGTTGACCAATACATCGATCGGACCGAATTGCTCACGTGCCATTTCGAACGCTTTGCGCGTTGATTCCCAATCGGTGATGTCGCCATAGATGCATTCGAATTGATAACCCGCCTCCTGTTGGCTCGCCATCCATTCTTTCTTGCGGGGGGAATCGGAGCTGCAGCCCACGATGACCTTGAATCCTTCCTTGTACAGGCGCTGGCTAATCGCAGTGCCAATCCCACCCATACCACCCGTGACCAACGCAATACGACCAAGCGACTTCATATGCACTCTTCCTTTTTGTATTTTGCGCTGCAAGATGGGGGATTGTTCGGTATTGGCGGGGTGTGCGGAAGTGTTGAGAGGTGACGGTCTGGTGTCCAACGGTGCCATGCCCGAAGCGCAACGGAACTTTCTGTCGTCGTCTCGTCGCTCATCGGCCACTGCTACAAGGCGACGACCGGCCTGAAATACTGGCTAAAAGTGAGGAGTACCTATACTGGGATCAATATTGGCAACGAAACAACCCGTTAGAGTTTTGATTCATCGCAGATCAGTTATGGCTCCGGACAGGATGTTCGGTTCCACAGGTCATTGAGGACGCCATGTATAGAATGAGTTCAGGCTATGCCAGCGTGTTGGTAAATACGCTCTTGGCTCAAGGACTGGATGTTGCCAGTCTGTGCCAGGAGGCTGAACTAGACATGAAGCTTGCGAACAAGCCAGGAGCGTTTTGCGAGCGAAGGGCAATCTATCGACTATGGGATCTGGCCGCTCGGGCCTCGGGTGATCCAGACATCGGCTTGAAGGCCTATGGAAGTTTCCATCCCGGCAGCTTTCAGATCGTCGGCTACACCATGATGTCCAGTCTGAATCTGAAAAAAGCCCTTGAACGACTGGTCCGTTTCAGTCCGTTGATTGGTACCGGCTTCAGCCTTTTCTTTACATCGGAACAGCAGAACTACCGGCTTTCCGGCTTCGATCATCAACAAAAAGGTTCGGTCAAACCTCGCCAATACACCGATGCAGCGCTGGCTTCATTGCTGGGCTTCTGTCGTAAGCTGGCGGGCGGCAACGCACCGCAACCCTTGAGCGTGGGATTCACCTATCCCGAACCTGAAGACACCACCGAGCATCGTCGGCTGTTTGGCTGCGACCTGCATTTCGACGCGCCTTTCGACAGCATTTTGTTTGATGGTCAGGAACTGATGCGTCCGTTGAGCATGGCCAATGAAACATTGGCGGTGCTGCATGACAGTTTTGCCGAGGCTCAACTGGACCTGCTGTTTGGTTTTTGCATTGTCAGCAGGATTCGCGCATTGATTACCGAGCGCTTGAGCCAGGGCCAGGGGCAGTGCGACATGGAGTCGATCGCGGCGGCATTGAACATCAGCAAGCGGACGCTGCAACGCGCGCTGGAAAAGGAAGGGACGCAATTCAAGGACGTGCAGAACGATGTTCGCCGGCAACTCGCCGATTTCTACCTGCGCCATTCTCACTTCAACATGAAGCATGTCGCGTATCTCCTTGGTTTTCATGATCACAGCAGTTTCAACAAAGCCTGTAGCCGCTGGTTTGGCATGACGCCCGGTCAGTATCGGGCCGATGAATCGTTTGAAATCAAGGAAGCCGCGTCGGTCTGACGCGGTCTTCCTCGGTGCTCAACGTTATTTCACCGGAGGTTTTTTCACGCCTTTCTTGCCCTTGGCAGGTTGGCGCGCTGGACTGGCAACCTTGGCGATGGGGTCTGGGGTCACTGCGGGTATTTTCCGCTTGATTGGCTCGGGGATGACGACCGGGGTTTTCTGTTTGATTGGCTTGGGGATTTCCAGCGGGGTGATCTGCTTGATTGGCTCCGGGGTTGCCACTGGGGCTTTCTGCTTGATCGGCTCAGGGGTAACCACCGGCACTTTCTCTACGCTGGCATCGGCTTCACCGGGTGGTTGAGTCAGGCTGAAACCAGGCATTGGCACCTCGAGCAGCGTGTGCAGTTCACGCCAGAAGAGGTTGTCTGCGCCTTTGGTCAGCAGTTCCGGCAGCAAGTTGGCGACGGCCGCGAGTACTTGCTGGCGTTCTTCGACCTCGGCAAGCATCAAGGGCAGGCTGTGCAGGCTTTCTTGCGGATGGGTGGCGACCAGCAGTTTTTGCAGGCGCAGGGTTTCGCGCAAATCAAGCGGCTCGGCACTGTAGTCCTGAAGCAACACTTGCAGTTGCAGGATCAATTTTTCGACACTTTCCTTGCCCGGCTCGTCGCTGTCGCGGCCCAGCAGGAACAGGATCCGTATCAAGGCTTCCATCAGGCCGCCGAGGGGCAGGGCATCCTGCAAACGCTCGATCAACACCTTGTCGTGCTGCTCGGCATGTTCCTGAAGATTTCGCCCGGGAGCATTGCCAGTGAGGCTGTTGAGTACGCCATACACGCCGTAGAAACACATTTCCTGAGCCGCATCACGCAGGTCGCGATAACCGTTCAAGGCATCCTGCACCTGATTGGAAAACAGTTCCTGCCAGACCAGCAACGGGTTGTTCTGGCTGGCGGGGTGACGATCCTTGCTCACTTGGGCGGCGCTGCCTGCCAGCCACCAGAGCGCCGGGTTCAAACTGCTCCAGGCCACTTGTTGCTGATGGAAAGGATGCGCCCGGCGCAGCATTTCGGCGCTTGGTTCGTTGATCAGCTGGCGCAACCACGGACGTATGCATTCGTCGTAAACGCTGTTGTTGATGGCGGACGCGCGCTGCACCAGGGCGAATTCGCGATCATCATCACGGGGCGGCTTCACTTCGCCATGGATGTCGGCGATACGCCGGCGCTCGAAACGCACGGCATATGGCGTCGCCGAGTGCTCCGGCAGGTCGTCGATCAGCATTTCATACAGCCCGGCTGACAGTGCGTTAATTGCGTCGACCGCACCAAGCAATTCACGGTGTTCACGCCGCGCCACGTCACCGGACACGAAGATGCCCAGGTGACCGATGCTCGCGTGTCGCAGGTAAACGATGGTGCGTCCGGCATTTTGCAACGCGAGATCGCTGGGGTAGACGTCGGTGATCCAGTCCAGTGCCTGCTGCGGGGAGGTGATGTTGTCACCATACGAGCAGAACACCACCACCGGCACTTCGATCAGTTTGAGATCAAGCCCGCTGCTCTTGCGCCCGAGACCACCGGACAGCTGATTGCCGATGAACAGGTCGTCGACAATCATCTCGATCTCTTCGCCATTAAGCAGGGTCGGGCTGCCCCACCAGCGTTCGAAGTCCAGAAAGCGTGCGGCCTCGCTGTCGACTTCGCTGAACAGGTGGTAGTACTTGCCCCAAAAGGTGTTGGCCGGGTCCAGGTTTTCGAAATTGCTGACTAGCCAGGTGCCGTCGAAACGGTCATTGCCCAGATCGCTACCGAGCCGCGCCATCCAGCCACCGCCCAGCAAACCGCCGGTGTAGCGCATCGGATTGCGGCCATTGACGCCGGCCCAGTATGACAACGGCGCACCGTTGACGATGATCAGCCCCGGCAGCTCCGGCCGGGTGGCCGCGAGGCCCATTAACGCCCAGCCCGCCTGGCAATTACCAATGACGACTGGTTTGGCGCTGTCTGGATGCCGGGCGCTGACGACTTCGATGAACCGCGCTTGGGCGTCGGTGATATCAGCAAGGGTTTGCCCTGGGCGGGGCGAGTGACTGAAGGAGATGAAGTAGGTGGGGTGGCCGGCTCTCAGGCTTTCGCCGATCACCGAATCCTGTTTGAAACCGCCGATGCCCGAGCCGTGACCGCCGCGGGGATCGATGATGATCACCGGCTGTTTCTTGCTGTCGATCTGTTGTCCAGGACCGCCGAGGATTTGCAACAACGAATAGTTGACCGGGCGGGGCAGGTCTTCACCGGCGACCAGCGTTTCATGATTGAACTTGAGCAGCAGCGGATACCCGGCGCGTTCGTGGGCCAAGGTGTTATCGCCGCGCTGACGCAAGGTGTCCCAGAACAACACGCTGCGTTGGCCGAGGTCCGTGAAGTATTCCTGCCAGTCAGCAGGCGTTGGCTGTCGGAGTTGCCCAAGGCTTAAAGGCGCGAAGGTTTTTGCCTGGCGCTTCTGCACGGCGTCGAGGACGTTACGGGTATTGAGGCGTTGCAGATGATTCAGGTGTTCGAACAAGCCGGCGGGCTCGGAGAACTCTTCATCTTGCAGCGCAATATTTAATTCCTGACCCATCGTGATCTCCTGACGCTGTGCATGGGAACCGGCCCATCAGACCCCTTAAGTTAAAGAGGGCTGGCCTGGCCGTTCGATGATCAGGAGTTTACAGCGTATAAGGAGGGCATTAGCAAAGTTTATTTTGCACCGCACAAAAATACACGTTGCCAAATAGTTTTGTGCACTGCAATATCAAGGCTAACGCGATGACTGGCCGGATCGCTATCGCGTCCTCAGGCTCATCAGGGCCTTCCAGCACCAGGAGATTCAAGCATGTCTTTTTTCAATTCGGAAAAACTGCAAACCGCTCAGAAAGCCAACCTCGACCTTTTGCAGCAAATCAGCGGCAAAGTCTTCGCCAGCGTTGAACAGCTCAGCCAGTTGCAGTTCAAGGCACTGCGCGACTCCACAGAAGAGCACTTCGAAGGCGTTCGCAAGTTGCTGGCCGTGCGTGATCCACAAGGTTTCGCCGAGCTGCAGGCTTCTTTCACCCAGCCGAGTGCGCAGACCGAACGTCTGGCCGAGTTCAATCGCCAGGTTCAAGCACTGATCGTCGGTACTCAGTCGGACATCGCCAAATTGACCTCAAGCCAGGTCGAAGCGGGCACCCAACAGGTGCAAGAGTTCGTTGAAACCATCAGCAAGAATGCACCTGCCGGCTCCGAGCCTGTTGTGGCCGCGTTCAAGTCGAGCCTGGCGAACGCCGGTACTGTGTTCGAAAGCGCACAGAAAGCCGTAAAACAGGCTGCCGATGTGGCTCAGACCAGTTTCGACGCAGCGACTGCCACGGCCACCAAAGCTGCTTCAGAAGCAAGTGCCAAGGCTACCAGCGGTAACAAGTAAGTCACATTAGATAAGCAGCACCAATGGCGATGGGTTTATTCCCCATCGCCATTTTTTTTCGTCCCGCCATCGGCTCCGGGCTTGCCGCCGAACATGCCGAACAGGTTCTGGGTGTTCAGGTACAGCGCCTTTGACTGGTCGACATATTGGCGCATCAGGTCCTGCATCACCGGCGCCTGCTGGTGCATGAAGTCGCTCCAGGCCTCGGACGACTGTGCGCCGGTCTGGGACTGGATGTCGATCACGGTTTGAATGCTCTTGTCCAGATAGCTGCCGAGTACGCCCTGGTAAGGGCCGTAGAACTGGATAATCCCCATCAGCATTTCGGTAGTGAAGATTGGCTCACCGCCGCTTTCAGCTTCCAGGATCACTTGCAGCAGGATGCTGCGGGTCAGGTCCTCGCCGCTCTTGGCATCGACCACCTGAAAGGCAACTTTGTCGACCACCAACTGGCGTATGTCCGCCAGCGTCAAATGACTGCTGGTGTGGGTGTCATACAGTCGGCGATTGGGGTACTTCTTGATCAGGCGGGGGGTGGTGTCAGTCATGCGGGGGCGTCTCGCGGCGGGCCTGGTTTGCCGGCATCTTAACCTACTCTGGCCCCTGCCGCGGATTAGCGGGTACCGATCGTTCCCACTCCGCGTGGGAATGCATCAATGGACGCTCTGCGTCCGCTGTAGGGACGCGGAGCGTCCCGGGCTGCATTCCCACGCAGAGCGTGGGAACGATCGGGGGAGGAGGGCTTGCTTACCAGATCGGCAAGGTGTAGCTGACGATCAACCGGTTTTCATCCAGGTCGCTGCCGAAGTGGGTCGAGCGCACCGTCGCGTTGCGCCACTTCACCCCGACATTCTTCAACGGCCCGCTCTGCACCACATAACCAATGTCGGTATCACGTTCCCATTCCTTGCCTTCGGGGCGATTGCCGCCCAGATCGATGTTGTCACCGGTGAGGTAACGAGTCATGAAGGTCAGGCCCGGAATGCCGATGGCCGCAAAGTTGTAGTCGTAGCGCGCCTGCCAGGACTGTTCGTCCTTGCTGGCGAAGTCGCCGATCTGCACGAAGTTCACCAGGAAGGCATCGGTGCCGTTGACGTAGGCGTAGCCGGTGTCGCCGCTCATGCCTTGATAACCCAGGCCCACCGCATGCCCGCCGAGGTTGTAGGTGAACATCGCGCCAATCGCATTGTTATCGACATTACTGCCGCCATCGTCCGTGGAGCGGGCGAAGCGCAGATCGGTCTTCAGCGACTGGCCGGTGGTGACTGGCAAGACGTAGGTCAGGTTGACCAGGTGCTGGCTGTAGAAGTTGTCGAGGTGGCCGTAGCTGTAGCCGGTGGCGAGGTTGCTGGTCCATTTGTAGTTCAGGCTGGCGAAATCGAAGCTGTCGCTGTCGAGATGACGCGTGGTGATGCCCTTGGCGCCGGTACGGGTGATGCCCATGTCCTCGTAGTCCGAGGAGTCGCGCTGATTGACTTGCGTCAGTCGCCCGGCATCCACGGTCAGGCCTTCGAGTTCCAGCGAGGTCAACTGACCGCCCTTGAAGGTTTGTGGCAACAGCCGTGAATCGTTGGCCAGTACCGTCGGCAGTTTCGGCAGCAGCGTGCCGAGTTTCAGTGTGCTTTTTGAGGCGCGCACTTTGGCGGTCAGGCCCAGTTCGCCGTACTCGTCCTGCGCCCCTTTGCTCGTGTCACGGTGGCGTTTAAGCAGGCCGGAACCTGCGCGATCAGGGCTGGAATCGAGCTTGACGCCGAGCAGGCCGATGGCATCGAAGCCGACACCGATCAACCCGTCGGTGTATCCCGATTCGTAGCGCAGCAGGAACCCCTGCGCCCATTCCTCTTGTTTGGATTGGGCGGCGTTGTCCTGGCGATAGTCACGGTTGAAATAGAAGTTGCGCAGCTCAAGGCTGGCCTTGCTGTCTTTGACAAAGTCAGCGGCGGCGGGGGCCGAGAGGCTGATGACGCCGCCGGCCAGCAACAGTCGGGTAGCGAGGGTGCGGGTGTTGCGGTCCATGGTGAAGCCCCTTTGTTTTTATTATGGAAAGACAGGTCCCGCGGCCCTCGCCAGGTGGGCGAGGGCTTATCGATAAAAAAACGCGAACGCCAAAAAGAGAGGAGCGTGACGCCGCGTGCGGTTCAATCGTTAGAACTGTTCGGCGCTCAGGCCAAACAACGAGGCACTGCCCGCGCGGATGGATTGCTCCAGGCTCAAAATGCGCGGTAGCAGGCGGTGGATATAGAAGTCGGCGGTGGCGATTTTCGCGCCATAAAACCCTTGGTCTTCGGGCAGCTTTTGCTTGGCAACCTGTGCCATGCGTGCCCAAAGCCAGGCGTAGGCGACGTAACCGAACAGGTGCAAATACTCCACCGACGCGGCGCCGACTTCGTTGCGATTGGTCGCGGCCCGATCCTGCAGCCAGTCGCTCAGGTCTTCCAGACGCTGCACGGCATCGAACAGTTGAGTGCAGTAGGGCGCGTCAGGCTGATGGGCGAAATGACGGATCTCAGCGGTGAACTGGCGCAGCGCGAAGCCCTTGTCGGCGAGCACCTTGCGTCCGAGCAAGTCCAGGGCCTGAATGCCGTTGGTGCCTTCGTAGATCTGCGCGATGCGCACGTCGCGGACCAATTGTTCCTGGCCCCATTCGCGGATGTAGCCATGACCGCCGAACACCTGCTGGCCGTTGATGCAGCTTTCCAGGCCGGTGTCGGTGAAGAACGCCTTGGCCACCGGCGTCAGCAGCGCAACCAGGGTTTGCGCGTTGTCTCGTTCCTGGACGTCATCGGAAAACTTCGCCAGATCGAGTTGCTGGCCGACATAGCTGGCGAACGCACGGCCGCCTTCGGTCATGGCTTTCATGCTCAGCAGCATGCGGCGCACGTCGGGGTGGACGATGATCGGGTCAGCCACTTTGTCCGGAGCAATGGCACCGGTCGGCGCGCGACTCTGAACCCGCTCACGCGCATAGGCGACGGCGCTCTGATAGGACGCTTCGGCGCAGCCAATGCCCTGAATGCCAATGGACAGGCGTTCGTAATTCATCATGGTGAACATCGCTGCCAAACCTTTGTTGGCCTCGCCGACCAGCCAGCCGCTGGCGCCGTCGAAGTTCATCACGCAGGTGGCCGAGGCCTTGATGCCCATCTTGTGTTCGATCGACCCGCAACTCACGGCATTGGCAGCGCCGAGGGAACCGTCGGCATTGACCAGCACCTTGGGCACGACGAACAGTGAGATGCCTTTCGGCCCCGCGGGTGCGTCCGGCAGTTTGGCCAGCACCAGATGCACAATGTTTTCGGTCAGGTCCTGATCGCCACCGGTGATGAAGATCTTGCTGCCGGTGATGCTGAAGCTGCCGTCGGCTTGAGGTTCGGCGCGGGTGCGGATAATCCCCAGGTCGGTGCCGGCGTGGGCTTCGGTCAGGCACATGGAGCCGGCCCAGCGGCCCTCGTACATCGGCGGCAAGTAAAGGTTTTTCAGGGTGTCGCTGGCGTGAGCATCCAGCGCCAGGCAGGCACCGGAACTCAACGCCGAATACAGCGCGAAGCTGGAGTTGGCGCCGTAGAGCATTTCTTCGAACTGCACGGCGAGCATCTTCGGCATGCCCATGCCGCCAAAATCAGCGTTACCGGAAAGGCCCACCCAGCCGCCTTCGATGTAGGTGGCATAAGCCTGTTTGAAACCGATTGGCGTGCTGACCTGGCCATCGACCCACTGGGCGCCTTCCTCGTCACCGCTGCGATTCAATGGCGCAATCAGGTGCGAGGTGACTTTGGCCGCCTCCTCAAGAATGGCGTCAGCGGTGGCGGCGTCGACACTGTCGGCCAGGGCCGGCAAGCGTGCCCACAGGGCCGGGGCGTCGAACACTTCGTGCAAGACAAAGCGCATGTCGCGCAGCGGGGCGTTGAATTCGGGCATAACGTGAACCTCAAAAGGTTGTGCGATGGGCACGGCGCCGCTAGAGCAGGCCGTGCCCTTTCAATCAATGAGCGGAAGCGCTGGCGGCACCGAGGCCGGTCTGGGCGCGAACGAACTGGTCGGCGTAAGCGTCACGCTCCTTGTCGGCCCGCACGCTGCGGTCGAGTTTCGACACCACGACGATCACGAAGAACGCCAGCGGCATGGAGAACAGCGCCGGGTGGTCGTACGGGAAGATCGCGTGAGCATGGCCGAGCACGGTGACCCAGACCGCTGGCGAAAGGATCACCAGCACCAGTGCGCAGATCAGGCCGGCGAAACCGCCGATGATTGCGCCTTTGGTGGTCAGGCCTTTCCAGTACATGGCCATGATCAGCACTGGGAAGTTGGTCGATGCGGCGATACCGAAGGTCAGGCCCACCAGGAACGCGACGTTCATCTTCTCGAACAGAATGCCCAGCAGAATCGCGATGATGCCAAGGCCCACAGTGGCCATGCGGGTCACGCGCATTTCCTGTTTCTGGCTGGCTTTGCCTTTCTTGAACACCGTGGCGTAGAGATCGTGGGAAATCGCCGAAGCACCGGCCAGGGCCAGCCCGGAGACCACCGCCAGAATGGTGGCGAAGGCTACGGCCGAGAGGAACCCGAAGAACAGGTTGCCACCGACCGCTTTGGCCAGGTGCATCGCAACCATGTTGCCGCCGCCAATCAACGCGCCGCCGACTTCACCATTAACGTAGTACTGCGGGTCAGTGCCGATGATCACCATCGCGGCAAAGCCCAGGGTGCAGACAACGAGGAAGAAGAAACCGATGAAGCCCGTGGCGTAGAACACCGACTTACGCGCTTCCTTGGCGTTAGGCACGGTGAAGAAGCGCATCAGGATGTGCGGCAGACCGGCAATCCCGAACACCAGGCCCAGCGACATCGAAGCGGTGTTGATCGGGTCGGCGAGCATTGAGCCGGGGCCCATGATGTTCCAGCCGCTGGCATGGGCTTCGACGGCTTTGCTGGCCAGGGTTTCGTAGCTGAAGCCAAATTGCGACATGGCCATCAACGCCAGGGTCGTGCCGCCAGCCAACAGCAACACAGCCTTGATGATCTGCACCCACGTGGTGGCGATCATGCCGCCGAAAATCACATACACCAGCATCAGCGCGCCGACGATCACCACGGCTACCGGGTAGTCGAGGCCAAACAGCAACTTGATCAACTGCCCCGCACCGACCATCTGCACGATCAGGTAGCAGCACACCACCGTCAACGAACCAAACGCGGCGAAGATCCGCACTTTGTTCTGGTCCAGTCGATAGGACACGATGTCGGCAAAGGTGTAGCGCCCCAGGTTGCGCAAGCGCTCGGCCATCAGGAAGGTGATGATCGGCCAGCCAACGAAGAAACCGATGGTATAGATGAAACCGTCATAACCCTTTGCGAACACCAGGCTGGACAGCCCCAGTAGCGTGGCGGCGGACATGTAGTCGCCGGCAATCGCCAGACCGTTCTGGAACCCGGTGATGCCACCGCCTGCGGTGTAGAAGTCGGACGTTGATTTGGTTTGCCGCGCGGCCCACCAGGTGATGGCCAGCGTGCCCAGCACGAAGACGAAGAACATGCCGATCGCATGCAGGTTGAGCGGTTGTTTTTCCACCGCACCCAGCGCGGGTGCAGCCAGCACGACGGAGGCCGGCAACAGCCCGGCAGCGGCGAGGAGAAGTTTACGTAGCAGGTTCATTACTTGCTCTCCTCGAGAATGGCCGCGCCCAGTGCGTCGAAGCGGGTGTTGGCGCTGTAGACGTACCAACCGGTCAGTAGCCAGGAAAAAATGATGATCGCCGCGCCAACCGGCATGCCCAGGGTCAACATCCGATGTTCGGCGAGCGGTGCATGCAGCCACTGCGGGGCAAACGCCACCACCAGCATGAACGCATAGTAAATGCCCAGCACCGCAGCACTCAGCGACCAGGCCAGGCGCGAACGGCTGTTCACCAATTGAAGGAATTTCGGGTTGGACCGAATGCGTTCACAGCGTTGGGTATCGGTTGAATGGATGTCGATCATGGGTGGCTCCACATTGTTTTTGTTATCAGTGTGTAAGGGGCAGGGCAGCGCCGAATTCGGCGTGCACGAGCCCGAAACGGCAGGTAAAGGCACCTGCCGCTTGACGGGTACAACGTTGGTTCGGGTTAGAGCGCTTTAGCCCTGTCGCGCAGAACGTACTTCTGGATCTTGCCGGTTGAGGTCTTCGGCAGCAGGGTGAACACCACCGTGCGCGGGACTTTGAAACCGGCCAGGTGTTCGCGGCAGAAACCGATGATGTCGGCCTCGCGAACGTCCTGGTGATCAGCCTTCAATGTGATAAAGGCACAGGGCGTTTCGCCCCACTTCTCATCAGGGCGGGCGACGACGGCCGCTTCCATGACGGCTGGATGGCGATAGAGCACACCTTCCAGTTCGATGGTGGAAATGTTCTCGCCGCCGGAAATGATGATGTCCTTGAGTCGGTCCTTGATTTCGACGTAACCGTTGGGATGACACACCGCCAGGTCGCCGGTGTGGAACCAGCCGCCCTCGAACGCTTCGGCCGTGGCGGTCGGGTTCTTCAGGTAGCCCTTCATCACGGTGTTGCCGCGCATGAAGATCTCACCGATGGTCTGACCGTCTCGCGGGGTCGGCTCCAGCGTCTTCGAGTCGCCGACCATCACGCCTTCGAGCGTCGGGTAGCGCACGCCCTGACGGGATTTGATTTGCGCCCGTTCGTCCAGAGGCAACTCGTCCCACTCGGCATGCCAGGCGCAGAGCGTCACCGGACCGTAGGTTTCGGTCAGGCCATAGACGTGGGTGACCTTGATGCCCATTTCTTCCACGGCGCCGATCACTTTGGCCGGCGGTGCGGCACCGGCGACCATGGCGTTGACCGGGTGATCGATCGCCGCTTTCGCCGATTCCGGCATGTTGACCAAGGCATTGAGCACGATCGGCGCGGCGCACAGGTGGGTGACCTGATGCTCGCGGATCAGCGTGAGGATTTTCTGTGGATCGACACGGCGCAGGAACACATGCACACCGGCCATGGCGGTGATGATCCACGGGTAGCACCAACCATTGCAATGGAACATCGGCAGGGTCCAGAGGTAGACCGGGTGGTTGCCCATGGCCCAGGTCATCTGGTTGCCCAGCGAGTTCAGGTATGCACCGCGATGGTGGTAAACCACACCTTTAGGGTTGCCAGTAGTGCCTGAGGTGTAGTTCAGCGAGATGGCTTGCCATTCATCATCGGGCCACTGCCAGGCGAAAGCAGGGTCGCCTTCGGCCAATAGCGCTTCATAGTCCAGATCACTGACCGCCTGGCCTTCGCCGTATTCCGGATCATTGACATCGATCACCAGCGGCGGGTGATCCAGCATGCCGATCGCCGCGTGGATCACATCATGGAACTCGCGGTCGGTAATCAGCACCTTGGCTTCGCCATGTTGCAGCATGAAGGCGATGGCTTCGGCATCCAGGCGCACGTTGAGCGGGTTGAGCACCGCGCCGATCATCGGCACGCCGAAGTGCACTTCCAGCATCTCGGGAATGTTGGGCAGCATCACCGCTACGGTGTCGTTCTTGCCGATGCCGCGCCCGGCCAGAGCCGACGCCAGGCGACGGCAGCGGGTGTAGGTCTGCGCCCAGGTGCGGCGGATAGAGCCATGGATGACGGCGGGGTAGTCTGGATAAACGCTGGCGGTGCGCTCGATGAAGCTGAGCGGAGACAAGGCAATATGATTGACAGCCGCAGGGCCTAGCCCTTGTTCATAGATCGACATGTACGGGTACTCGGTGGCTGATTGTTAGCTCTATAGGTGACCCTTGCAGCGTCGCCGCTGGGGGCACCTTTTATGTCCGGTTTGCTTTATATAACATTCAGCTACTGATATGGAAGTACAACCTACGTTATATAGGATATGTACTATATTTGATTCTTGCGGATCTAAATCAATACAGCCACACCGCCGAGGCCGGTATATCCTTGGCTTCCCCAACGAAGCGGACCTGTGATGACCCTGACCCCCGTTCGATTGCACAGCTGGTTGCGCCTGCAGCGCGAGGGCGTGTCGCTGGCCGCCCGGGCCGATGCGTTGTGCCGTGCGCTGCAGGATTGCCCCGAGGTGCGCCGGGCGGTTTATCTGAGTTGGCAAGCCAATGCGCGGATTTACAGCCACGAGGGCGCCGCCCAGCATTTTCCACCGGGGCTGGGCGACCCTTCGCTGGCCAGCGATCAGCGGTTGTTTGATCGGCTGGCCGAAGCGGGGCGGCTGGATCTGGCGCAAGTACGTCAACTCGATTGCTGGTTGGCCGGGCGATTGCGCCGGGCCGCTATCAGCCATGGCCAGGTGTTTGATCTGGCGTTACAACCGGGGCAGCCGGGGCTGTTGCTGGTGGAAGTGTGCGAAGGCGTGAGTCTTGATTGGCTGGGTTGGGTGCAGGACTTGCTGACGACCTTGCTGAGCAGCGTCAACGGCATGCTGCGCGGCTCGCCGCTGTTGGGCCACGACCCGCAACCGAGCCTGTTGCTCGATGCCCAGGGCCGACCGCTGGAGTTCAATGCCGCGCTGTTGGCACTGCTCGCCGAAAAACCGCTGACTGATGTGCTGGGTTTTCTGCCAGTCAATCACCGGGTGCTGGTCCGTGCCTGCCTGGACCAGCAGCGCGCCATCGAAGGGGTCGAAGCCCAATTGGACGCGCAGATCCTGATCTGGACGTTTATCCCCGACCCTCAGGACAACCGCGTGCTTGCCCGTTGCCGCGATGCCACGGCACAAGTATTGGCCGAGCGTGAAGCGGCCACGGCACGCCGGTTGTACCGGCTGATCATCGAAAACACCACCGACCTGATTTCCAGGCATACACCCGACGGGCGCTTTCTGGATGCCTCGCCCGCGTCCTGGACATTGCTCGGCTACTGGCCGGAGGAGTTGCGAGGGCAAATGGCCCAGGGTTTGTTCCATGGTCAGGACCTGGCCAGCCTGGTGCAACGCGCGCGCGATGCCCTGGAGCAGGACGGTTATCACACGATGACCTATCGCATTCGTCATCGCGACGGGCATTACCTGTGGTTCGAAACCGCGAGCCGGGCGATTCGTGAAACCTACACCGGGACGGTGGTTGAAGTGGTCAGCGTCTCCCGGGACATTACCGCCCGGGTGCAAGCCGAGGAGAACAAGCGGCGCCTGGCGGAGGTGGTCGAAGCCAACACCGACCCGGTGTTGTTCATCGACCCCGAGGGGCAAGTCACTTACCTCAATCCCGCGGCGCGGCGCATCCTCGGGATCGACGAGCAACAACCGATGCCGGCCCTGGCGGAACTGTTCGCCAGCAGCGACCTGGCACGTCTGCAACGTGATGGCTGGAGCAGCGCCGAACGCGACGGTGTCTGGAGCACCGATGCGCGATTGCAGCCACCGGGGGGCGGCACTTCGGTGCCGGTGTCGCTGGTGCTGCTGGCGCACCGTTCGGCCGGCGGCGAGCGCTATTACTCGTTGGTGGCGCGGGACATGACCGAGCGTGAACTGCGTGAAGTGCAACAGCGCCGCCATCAGGACGAACTGGCGCACACCGCGCGGTTGGTCACCCTGGGTGAATTGGCCTCGGGCATCGCACACGAAATCAACCAGCCGTTGGCGGCGGTGGTCAATTACGCCAATGCCAGTCAGCGCTATTTGCAGACGCTGGACTCCAATCCCCAGGCCGCCGCCCGAGTGGCGCAAGGGCTGGAGCGCATTACCCATCACGCCACGCATGCTTCAGAAGTGATCAGACGTTTGCGCGCGTTTCTGCGCAAGGGACAACGCCGGATGCAAGCCCTGAATTTCACCGACGTCGCCCGCGAGGCCGTGCGCTTGTGTGCCTGGGAGGCGAGCAATTGCCAAGTGACAATCGAGGACCGCCTGCCGGATAATCTGCCGCCGATTTATGCCGACCGGGTGCTGCTGGAGCAGGTCCTGCTTAATCTCCTGCGAAACGCCATCGACGCCAACCGCGAACGACATCCGGGGCAGCCTTCGCTGATCGTGATGGCAGCGGAGCAGGGCGCTGGTGCAACCGTGGAAATCAGTGTGCAAGACCAGGGCCCGGGTGTCAGCGAGCCGGAACTGGAGCAGATATTTACCCCGTTCTATACCAGCAAGGCCGATGGCCTGGGGCTTGGTTTGTCCATGAGCCGCAGCATCATCGAAGGGTTCGGTGGTGAATTGCAGGCCCGACGCCAACCTGTCGGGCTGCTGATGTGCTGCCGCTTGCCGCTGGCCGGCCCAACAAAACAACAACAGGAATAACGTAATGGCAGGTGTGACAGAGCACGTGGTGTATGTGGTCGACGATGACCAAGGCATGCTCGACTCAACGGTCTGGTTATTGGAATCGGTCGGACTCAAGGCCTTGCCGTTTACCAGCGGCGTGGCGTTTCTCAATGCCTGTGATGCCAGTCTTGATGCTTGCGTGCTGCTCGATGTTCGAATGCCCGGCATGGGCGGTTTGAACGTGCAGGAAGAAATGCGCGCACGTGAGCTGAACCTGCCGATCATTTTCGTCAGCGGGCACGCAGATGTACCGATCGTGGTTCGCGCCTTCAAGGCGGGCGCCCATGACTTCATCGAGAAGCCGTACAACGAGCAATTGCTGCTGGACAGCGTGCAACAGGCGCTCAGCAACTGCGCGGCAAACCGCTCGGGCAATCAGGGCCATGAAGCCTTGCAGGCGCGTTTGCTGACACTGACCCCACGAGAGCGCGATGTCTTGCTGCCGCTGGTCCAGGGTTACACCACCCGCGAGATCGCCGAACAACTGGGCGTGAGCGCAAAAACCGTCGACCTGTATCGTTCGCGGGTAATGAAACGCATGCAGGCCAATACCTTGCCGGACCTGGTGGGCATGGCCATCGCCGCTGAACTGGTCGATCCGCTGAAGCTGCGGTGATTGCTCACGCTTTCCATTTGGCGTCTATGCTGGGCTTACCGATCCCATCCCTCTGCAGCGATCTGCAAGGAGGCAGCAATGGTGCCCACATCCAGTTCCGAGAAAGCGTTTACTCGCAGTCTGCTCGATGTTTTGATCCGTGCCGGGTTGATTGCCGTACTGGTGCTGTTCTGCTTTGAGATCTTCAGCCCGTTTCGCGACCTTATGCTGTGGTCGGTGATCCTGGCGATCACGCTTTATCCATTGCAAGAGCGGCTCAAGGGGCCGCTGGGTCAGAAAGACGGCCGTATTGCGACCCTGATTGTGCTGGTCGCAATCGTAGTGCTGATGGTGCCGATCTACCTGTTGGTCACCTCGATTGCCGATTCGGTCGAGCACGCCATGACCATCATCAGGGACGGCAAATTCCATATTCCGCCACCCGCCGATTCAGTTGCTGAATGGCCTTTAGTGGGCAAGTCGATCTCGGCAGTATGGCTGCAGGCCTCTACCGATCTTCCAGACCTGACAGCGAAGTACCTGCCGCAGATAAAACATTTCAGTGTGGGTTTCCTCGCCAAACTGGCCGGCGTCGGCATGGGCTTTCTTACCTTTATCTTTGCCCTGATCATTGCCGGCATTTTCATGGCCTACGGCGAGAGCGGCAGGCGCAGTGCGATACAGATCGCTTCCCGCGTCAGCGATCCGGGCAAGGGGCCGAAAATCGCCGAACTGTGTACCGCGACGATTCGTGCAGTCGCGCTGGGCGTGGTCGGCATCGCCTTCATCCAGATGCTGTTGGTAGGCATCGGATTCGTGCTCAAGGGGGTTCCCGGTGCCGGTCTGCTGGCCTTGGCGGTGCTGCTGCTCGGCATCATGCAATTACCTGCAACGTTGATTACGCTGCCGGTGATTGCCTATGTGTTCGCCACCGAAGGGGCCAGTACGGTGACGATCATCTTCGCCATCTATGTGTTCATTGCCGGGCTGGTGGATAACGTACTCAAGCCCTTGCTGCTGGGGCGCGGCGTCGATGTGCCAATGCCGGTGGTGCTGATCGGTGCCTTGGGGGGCATGGTCACGAGCGGTATCCTCGGCTTGTTCATTGGCCCGGTGGTGCTTGCGGTCGGCTATCAGTTGTTCTGGCAATGGGTAGAGGATCAGCCACAGAACAGACCGGACGTCCCGCCGACGTTATGACTGCCCGGGCTTGCGCTAGCATGAAAGATATTCAGGCCATTCGCCCTGACGAGCAGGGCTGCCATCATGACGACACAGAGTCATCAACTGCTGGACCAGGTGCTGATCGCCCATGGTGGTCTGGAACGCTGGAGCCACTTCAGTAAAGTTCGCGCCACCCTCGTGACTGGCGGCTCGCTATGGGGCATGAAAGGGCTGACGCAGGACAGCACGCCCCGGCAGATGACCGTTTGGCTGCATGAACAGCGCGCTTCGGTGATGCCATTCGGTGGGCCTGATCAACGGACCGCCTACACGCCGGACCGCATCGCCATCGAAACCACCGAGGGCAAGGTGATTGCCGAGCGACCAGCGCCCCGGGAATCCTTTCGCGGACACGGGCAAACATCCCCTTGGGATCCACTTCAGCGGGCGTACTTCAACGGTTACGCGCTCTGGTCCTACCTGACCATGCCGTTCCTGTTCACCTTGCCGGGTGTCCTGGCCGAGGAAGTCGAACCCTGGCAAGAGGGAACACAGCGCTGGCGACGATTACAGGTGACCTTTCCCGAGAACATCACCACCCACTGCGCGGTGCAGGATTTCTACTTCGGCGAAGACTTCCTGCTTCGTCGACATGACTACAACGTTGACGTGAGTGGTGGCCTGCCTGCCGCGCAGTATGTCCATGACTACGTTGAAGCAGTCGGGCTGCGCATGCCCGGCAAACGGCGAGCCTATCGGCGCGGAGCAGACGGGCAGCCAGACAAGGACGTCTTGTTGGTGGCTATCGACCTCAGCGACATCAGCTACGCCTAGAGAGGGTTGAATCATGACCATTCATTCCTGGGAAAAACTCTATCTAGATGACTTGAGCCTGGGTCAGCAGTTCGAAAGCGACAGCCTGCGTGTCCATCGAGCGTCGATGCTGACCTTTGCTCAGGAATTCGACCCGCAACCGTTTCACCTCGATCCTGAAGCCGCCGAACTGAGCCTGTTCCGTGGTCTGGCAGCCAGTGGCTGGAACACCGCAGCCCTGACCATGAAGTTGTTGGTGGAAAGCGTGCCATTGGCAGACGGGATCATCGGCCTGGGTATCAAATTGAGCTGGCCGACGCCAACCTACCCGGACGATCTGTTGCGCCTGCAATGCACCGTTCAGGCCATCGATCCGTCCAGCACCAAGCCGGACCGGGGTGTGGTGACCCTGTTCATGGAAACACTCAATCAAAACGATAAGGTCGTGCAACGAGCCACCGGCAAACTGCTGGTGTTCAGAAGACCGGCGCCTGATTGAGACAGTAGTCATGGGTATATGGAGCGGGCGTGAGCGGCAAGGCGTCTTGCCGTTGCACTGAGCGCGTTCCTTGTCGATTGCAGGGGCGGGAGGCGGCGTTGTGAAAACATTCCTGCTCATGCCTGGCGCTTCAACGCTGAACATGTTGCGCCAAGCGTGCCTGCAACGCCGTGATGCGGTGCCGCCAACCTTAACCGAAAAAGCGCTTATTCCAGGCATTCCAGATGCCCGCTACTGGCTGGACCAGGACCTGACGCCGTTCATTCGGGATGTGAGTCAGGCCAACCTTCGAGAAGCCGAAGCGCTTGCCAGCGCAGGGATGCCCAATGACACCCTGCCGTTGGCCAGCATGTTGGCCGTTTCCGGGGGCGGCGATGCCGGCACATTCGCCGGGGGCATCATTGCGGGGTGGACCCAGCATGGGTCTCGTCCCGTGTTCAAAGTCGTCACCGGCATCAGCGCTGGCGCCCTGGTCGCCCCATTTGCCTACCTGGGGCCCCAGTACGACAGTGTCATTCTGGGTATCTGCAATGCAGTCGGTCCAAAAGACATTTTCCATCCGCGCAATATGCTGACCCGTCTTGCCAGCGATGGTATGGCGCACAGCAAGCCACTGTCGCGGCTGATTGCACAGCACATTACCGCCGAGGTTCTTGCGGCGATCGCCTCGGAATACGCCAAAGGACGCCTTCTGATGATCGGCACCACCGATCTCGATTCAGGGCGCCCGGTCACCTGGAACATGGGCGCTATTGCCTCAAGCCAGGCACCGGGCGCGCTCGACCTGTTTCGCAACATCATGATCGCGTCGATGAGTATTCCCGGCGCAGTCTCACCGGTCATGATCGATGTGGAGGTTGACGGCCAACAGTTTCAGGAAATGCACGTGGACGGAGGCGTCCTGACTCAGGTGTTTCTCTATCCACCTGGCACTGTGATGGCGCTGAACCGCGTGACCGGGGCGCGTTTGCGTGATGAACGGCATTTCTATGTCATTCGCAACGGCAAATTGGAGCTGCAATGGTCCGGAACCAAGCGTCGCACCTTGAGCATCGGCGGTCGCGCCATCAGCGCGTTGATCCAGACTCAGGGGATCAGCGATCTGGATCGGATTTACCGAATTGCACAGCAGGATGGCGCGGACTTCAATCTGGCGTACATCGGCTCCGACTTTGATATTTCCCGTAATCACAGATTCGATGGCGAGTACATGAAGCGCTTGTTCGAATACGCCTTTGAACTCAGCGCGAAAGGCTATCCGTGGCATAAATCGCCGAGTACGTGAGGGAGGGCCGGCGCTCTACCCGATACCGATCCGTAACACGATTTGTAGCAGCTGCCGAGCCTGCGAGGCTGCGTTCGGCTGCGCAGCAGTCGTGAGTCCGGCTGACGCGGTATGTCTGACGTACTGCAAATGACTGATTTACGACTGCTGCGAAGCCGAACGCAGCCTCGCAGGCTCGGCAGCTGCTACAAAAGTGTTGCGGCTGAAATACGGAAATAGCGGCGCTTGATTTTTCGGACTTGTCTCGGAGAAATCAGCTGACCGGTTCAGCCGTACAACTCATCGCCCCTGAACCTGGTTTCTGGAAAATCACCCCGTTGCCGTCTTGCCAGAAGCGGTAGCTCCCCTGGGAATCCTTGCCTGTGTATTGGGTTCCCGAATCACTCGGCACCTGGTTCAGGGTGATCGAGGTGTTCGCCCATTTCAGGTACACGACGCCTGGCTGCGTATTAAAGAAGGTGGCGGCAATCAGTGGGGTTAACCCGGTACACCGAAAAGCCAGGGGGCCTTCGGTGAGCCTGTCTGGATCCTTGGTTCTCACAATGGCCGAGCCTTGGCGCAGCTGGTGCGCGCGCTCGGCATAACTTCGGATCGTGCACGCCTTGGGCTCAGACGTGGATGCACACTGATTGCGGGAGTCGATCCAGAACTCCTGGTCGATCAAGATTTTATCTGGCCGCGGTACAGACCGTTGATCCGTGAGCGCCAGGCGATAAAGACGCGTCAGTTCGATATCCATCTGCGCCAGTTGCCGATCACGACAGATAAGCTTTTCGACGGATGCCCTGGCCGTGGCGCAGTCGAAGCTGGTCTCGAACGATGCCGCCTGGGCGCAGGTGCTCGTCACCGCGCAAACGCTGGCAGCGAGCAGACAGGTGAAAAGGTTGGTGACCGTTTTCATGTTGGCTTCACCCAGATCATTACGTGATCCCCGGAGTGCCATGGAACCTATCGATCCGTTGGACATTGATTCATTCGCATTGGGTGTATCGAGTGTAAGTCAGTGCTCAAAACTTGCCACTCCCGGTCTGGCCTACGGGGTGCTTTGGACTTAAATTGAACCGCGTTTCACCAGGAGAGCGCTTCCTGCTCTTTCGATATGTGGCCAGTGAAGGCACAATGCGCATCCTTTTTTGGCTGGCCTTGCCGGAGGCGCCTCGAAATGATCAAAACGCCGTACTACCTCATCGATAAACAGAAGCTGCTGGCGAACATGCAGAAGATCGCCTACGTGCGCGAACAGTCCGGGGCCAAGGCCCTGCTGGCACTCAAGTGCTTCGCCACCTGGTCGGTGTTCGACCTGATGCAGCAATACATGGACGGCACCACGTCGTCGTCGCTTTACGAGCTCAAGCTCGGTCGACAGAAGTTCGCTGGCGAAACCCACGCCTACAGCGTGGCCTGGGCCGACGACGAGATCGAGGAAATGCTCGAAAACTGCGACAAGATCATCTTCAACTCCATCGGTCAGTTGCAGCGTTACACCGAGGCTTCGGCCGGCAAGGTGCGTGGCCTGCGGGTCAACCCGCAGGTGAGCAGCTCGGATTATCTGCTGGCTGACCCCGCGCGACCGTTCAGCCGTCTGGGCGAGTGGGACCCGGTGAAGATCGAGCAGGTCATCGGGCAGATCTCTGGCTTCATGTTCCACAACAATTGCGAGAACGGTGATTTCGGCCTGTTCGACCAGATGCTGTGCACCATCGAAGAACGCTTTGGCGACTTGCTGCACAAGGTCGAGTGGGTCAGCCTCGGTGGCGGTATCCATTTCACAGGTGATGGCTACGCACTGGACGAGTTCTGCGCGCGCCTCAAGGCTTTCTCGCAAAAATACGGCGTTCAGGTCTACCTGGAACCGGGCGAAGCGGCCATCACGCAGAGCGCGTCGCTGGAAGTCACCGTGCTCGACACCCTCTACAACGGCAAGCACCTGGCGGTTGTGGACAGCTCCATCGAAGCGCATATGCTCGATCTGCTGATCTATCGCCTGAATGCCAAGCTGGCGCCTAGCGAGGGTGAGCACACGTACATGGTGTGCGGCAAATCCTGCCTGGCCGGAGACATTTTCGGTGAATATCAGTTTGATCGTCCGCTGGCGATTGGGGATCGGCTGTCGTTCATCGATGCAGCGGGCTACACCATGGTCAAGAAGAACTGGTTCAACGGCCTGAAAATGCCGTCCATCGTAGTGAAACAACTCGACGGTACAGTCGAAGTGGTTCGTGAGTTTGATTACAACGACTACATGTCCAGCCTTTCGTAAGCTGGCAGAGAAGGAGAGAGAGAAAAATTGAAGAAGAACGTGCTTATCATTGGTGCAGGAGGTGTCGCCAAGGTGGTGGCCCACAAGTGCGCGCAGCACAACGATGAACTCGGTCGTATTGCTATCGCGTCGCGCAACATCTCCAAGTGCCAGGCCATCATCGACAGCGTCAAGGCCAAGGGCAGCCTCAAAGTGCCCGCCGAAATCCAGGCCTTCTCGCTGAACGCCCTGGATGTCGAAGCGACCAAGACGCTGATCCGCGAAACCGGATCGCAGATCGTCATCAACGTCGGTTCCGCGTTCCTCAACATGTCGGTGCTGCGCGCCTGCATCGATACCGGCGTGGCCTATCTGGACACCGCCATTCACGAAGAACCAGGCAAAGTCTGCGAGACGCCGCCCTGGTATGGCAACTACGAGTGGAACCACCTCGAAGAGTGCAAAGAGAAGAACATTACCGCCATTCTCGGCGTGGGCTTCGACCCGGGTGTGGTCAACGCCTATGCAGCACTGGCGCAACAACAGTATTTCGACCGCATTGATTCGATCGACATTCTCGACGTCAACGCCGGTTCCCATGGCAAGTATTTCGCCACCAATTTCGACCCGGAAATCAACTTCCGCGAATTCACCGGACAAGTGTGGAGCTGGCAGAACAGCCAGTGGACCAGCAACACGATGTTCGAAGTCAAACGCACCGACGACCTGCCGGTCGTAGGCGAGCAGAACCTGTACCTGACCGGCCACGATGAAGTGCACTCGCTGTCGAAGAACCTCGACGTGCCCAACGTGCGTTTCTGGATGAGCTTCGGCGAACACTACATCAATGTGTTCACCGTACTCAGGAACCTTGGCTTGCTCTCCGAGCAACCGGTCAAGACAGCCGAAGGCCTGGAAGTCGTGCCGCTGAAACTGGTCAAGGCCGTGCTCCCTGATCCGAGCTCGCTGGCGCCTGGCTACACCGGCAAAACCTGCATTGGCGACCTGGTCAAGGGCACCAAGGATGGCCAGCCGCGCGAAGTGTTCATCTACAACGTGGCTGATCATGAAGACGCTTATGCGGAAACTGACAGCCAGGGCATTTCCTATACCGCAGGCGTGCCGCCCGTGGCCGCAGCCTTGCTGGTCGCCCGTGGCGAGTGGGACGTGCAGCGCATGGCCAACGTCGAGGAGCTTGCGGCCGAGCCGTTCCTCAAGGCGCTGGATGTGATGGGCCTGCCGACCCGCATCAAGGACGAAAATGGAGATCGTCCGTGGAGCTGAAACGCCTGAGGCTCCTGAAATACAGGTGAGTCTCGTTTCCCGCTCCAGCTAAAGATCTACAGTGAATTCTGTAAATCATTGAAATCAGGACCTTCGGGTCCTTTTTTCGTTCCGGCGCGAACCACTGAAATCCATCCTGGCTTCGACGTCGGCAGTCTCTTGCGCGTTGTTCATCGCCGGGTTGTTGCAGGGGTAATGCTCGTTGCCTGAGGCGATCCGGCCGATTGCCCTACGTAGTGGTACGGCATGATCTAAGCTCCACAATGGATGGCTTCTCGAGCAGGGGTTTCAATGCGAAGCACACCTGAAAACAGCCTGCAAAATGCGTTGAAAGCCTGTAGAGACAGCTTCATTTCTGTGGGTTTTTTCAGTCTTTTCATCAACGCGCTAATGCTCGTTCCTATCTTCTATATGCTTCAGGTGTATGGGAGAGTGCTGAGCAGTAGAAGTCTGACGACCCTGGCAATGCTGACGCTGATCATGACCTTGCTGGTGGTCACGCTCGGCTCACTGGAATGGGTTCGTTCTCGGATCATGGTCCGGGTCAGCACCCGGCTGGATGTGTTGCTCAGTCGCCAGGTCTATAAGGCCAGTTTCAAACGGGCACTGGACAGTGGCGGCATGGATGCTTCGGCCCAGTCGCTGAACGACTTGACGGGCTTGAGGCAGTTTCTCTCCGGTAATGGATTGTTCGCCTTTTTCGATGCGCCCTGGTTGCCGATCTATATCGCGGTGATGTTCCTGTTTCATCCCTGGTTTGGCTGGGTCGCGACGGGCAGTGCGCTGTTGTTGCTGTTACTCGCGTTTATCAATGAGCGGCTGACGGGACCGGCACTGGCCCAGGCCAACAAGGAGCATATTGGCGCGACGCTCTACACCACGAAAAATCTGCGCAACGCTGAAGTCATCGAGTCCATGGGCATGCTTGAAACCCTGATGGACCGTTGGGGGCGTCGGCAAAGGAACGTCCTGTTGCTGCAGTCCCGGGCGAGCGATAGAGGGGCCATCGTCAGTACGATTTCCAAATCCTTCCGTATCCTCGTGCAATCACTGGTCCTTGGACTGGGGGCGTACCTGGCCGTGGAGCAGCAGTTGGGGGTAGGCCTGGTGTTTGCCGGGTCTGTACTGCTGGGGCGCGCATTGGCCCCCATTGATCTGATCATCGGCAGCTGGAAGGGTTTTATTGCGGCCCGCTCGCAGTACGCCCGTCTCAACGACATTCTCGACAAGCAACTGGCTCAGCCCGAGCGTATGTCCTTGCCTGCGCCTCAGGGGCACGTGCAAGTGGAAAACCTGGTGGTCACGGCACCTGGTTCGAAAACCCCGATCATCAAAAACATCAGCTTCAGCGTACCTGCCGGCTGCATGGTGGGAATCATTGGCCCAAGTGCCGCGGGCAAGTCGACCCTGGCCAGGGCACTGATGGGGGTATGGGTGCCGCAGCATGGGGTGGTCCGCCTGGATGGTGCCGACATCAGCGCGTGGGACAAACATGAGCTTGGGCCCCATATCGGTTACTTGCCCCAGGACATTGAATTATTCGAAGGCAGCGTCAGCGAGAACATTGCGCGCTTCGCCGAGGTCGATTCCGAGAAAGTCATTCTGGCCGCCAGGACTGCTGGCGTTCACGAAATGATTTTGCTGTTGCCGGATGGCTACGACACCGTCATTGGCAGCGAAGGGGTCATGCTGTCGGGAGGACAGCGCCAGCGCATAGGACTGGCCCGCGCTCTATATGGCAACCCACGGCTGATTGTTCTCGACGAGCCCAATTCCAATCTCGACGAAGTCGGTGATCGCGCCCTGGCAGCAGCCATCCAGCAGCTCAAGCGGAATGGCGCGACCCTGTTTGTGATTACCCACCGAACCAACATCGTGTCGCAACTTGACCGGTTGATGGTGATGACCGACGGCGTTATCAGCCTCTATGGGCCACGCGAGCACGTGCTGGCCAAACTCAACGCGCAGCAGCAGGTACAAAAGCACACCGCGCAAGCCGGCGCCAACATGGCTTCGGTCGCTACCAGCAAGGACGATGCGGATGGACCGTACGATGCCCAATCGTCAAATTGACAGCTTCGCCGACCTGCCGGTATCCGACCGAAAAATCCGTCGCCTGGGTTTTGGCATTGTCGGGGTGATCTTCGGCCTGTTTGGCACTTGGGCGGCGCTCGCGCCGCTGGACGGTGCCGCTTACGCGCCTGGCGTGGTCACCGTGCAGTCTTACCGCAAAACGGTCCAGCATCTGGAAGGGGGCATCGTCAAAGCGGTGTTGGTCCATGACGGTGACATCGTCAAGCGGGATGATCCACTGATCATTCTCGATGATGCCCAGTTGCGCTTCGAATACGAGATGACCCGAAGCCAGCTCGTCGCGGCCAGAGCCATGGAAGCAAGACTCCGGGCGGAGCGCGACGCGCTGTCGGCGATCAGCTTTGGGGAGATAGCCGATCCCTCCAGTGTGCGAGGTGTGGAAGCGCGCCAAGGCGAGACCCAGGTGTTCAATGCCCGGCAGGGCTCGAGGCTGGGCCAGATTTCGGTGTTGAAGGAGCGCATTGGCCAGTTGCATCAACAAATCAAGGGACTGGAATCGATGATCGCTGCCAAGGTTCACCTGGAGAAATCCTACAGCGGTGAAATCGGTGAATTGACCGACCTGCTCAAGCAAGGGTTCGTTGACAAACAACGTCTGATTGAGCAGGAGCGCAAGCTGGGAATGCTCAGGTCGGAAGTGGCCGATCACCGTTCAACCATCAACAGGACTCGTCTGCAGATCAACGAAACACAGCTGCAGATTCTGCAAATCGACAAGGATTTCAATGCCGAGGTCGTCAAGCAGCTGGCCGAAGTGCAAACCAGGATGTACGACCTGCAAGAGAAAACCTCAGCCCTGGAAGACCGGCTCAGCCGTATCGTCATCCGCTCACCCGACGCGGGCATGGTGATTGGCATGACCGTGCACACCATTGGTGGCGTCGTGCGTCCGGCAACGCCGCTGCTGGACATTGTTCCATCGGTTTCCGAGCTGGTCATAGAGGCCCAGGTGGAGCCGATGGACATTGATCGCATCGCCATCGGCAAGCGTGCCGATATCCGTTTCGCCGCGTTCAACAGCTCGACCACTCCGGTGATCGAAGGCGAGGTCAGCAGCGTATCGGCTGACCGACTGACCAATGAAAAGTCCGGGGCTGCCTATTATCTGGCGCGGATCCGGGTCACCGAAGCCGGTGCGCAGACCCTGGGTGAGCGCAAGTTGCTGCCGGGGATGCCGGCGGACGTGTTGATCATCACCGGGCAGCGCACGCTGTTGCAGTACTTGGTGCAGCCGGCTCGCGATGCCCTGTCTCAATCGATGATCGAGGAATAACCGTGCGCGCGTCGGCAGTTCTGCTGGGCGGTCTGCTGATGCTTGCAGCGGGTGCCGCGCTGGCGCAAACCCCGGCAGCAACACCAAACGGGGTCAGCGCCTCGACGTTTTCCACCGACCTCATGCAGTTGTATCGCGAGGCGCGACTGGAGGATCCGCGGATATTGGCTTCCTTTGCACAAGCGCAGGCGGGCCGGGAACATCAGCGCGAGGCCATGGGGGCGCTGTTTCCGCAGGTATCGATGAACGCCGGGACGAATCGAATTCACCAGGAAAACGACCTGGTGCAGCAGAGTTACGATAGCGAAAGCTACAGCCTGGTGTTGCGTCAGTACCTCTACAACAAGGTCGCATGGGAGAACTATCAGAAATTCAAAAGCCTGGCCAGGCAGTCCGAATCTGAGGCGTTGGAAGCCCAGGCCGAGGCCACCGTGGAGTTGGCCCGGCGTTACTTCACCGCATTGGCGGCCGAGGATGAACTGGAGTTGGTGAGGGCGGAACGTCGAACCACGCAAAAGAGCCTGGACCGAGTCAATGCGTTGTACGAAAAGCAGTTGGCATTGATTACCGACCAACTCGACCTCAAGGCCCGGGTCGATTTGCTCGCTGCGCAGGAGCTGGATGCCCGCAACCAGGCCAGTATCAGTCGCGAGGCATTGGCGGAGATCGTCGGCCGGCCAGTCAAGGAGAAGCTCAACCGGATTCGCGATGACGTGCAACTACGGGTTTCGGCGCAGAGCCTTGAAACCTGGGTGCGCGAGGGTATGGCGCTAAACCCTGCACTCAAGGCCAACGAAAGCGGTGTCGAAGCGGCGGGCGCTGCGTTGCGCAGCGGTAAGGGCGGGCACTATCCGACCCTGAGTCTGAGCCTGAGCGCACAAGAGACAAACGAAGGCTACAACAATGCCCTGACGCCGCGCACAGACAGTTATGTCGCCGGCATTGGCGTTCAGGTGCCGCTGTACAGCGGTGGCTCGACCTCGGCGCGGGTCCGTGGTCTCTACCAGGATCAGATTACCGCCGAGCAGGAACTGGAAGCGATCCGGCGCCGGGTGGTCAAAGAGATCACGAGCGCTTACCTGACCGCCAATTCGAGCGTAGAAAAGATTAGCGCGAGCCGAAATGCCCTGAGCTCGGCACAGCTGTCCAGGGTGGCGGCAGAGAAAGCGCTCAATTACGGAATGGTCAATGCCGTCGATGTACTAGCCAGCGTACGCAACGAATTCCGGGCTCGTCGTGATCTGCTCAAGACGCAATATGAGTTCGTCACCAATGTCCTCACGCTCAATCGCTGGGCGGGAAAGTCGCCTGCCGAAAGTGTCGAAAGCGTTAATGCCTGGCTGGGCCCCGTCAGCGCCAGCCAAAACCTGACATCCCCCTGATCCTGCCGCAATACCGACTGTGGATCCCGCCCAAACTGAACGCCAATTTCAGCCTGACCTCCAGCAGTTCTGGCGGTGGTTGCATGGCTCGGCGAGACAGGCTTCGCCGAAAAATTGACGCCAGAGTTTATTCTGTGCTGGCTTCACGCCACTTGTCGGTTAGTTGACGATTTTGATCGGATTCAGGCTTAGGTCGCAGGTCTTCCGCAGCGAGCCTAAGACCTTGATTTCTTGAGGTTGAGGGCACCCGTGGGAAGATTTACGGGGCTATGCGCATGAGGTTTGAGGTGACGGCTGATGGAATGGGCGGGCGGGTAGTGCGCTGGGCTGGCCTAGACTCAGTTCAGTGGCTGGATGGAGCACATCCACATGCGCAAGCTATTGATTGTTGTTCCTATTTAAGTTTTTTCGATAGCTTGCCCGGGGTTTGCAAACGTCCTCAACTTCAGCCGGTGACGCTAGTGTCGCTCAGGCCTGTCGGCGTTCGTATCTGTCCTTCGATCGCGCGGACCAAGTGAGCGGGCCGCTGATCCAGGAAGTCCAATGGATGGAGGTCATGGTTCATTCTCAAGGGAGTCAGCAAAGTAATGACGACCCACAGAAAACCCATACGCGTGATGCTGATCGATTGTCGTCCCCTCGTGCTCATGGGGCTTCACGACCTGATCAATGCCAGGAAGCCTCAGATGGAAGTGAGCGGCCAGGCCACCACCTATACCAGCGCGCTGGATCTTGCCGATCAGATGCGTCCCAATGTCATTTTTTTCAGTTTCTTTCCAGATGCGCTGAACCCGTTGGAGGTCGTCGCGCAACTCACCCGCAGCGCTGAAATGAAAGTGCTGGTGCTCAAGGGCTTGTACGAAGCCGTCCCCGTTGCCCAGGCAATAGAGGCGGGCGCTCGCGGCATCGTGCTGGCGGAAGACCCGACAGAATCGATCATCCAGGCCATCATCACGGTCCACCACCGCGACATTGGACTGGATAGAGCCTGGGCCGGTGGGCTTTCCGGCTACGCCGCGACCGGACATATACATTTGAAGTGCAATCTGGAGCAGGCGAAACAAGCGCGGCTGACGTTGCGCGAGAGAGAACTGATTCGCGCCATCGTGGGGGATCCGTCCGCCAAATACATCAGCATCGCCGGGCGCCTGGGCATCAGCGAGCACACCGTGCACAACCACCTCAGCAACATTTATCAAAAGCTTAATCTCATCAACCGCATCGACTTGCTGATGTATGCGCTGAAGCACGGGCTTACCAACGACGAAAAACCACTCGATTCCACTTGGGTGGAAATGGATTTGGCTTCACGTCAAAACAAGACGCTCTGACACCCCTTGGCGCGTCTGGGCCGTCACCGTGTTGTCGTCCCAGAGGATTCAGCACGCAGGCGATCCGCTGCGAGGGTGGTTTGCGCCACCCTCGTATTCTTTACGCGCGCGATACCTCAGGCGCCGCCAAAAACAATGTCGCTAGCCAGAACATCGACCCCGACCAAGGTGATGGTGGTTGTTTGTCCGCCATCCTCGGCAATCGTCACGATGCTGTCTGCGCCGGAGATGTCGATCGATTGGACCACGGCATTCTGGTCGCCGTTGAGCACCAGCGTGTCTCGCAGGCTTGGGTCCGCATCGAAGCCGGTGACCTGGTACAGGTTCTCATCGACTGACAAATCAATGTTGAAGGCATCACGCTCTCCGCCTGTACCAACCAGCGTGAAGTCGAAGAGCGCGTTGGCCGGGTCGTTGGCGAACAGGTTGGCGTCAAACGTACTCGTCGCCGAGTCCCCATCCTTGTCCGTCAGCGTCGCGCTGAACGCCAGCTGGAGGTCGCTGGCCAGGTTCTCGGACTCCTGAATGAACTCGATCACCGGGATCTTGATCACGCCCAGGCCCATCGTGAGCTGAACCGCGTCAATGAGCTTGGAGTCCACTCGCTCGATGAGGAAGGACGTCTGTCCTCCATCCTCCGAGGTCAGGTCAGCGGCAAGAACCTTCGTCGGCGAACCCGACGTCGTGCCGTCAGCGTAGAAGATCGTGTAATACAGTTCCTCCGTTGCCGGGTCATACCCCTGCACCGAGTTGTCGATGAAAACTTTCAGGCTCGTCAACAAGGTCTCGGGATTGATAACGAAACTCTCGTCACCGGCATTGATGCCTGCCGTCCCGTTTCCATCCAGGTTGTTGTTGGCAATGCCGATGCCGGAAGTGCTGACGTTCATGTTCGCGGTGCCGATGAATGCAAACCCGCCGGCTTCTATTTGCGTTTCGGTGAGGTCGGGCGCTCCCACGGTGATGGCGGAAAATATTTCGCCTGCGGTAGTGGTCGCGTTAACACCAAAAAAGACAATCTCCTCAGAGGGCGAAGGAATAGTCGGCGGATTCTGCGGCGGAATCAGCAATGTGCGCACGGGATCCGGGCCACCGGCACCGAGCGAGCCGTCTTCAGAGCTCTGGACGATCGTCGAACCGAAGCCTTGCTCAAGATCCAGTGCATAGCTGCCATTGGCATAGGCGGTCAACGTGTAGTCGACGCTGGTATCCGCTGTATTGGCGTTATTGTCGAAATCGCCGGTCAACGTCCCTGCGAATTGGTACGCGCCATTGGCATCCGGTGAGGGCGTCTGCTCGATGAGCGTGCCGGTCCCGGTTGTGGTCGTGTTGTCCGGTCTGACGATGGTGAACTGGCCATTCACCAACGAGATATTCAAACCGGTCGCACCCAGCCCGTCGGCTCCGGCCGAGTTGTTCCAGAACCCATATTGAGCAAGGACGCTACCGGTCCCGATCAGGTTGCCGAATGCGAGCGATGGGCCGTCGTCCTTGAATATCAGGTTTTGCCCGATATTGAGTGTCGCCTGGGCACTGTCGCCGTCGCCATCGGTCTTGGTCCCTATCAGTGTCACCAGATTGTCCGCCGATAGAGTCTTCGAATCATCGGGATTGGTGGCATCGGGGTGC
>NZ_JBOBDO010000027.1:0-75466 GCF_050586665.1 Pseudomonas sp. ES4 | reverse complement strand
TTGCGCCTGATTGACTGTCGGATCCAACTTTATAAGGGTTAGAATCGCCGCCTGTCCCAGAGTGTGTACTTATGTCCCCAGAGCTGACCACCGAACAGATTCAACAGTCCCTGCAAGGCATCAGCGTGCCGGCCCAGCCGCAAATCATGGTGGATTTGCAGATGGAACAGTACATGCCCGATCCGGATCTAGAGGTGATCGCGAAGCTGATCTCCCAGGACCCGGGCCTCTCTGGCGCCTTGTTGAAAATCGTCAATTCGCCGTATTACGGCTTGAGCAACAAGATTGCCTCGATTCAGCGTGCAGTGAACCTGCTGGGCAGCCGCTCGGTCATCAACCTGATCAACGCGCAGTCGATCAAGGGCGAGATGAACGACGACACCATCGTCACCTTGAACCGTTTCTGGGATACCGCCCAGGACGTGGCGATGACCTGCCTGACCCTGGCCAAGCGCATCGGCACCCAGGCTGGCGATGAAGCGTACGCCCTGGGTCTGTTCCATGACTGCGGTGTGCCGCTGATGCTCCAGCGCTTCCCCAACTACATGACCGTTCTGGAAGAGGCTTACGCCAGCGCCAGCGCTGAATGCCGGGTGGTGGATACCGAGAATCGGGTGTTCAATACCAACCATGCGGTGGTGGGTTATTACACCGCCAAATCCTGGCGCCTGCCGGAGCATGTGACCGCCGCCATCGCCAATCACCACAATGCGTTGGCGATCTTCAGCGATGAGTCGTCGCGCAACAGTCAGCTGAAAAACCTGCTGGCGATCCTGAAAATGGCCGAGCACATTTGTGCGTCCTTCCGGGTGCTGGGCAACCAGCGTGATGACCACGAGTGGGACAGCATCGCACCGCTGGTTCTCGATTATGTCGGTCTCTCGGACTACGACTTCGAGTCCCTCAAACAAACGATTCGTGACCTTGGCGCTCACCGCTGAGCGTTGCACAGCCTGATTCGAGAGCGCCATGCCGGAACTGCCTGAAGTCGAAACCACCCGCCGCGGAATTGCGCCACACCTGGAAGGCCAGCGCGTCAGCCGGGTGATCGTGCGTGAGCGGCGCTTGCGCTGGCCGATTCCCGAAGACCTGGATGTGCGGCTGTCTGGCCAGCGCATCGTGCTGGTGGAGCGACGCGCGAAGTACCTGCTGATCAATGCCGAAGTCGGCACGCTGATCAGCCATTTGGGGATGTCGGGTAATTTGCGTCTGGTGGAAGTCGGCATGCCGGCGGCCAAGCATGAACATGTGGACATCGAGCTGGAATCCGGCCTGGCCCTGCGTTACACCGACCCGCGTCGGTTTGGCGCGATGCTCTGGAGTCTCGACCCGCTCAACCATGAGTTGTTGATTCGCCTGGGGCCGGAGCCATTGACCGACCTGTTCGACGGCGAGCGCTTGTTCCAGCAGTCCCGCGGGCGTTCCATGGCGGTCAAGCCGTTCATCATGGACAACGCGGTGGTGGTCGGCGTGGGCAATATCTACGCAACCGAAGCGTTGTTCGCTGCCGGTATCGACCCGCGTCGTGAGGCCAAGAGCATCTCTCGGGCGCGTTATCTGAAACTGGCGATCGAGATCAAACGCATCCTGGCGGCCGCTATCGAGCGCGGCGGCACCACACTGCGCGACTTTATCGGCGGAGACGGTCAGCCGGGTTATTTCCAGCAGGAACTGTTCGTGTACGGCCGTGGCGGTGCGCCCTGCAAGGTCTGTGGCACGGAACTTCGGGAAGTGAAGCTCGGGCAGCGCGCCAGCGTGTTTTGCCCACGTTGTCAGAGCTGAAACGCTTAGGGTCTATAGTCAGTGTTCTGATTGCCTAGCCCAAGGACCCTGCCATGACCCTGTTTCGAACCCTTGTCGTCGTTTTGCTGCTGAGCGTCGGTGCGCCAGCGCTGGCAGCAAACACCGGCAGTGGCGACCCGCGCTACACCATCCAGAATCCCCCGGCGTACGCCATGCTCGGCGATTTGCTGATTGCCCGACCTTTGCTGGTGGTGGCGACGGTGATCGGGGCCGGAGCGTTTGTGCTGTCGTTGCCGTTTACCGCGCTGGGTGGCGGCGTCGGCGATGCGGGGCAGGCGTTGGTGGTCGACCCGGCGAAAGCGGCGTTCGTGCGGTGTCTGGGGTGTATCGGGGAAGGGTTTGAGCAGACGGAGTGAAGTCAGTTACATCTTCGGTGTGGCTGATGGCCCTTTCGCGAGCAGGCTCGCTCCCACAGTGGAATTCCTTTGCCCACAACATTTGGTTAACAACACATCTCCACTGTAGGAGCGAGCCTGCTCGCGATAGGGCCGGCACAGCCGCTACAAAATTATCTGATTCAAGCCTTGCCAGTAATCTTCCGGTACTTCTCCATCAACTGTTCTTCAGTCTCCGGATGCGCCTCGTCCAGCGGAATGCAATCCACCGGGCACACTTGCTGGCACTGCGGTTCGTCGTAGTGGCCGACGCACTGGGTGCACAGGTTCGGGTCGATCACGTAGATTTCTTCGCCCTGGGAGATGGCGGCGTTCGGACACTCGGGTTCGCAGACGTCGCAGTTGATGCAATCGTCGGTGATGATCAGGGACATGCTAACTCCAGCCAGGGACGGAAGGCCCGGGCGCAATAAACCAATGCGCGCAATTGTGCCGCATTGGCGCCCGCAGTGCACGCGGGCGCCGCTTGAGCGGTTGTTACTTCTTGAAGCGTTCGGTCAAGGCGTCCGCCACCGCAGGGTGGACGAACTTGGTGATATCGCCGCCCAGGGCTGCAATTTCACGGACCAGCGTCGAGGAAATGTACGAATAACGCTCGGACGGAGTAAGAAACAGGCTTTCCACATCCGGTGCCAGCTGACGGTTCATGTTGGCCAGCTGGAATTCGTATTCGAAGTCCGATACCGCACGCAAACCCCGCAGGAACACATTGGCGTTCTTCTCTTTGGCGAAATGCGCCAGCAACGTCGAGAAGCCGACGACTTCAACGTTGGGCAGATGTTTAGTGACCTCGCGGGCCAGCGCCACACGCTGTTCCAGGGGAAACAACGGGTTTTTCTTGGGGCTGGCAGCGACGGCGATGATCACATGATCGAACAGGCGCGCGGCGCGTTCGACCAGATCGCCATGGCCCTTGGTAATAGGGTCGAAGGTACCTGGGTACAACACTCGGTTCATCGCGTCGTCCTGGCGGGAGTCCGTTGGGGAGTCGGATGGTATCGCAGCCTTCCCGGTCGGCCAAGTCGCCTTTTGAGTAAGAAAGCACTATAGACGATGGGAATATTCTCCATTTTCATGGGTTTTTCAAACGTTCGGCCAAAGAAGTTGCCAGCTGCGCCGTCAGCCCGTAGACCGACAATTGCGGGTTTGCGCCAATGCTGGTGGGGAACAGCGAGCCGTCATGAATCGACAGATTGCCTAGTTGATGATGCCGGCCGAGGCTGTCGGCCACGGCGTTTTTCGGGTCTTCACCCATGGCGCAACCGCCCATCACATGGGCACTGCCCAGGCGTGTGCGATACAGCTCAAGGCTCAGGCCGTCGATCAGCGTGCGCGCTTCGGCCAGGGTTTTCACGTAGCGAGCGTCGGCGTGCATGGGCATTACCGCCTTGGCACCGCCCGCGAACTGGATCTCGGCCATGCTGTGGAACGAGCGACGCAATCCGTCCCAGGTATAAGGTGAAACCTGATAGTCGAGCACCGGCGTGCCGTCACCGCGCAACTCGACGCTGCCGCCGGGGCTGTCCGGATGAAAGCCGTCCCGCAGCAATGCCAGCATGGCGTGGGTGTGGGGCAGGTTTTCCATGTGCTGGGCGTTTTCCTTGCCAAAACCGCCGAGCAGGGTCGTCGCCAGTGCCGGGTGCAGCGGCGGCACTTCGAGTTTGTAAGACATTTTTCCGGTGGTGCCGTCCTGCCATTGGAAATGGTCGGAATAGATTGATTGTGGGGCGCCAAAAAACGGGTTGATCACCTCATCGAACAGCCCGGCCGACATGTTCACCAGATGTAGAAACGTCCGTTTGCCCAACCGTTTGTGCGGATCGGGCGCCTCGGAGCGCATGAGCAGCGCCGGGCTGTTGATCCCGCCGCCGGCCAGCACGTAGTGCCGCGCCTTGACCGTGATCGTGTGTCCGGTAGGTGCGACGCAGCGGTCGTCCATCGCTACGCAGTGCAAGCCTGTGACCTTGTCGCCGCTGATCAAGAGCTTTTCGGCGCGAGCCAGATAGAGCAACTCGCCGCCTTTTTCCAGCGCCGCCGGGATGGTCGTGACCAGCATCGATTGCTTGGCGTTGGTCGGGCAACCCATGCCGCAGTAGCCCAGGTTCCAGCAGCCACGCACGTTGCGCGGGATCACATGCCAGGCATAGCCGAGTTTTTCGCAGCCTTTGCGGATCACGTCGTTGTTGGCGTTGGGCGGGATCATCCAGGGCGCGACGCCCAGGCGTTGTTCCATTTTCTCGAACCACGGCGCCATCTCGGCCGGCGTGTGGCCTTTGACCTCGTGTTCCTTGGCCCAGTGGTCGAGGGTCGGGTCCGGCGTGCGAAAGCTTGAAGTCCAGTTGATCAGCGTGGTGCCGCCCACTGCGCGGCCCTGAAGGATGGTGATCGCGCCGTCCTTGCTCATGCGGCCAATGCCTTCCTGATAGAGGCTGGTGTAGGCCTGGTCTTCGAGCATCTTGAAGTCGCTGCTGGTCTTGAGCGGGCCTTCCTCGATCAGCAAGACCTTGTAGCCCGCAGCGCTGAGGATTTCGGCGGTGGTGCCGCCGCCCGCGCCGCTGCCGATAATCGCCACGTCCGCTTCGAGGGCCAGGTCCTGGGTCAGTTGTGAACCGTTGTAGGTTTTCCAGCCACGGGCCAGGCCTTCGCGGAACGGATCGGGTACGGGCATCTTCGGGTTCTCTTTTTATTTTGGATTCTATGGTGAGGCGGCTGACGTCATCGCGAGCAGGCTCGCTCCCACATTGGATCGCGTGCCCACTGTGGGAGTGAGCCTGCTCGCGATTGGGTCAACTCGGTTTCAGACCGTAGGCGGCCCGGGATACCCGCAATGCGCCCATGACTCCGGCCGGCTGTACCACGCCATCATCACCAGTTGCATCAAGGAGCTATGGCCCATGCGCAGCAAACTCAGCGAGCTGTTTTCCCAGCGATCGAGAAAGTGCCGGATATCGTCGGCACTGGCGTTTTCCCAGCGGCCCCAGATCCCGGTCAGTGGTCCGCGGGTGATGCTCATTCCCAGCACATCGAATAGCTGCCGGGTCAGCTTGAGCATTTCCGGCGACAGGTGATTCAGACCGTTATCCAGGCAGTGCAGGGTTTCAGCGACGGCCGCCGGCATTTTTTCAACGGCCACGGCGCCGTCGAGCATCACCGGAAGCAGTGCCCGCAGAAACAGCAAGTCACCGCTGCGCAGAATCGCAAAACCGCTGGCTGGCGCGCTCGATGAGCAACCGCTGAGGCTCGCGCCCAAACCGGCAGTGGCGAGAAAAGCGCTGGCACCCAGGCTGAATTTAAGCAAGCCGCGCCGTGACAGCGCGGGTGTGTCGGACAGACTTGGGCTCATTATTGTTATTACCCGATGGGAATGATCGTTAGCGGATAAACAGCTTCTGGATCAGCTTCTGAATGGATTTTCCGTACGGCGGGTAGATCAATTTAGCCGCATTGAACCGCTGTTTGATCAGCACGCTTTTGGCTTTGCTGAAGGTCAGGAAACCTTCATGACCGTGGTAATGGCCCATGCCCGAAGCGCCGATACCGCCGAATGGCATGTCGTCCTGAGCGACGTGCAGCAGGGTGTCGTTTAGGCACACGCCGCCGGAATGGGTTTCGTTTAGTACGCGGTGTTGCTCACGCTTGTCGTAGCCGAAGTAATACAGGGCCAGCGGACGAGGTCGTTCATTGATGTAGGCAAAGGCCTGATCCAGATCCTTGTAGGGAACGATCGGCAACAGCGGACCAAAGATTTCATCCTGCATCACCATCATGTCGTTACTGACATTGAGCAGCAGGCTATGGCTCATGCGGCGCCCCTGGCCCTTGTCGAACAACGGAATCAGCAGCGCGCCCTTGCTGGTGGCGTCGCTGATGTAGCCGTTGAGGCGCGCCAATTGTCGGTCATTGATGATCGCGGTGTAGTCCGGGTTGTCGGCCAAGGTCGGATAAAAACCGAGAACTGCTTGCCGATAGGCTTCGACGAAAGCGCCGACACGATCTTCCGGCACCAGCACATAGTCCGGGGCCACGCAGGTCTGTCCGGCGTTGAGCGTCTTGCCGAAGGCGATGCGTTCGGCAGCGTCCTTGAGCGGCACGTCGCGCGAGACGATGGCCGGGGATTTGCCGCCGAGTTCGAGGGTCACCGGGGTCAGGTTTTCGGCCGCTGCACGCATCACGTGTTTGCCGATGCTGGTGGCGCCGGTGAACAGCAAGTGATCGAAGCGCAATCTGGAGAACGCGACACCGATGTCGGCTTCACCCAGCACCACGCAAACCAGGTCCTGAGGGAAGATTCGGCCCAGCAGTTCCTTGAGCAACAGACCGGTGGCAGGGGTCGATTCGCTGAGCTTGAGCATCACCCGATTACCTGCCGACAACGCGCCGACCAATGGGCCGATGGCCAGATACAGCGGGTAGTTCCAAGGCACGATCACCCCGACCACACCCAATGGTTGATAAATGACTTTGGCCGCCGCGGGTTGAAAGGCAATCCCGACCTTGCGCTTCGACGCCTTCATCCAGCCTTTGAGGTGCCGACTGGCGTAGTGAATGCCGTGCAGGCTGGGCATCAGTTCGGCGAGCAGGGTTTCATCGGCGCTGCGATGACTGAAATCCTGGCTGATGGCATCGATCAATGCCTGACGCTCATTGCTCAACAGGTCGCGCAGGGCTTTCAGCCATTGCTGGCGCTGGGCGGCGGGCGGCATCGGGTTGGCGGCGTACGCCGCGCGTTGATCGTCGAACAGGGTCTGGAGTTCTTCCAGAGGCTGCTGCAGGTTTTGCAGATAGGCGATGTCAGCAGTCACGGTCGACTCCGGATTTATTGGAATAAAGGCCTTTTTAGAGTCTATGCTCTATAAAGTCAAATGACATCCTGGCGCAGCTTTGTTTTATCCATCCGCGGATAGGTCGTAAGATGCCCGTCAACGCACTTTGAATTAAAGCCCAAGCCATGGCCCCTCGGATCAAAACCAGCGAGCGCATCGTGCAGAACAGCCTGGAGCTGTTCAATCAGCAGGGTGAGCGCAGCATCAGCACCAACCACATTGCTGCCCACATGGAAATTTCCCCGGGCAACCTGTACTACCACTTCCCCAACAAGCAGGCGATTATCGCGGTGCTGTTCAGTGAGTACGAAAGCCTGGTGGACAGCTTCCTGCGCCCGCCCCAGGGGCGTGCCGCCACGGTCGATGACAAGCGCTTCTACCTTAAGGAACTGCTGGCCGCCATGTGGCGCTACCGGTTTTTGCACCGTGATCTGGAGCACCTGCTCGACAGTGATCCGGACCTGGCCGCCCGTTATCGACGCTTTTCCCAGCGCTGTCTGATCCATGGCACGCACATCTACGCGGGCTTCGTCGAGGCTGGCATCCTGCAAATGGACAAGGTTCAGATCGAATCCCTGACGCTCAATGCCTGGATCATCCTGACGTCCTGGGTGCGTTTTCTGTGCACCACCCGTGAAAACTCCAATCACCTGAGCGAGCAGGCCATAAAACGTGGCGTGTATCAGGTGCTGGTGCTGGAGGCCGGTTTTGTCACGGATCAGTCTCGCGCCGCGGTGACCGCGCTGTTCGAGGAGTTTTACGTGCCACTGGCCCAGGCGTTGGAAGAAGCGGGCTAGAAAGTGCAGTTGGATCAAATATCGTCTAATCACAGGAGCCCGTTATGCCCATAGCGCAACTGATCAGCCCGCAAGCGTTGGACCTGAAAAAGGAGCAGCCGGGGCTGGTGATTCTGGATTGTCGTTTTGCCCTCGAAGACCCGGATTACGGGCAGCGCAGCTATGCCGAAGGGCATATTGCCGAGTCGAGCTTTGCCGATCTTGAGCGTGATTTGAGCGGGACAGTGGTCAAGGGTGTGACCGGGCGCCACCCGTTGCCTGAACCTGAAGACTTGATCGAACGTCTACAAGCCTGGGGCGTCAACGCCGACAGCGATGTGGTTTTGTACGACGACGGCCCGGGTGCCTACGCGGCGCGGGCCTGGTGGTTGCTGGCCTGGCTGGGTAAACGTGACGGCGTGTTCATCCTCGATGGCGGGCTCAAGGCCTGGCACGCGGCCGGTTTGCCCTTGAGTCTTGATGCGCCACAGATTGAGCGTGGCACCTTTACGGGGACACCGGACAAGTCGCTGGTCTTGAGCGCCGAACAGCTCCAGCAGCGTCTCGGCCAGCCCGCGCTAACCCTGCTCGATGCTCGCGGCTTGCCGCGTTTCAAAGGCGAAGTAGAACCGATCGACCCGATTGCCGGGCATATTCCCGGCGCGCAATGTGCGGCGTTCACCGACAACCTGGGCAGCGACGGGCGTTTTCTGCCGGCCGATCAGCTCAAGCAGCGTTTTGCCGAGAAGCTCGGTAATCGTTCGCCGGCTGATCTGGTGTCGTACTGCGGTTCTGGCGTGACGGCCTGTCACAACTTGTTTGCGCTGTGTCTGGCGGGTTATCCGTTAGGCTCGTTGTATGCCGGTTCATGGAGCGAGTGGATCAACGATCCTGCGCACGCCATCGCCATCGGCGAGTAATCCCGATCGAATGTGGGAGTGAGCCTGTCTCGCGATTAGGGGATACCAGTCAGCATCAATGTTGACTGTTAAACCGCAATCGTCGGAACGCCGCCCGGAGCAGGCTCACTCCCACAAGGGGCAATTGATGCGTTGAGATATCACCGTAAGCGCGCACTTCGATACGCCCCCGGCCCAACCCCGTAAACCTGCTTGAACTGCCGGCTCAGATGACTCTGGTCAGCAAACCCCAACTGCGTCGCCACTTCCAGCGGCAAACAACCGTTCTGTAACAACGCCCGCGCCCGAGCGATGCGCTGCTGCATCAGCCAGGTGTGCGGTGGCATGCCCGTGGCGCGACGGAACACCCGGGCGAAGTGAAAGGGCGAAAGGTTGACCGCCGCTGCCAGTTCTTCCAGCGAAGGCGGCGCCGCCAATTGTGCTTGCAGCAACTCCTTGGCCAGCGTCACCGCCCGGTGTTCCTTGCCCGGCTTGCCTGCAATCGGCACCGCTGCGTGCCGTTGCAGCAGCGACAGCATCATTTCCCGCCACACCGTTTGTTGCTGCAAGGCAGTGGACGGACTCTCCAGCAGACGATGCAGCTGGCAGAAACCCTCCACCAGATCCGGATCGCGATACAGCGTCGCGCCGAACGCCGGCAAGTTGCTGGTCGGCAGTTCAAGCTCATCGAGTAGCGACAGAATCTGACCGCTGTCGGGATAGAACGCCCGATACAACCAACCATCCTCCGTGCCTTTATGGCCGGTGTGCAGTTCGTCTGGATTGATCAATACCAGCGTGCCGCTACCGGCCAGGTGTTCGGCGCCGCGATAGCGATAGCGTTGGGCGCCGGCCATGATCATGCCGATCACGTACCCGTCGTGCACATGGGGCGCGAAGCGGTGTTCGATGTAGCGCGCAGACAATAATTCGACGCCGGCCAGCGGCGCTGTTTGCCAGAATCGGATCGACTCACCTTGATCGACGCCCATTCTTACTGGCGGCCCACGGAAGTCAGCCACTGCGGGATGCGGCGTTCCAGGTAGTAACCCGGTTGCTTGAACGAGCCTTCGACGAAGCCGACATGCCCACCCTTGGTCTGTAGCTCGAATTGAGTGCAGGCGGACAATTCGTCGGCTTGCGGCAGGCTATGAGGAAAGACAAAGGGGTCGTCGGCCGCTTGAATGATCAGGGTCGGCGTACGAATCTCGCCAAGGAAATAGCGACTCGAAGCGCGGCGATAGTAATCCTCGGCATCGGCGAAACCGTTCAACGGCGCGGTGACCCGGCCATCGAAATCCCAGAACGTGCGCATGTTCTCCAGTGAGCCCAACGCGGCCAGCGCCGCCAGGCCATCCTCGCGCCCGTCATGCTGGAACTGGCGTTGCTTGTTCTTGATGTAGGCGACCATCTCCCGCATGAAATGCGCCTGATAGAACTTCGAAAAACCCTGGCCGATACGGTCGGCGCATTGATCAAGACGAAACGGCACCGACACCGCCACCGCACCGAGCACGCCACTGTTGCTGCCGGATTCGCCCAAGTGCTTGAGCAACACATTGCCGCCCAGGGAATAGCCGACCGCATACAACGGCGCGAGCGGTCGTTGGGCTTTCAGGTGTTTGATGGTTTCGGCGAGGTCTTCACTGACGCCGGAGTGGTAACTGCGCGGCAACAGATTCGGTTCGCCCGAACAGCCGCGCCAGTTCAGTGCGACGCTGGCCCAGCCTTGGGCACCTAGCGCTTTTTGCACGCCGGCCACGTAAGGCGAATTTGAAGAGCCGGTCAGACCGTGCAACACCAACACCAGTGGCGCACTGACGCTGTGTGGGCCGTGCCAGTCGAGGTCGAGAAAGTCGCCATCCTCAAGCCACAAGCGTTCGCGCTGGCGTTCGATGTGCGTGGTTTTGCGCCACAGTGGTCCCCACAAGGTCTGCAAGTGCGGGTTGCCGAGGCCGAAGGCGGGGGTGAAGCGTTCTGGCAGATGAGGCACGATGGTTCTCGATGCAGCGGTGCGAGCCTCGTGTGAGGCGCGCCCCTTTTTCAGGCCGGTTGATTAACCGGCAATCTCTGCCATACGTTGCCACAGCGCGTAATACACCCGCCCGGATTTCTGCTCCCGGTGCAGGCGCCAGTTGCCTGGTAAGCCAAGGCTCGATGGCGCATTCTCGCTTTCAGTGTAGATCCAGGCTTCGTCGGCCAGCCACTGACGTTCTTCAAGTAATGCACAAACGCCTGGCAACAGGTTCTGGTTGAACGGCGGATCGAGGAACACCAGGTCGTACGCAGTCGCTGTCTGGGTTTCCAGGTAGCGCAGGGCATCGGCGGTCTGAATCTGGCCGGTGGTGCAGCGCAGCGTGCCCAGATGTTCCTTGATGCTGGCGACCGCGATGTTGCTGGCGTCCAGCGCCTGGCCCATGGCCGCGCCACGGGACAAGGCTTCGAGGAACAACGCGCCGCTGCCGGCGAACGGGTCCAGGACCTTGGCGCCAGCGACATACGGCGCGAGCCAGTTGAACAGGGTTTCACGCACCCGGTCCGGGGTAGGTCGCAGGCCTGGGGCATCCGGGAAGCTCAGCTTTCGGCTGCCCCATTCACCGCCGATGATGCGCAGTTGGTTCACGCCGTTATGGACGTTGTGTACGGGTTTTTTTGGACGAGTGGCCATTAATGCTCCGGAACCCCGAGCGGTTGCTCGGCAGGTTTATCAGTGGGGGCCGGTAACGGCTTTTGCGGCACGGTCGGGCCAGCGCTGACGATGACCATTTTGTCCGTGCTCAAGTGTTTGTTCAGTGCAGTTCTGACCTGCTCGACCGTCAGGCTCTGGGACTCGCGCATAAAGTCATCCAGGTAACTCAGCGGCAGGTTGTAGAAACCCATGGCGCCGAGTTGGCCGACGATATCGGCGTTGCTGGCAGTGGACAGCGGGAAGCTGCCGGCCAGTTCACGCTTGGCGTCGTCGAGTTCTTTCTGGGTCGGGCCGGTTTTAAGGTAGTCGGCGAGCACATCCTGCACCAGCTTCAACGTGCCTTCGCTCATCTCGGCGCGGGTTTGCAGGTTGATCATGAACGGGCCGCGCGCCTGCATCGGGGTGAAACCCGAATAGACGCCGTAAGTCAGGCCGCGCTTCTCGCGCACTTCGCTCATCAGTCGTGTACCGAAACCACCGCCACCGAGGATCTGGTTGCCCATGGACAGTGCTGCATAGTCCGGGTCGTCACGGTCGATGCCCAATTGCGCGAGCATCAGGTTGGTCTGCTTGGACGGAAACTCGATGTGACCGATGCTGGCTTTCGGTTCCTCCGGTTGCGGGATTTTCGCCAGCTCCGGACCTTTAGGCAGCGCACTGGAAACTTGTGCGGCAATCGCTTCGGCTTCAGCGCGAGACAGGTCGCCCACCAGCGCAATCACCACGTTGCCGGCTGCGTAAGCCTTCTCATGGAACGCGCGCATCTGGGCCACGGTAATCGCCGGAACGGTCTTAGCCGTGCCGTCGCTGGAATGTGCGTACGGATGATCGCCATACAGACGGTTCATCAGCTCCAGGCTCGCGAGCTTGCCGGGGTTCTGCTTCTGGTACTCGAAACCGGCGAGCATCTGGTTCTTGATGCGCGCAAAGGAATCGGCCGGGAAGGTCGGTTTGCCGACGACTTCTGAGAACAACTTCAGCGCCGGTTCGCGTTTGTTCGCGGCACTGAGGCTGCGCAGCGAAGCCAGAGCCATGTCTTTGAATGCGCCGTTGCCAAAGTCTGCGCCCAGGCCTTCGAAGCCCTGAGCGATGGCGCCGACATCTTTGCCGGCCACACCTTCGTTGAGCATGGCGTTGGTCAGCATGGAAAGGCCAGGTGCGTCACCGTCCTGGCTGCTGCCGGCGGCAAAGATCAGGCGCATGTCGAACATCGGCAGCTCCCGGGCTTCGACGAACAGCACCTTGGCGCCCTCGGCGGTTTTCCACGTCTGCACGTCCAGGGTGCGGTGGCTTGGCGCTTTGCCGTCGAGTTCGGCCAGTGATTGCAGTTTCTGGCTGGCCTTGGCCTTGTCCAGCGCTTCGCTGGCCTTGGAATCGTCGGTCTTGGAGAAGTAGAAAGCGGCAGATCCGATCAAGGCGACAACGATCAGGCCAATCAGCGCCAGGCGCGGTTTTTTACGCTCACTCATGAGTCGTCTCCTCTGGCAGTACATGGGCGACGCTGAGACGTTCGCGGGTGAAATACAGCTTGGCGGCTTTCTGGATGTCTTGCGGGGTCACGCTTTCCAGTTCGGCGAGTTCGGTGTCCATCAGCTTCCAGGACAGGCCCACGGTTTCCAGTTGGCCAATGGCGGTGGCCTGGCTGGTGATCGAGTCGCGCTCGTAAACCAGGCCGGCGATGACCTGTGCGCGGACGCGTTCCAGTTCTTCAGCGGACGGCGCGGTGGTTTTCAGCTGTTCGAGCAGTTTCCACAGGCCCGCTTCGGCCTGGGCCATGGTTTTGTTTTTCTGGGTATTGGGCGTTGCCGACAAGGTGAACAGGCTGTCGCCACGGGTGTAGGCGTCGTAACTCGACGAACCGCCGGAGACTAGCTCTTCGCCGCGCTCCAGTTGTGTCGGGATGCGTCCGCTGTAGCCGCCGTCGAGCAGGGCGGAGATCAGGCGCAAGGCGTTGACCGAGCGTTTGTCTTCAGCGGTGGCGATGCTTGGCACGTTGAAGCCCAGCATCAGGCTTGGCAGTTGAGTCTGCACATGCAGGGTGATCTTGCGCTCGCCGGGTTCGGCCAGTTCCAACGGGATTTTTGCCGAGGGCACATCACGTTTGGCGATCGGGCCGAAATAGCGCTGGGCCAGGGTCTTGACCTCGTCCGGGGTCACGTCACCGACCACCACCAGCGTGGCGTTGTTCGGCACGTACCAGGATTGGTACCAGTGGCGCAGCTCTTCGACTTTCATGCGGTCCAGGTCAGCCATCCAGCCGATGGTCGGCGTGTGGTAACCGCTGGCCGGGTAGGCCATGGCCTTGAAGCGTTCGTAGGCCTTGGACATCGGCTTGTCGTCGGTGCGCAGGCGACGTTCTTCTTTGATGACTTCGATCTCGCGGGCGAACTCGTCGGCCGGCAGGCGCAGGCTGGCCATGCGGTCGGCTTCCAGTTCGAAGGCCACGCCCAGGCGGTCGCGGGCCAGCACCTGGTAATACGCCGTGAAGTCATCGCTGGTGAACGCGTTCTCTTCGGCGCCGAGGTCGCGCAGGATCAGCGAGGCTTCGCCGGGGCCGACTTTCTCGCTGCCCTTGAACATCATGTGTTCCAGGGCGTGGGACAAACCGGTCTGACCCGGGGTCTCGTAGCTGGAGCCGACCTTGTACCAGACTTGGGAAACCACCACTGGCGCACGATGGTCTTCGCGCACGACGACCTTCAGGCCGTTATCGAGGGTGAATTCATGGGTGGGTTGAGGATCGGCAGCCAGGGCCGAGAGGGGCAGACAAACTGTGCTGAGCAGCAGGCCTGCAGCGCGGCGGGCTAGAGCATTCATTCGTTTTTAAACCTTTGGGGCTGCCCGCTTGGTCTTAGCCTAGGCGGGCGAGGAGGTGCTAGGATACTGATCCGTTTTACTGGCGGCCACGCCTATCAGGCCTTTGATCGGTCAGCAGGTTGTTTGGGTTTACGGCGGAAGCTTTGAGTTTGTCAGCTAAACTCTGCGTTTTCGCCGACGATGCCGTTCCAGTCCTTCGTATTAGTCGACCTTTGAGGTGCTGTTTGCACCTCGACAAAATGTTGCGCGTGAACAAGCTGGGTCAATCGCAGTCTGTTCTGCATCGAATATTTATTTGCCGAGGCGCCCTTTGGCGCGTCGCTACCGTGAGATAGCCGTCCTCCATGTTTGGTTCCAACGACGACAAGAAAGCCCCAGCTGCGGCTGGTGAGAAGAAAAGCCTGTTCGGATGGCTGCGCAAAAAGCCGCAGGAACCCGTCGTCGAACAGCCACAACCACTTCCTGAGCCCACGCCTGCGCCGGTAATAGAAGAAGAGCTTGCGCCGATTATCCCGCCGATCTCCGAGCCGGTGTTGCAGCCGGTCATCGAGCCTGAGCCTGCTGTCGTCGCCGAAGTCGTGACCCAGGTGCCGCTCACGCCCGTTGCCGAGCCGTGGCTGACGTTGCCCGTGGCGGAAGAGCCGGTGTCATTGGTCGAAGACGAGCTGGCGCCGCACGTTACGCCACCGATTCCAGCGCCGACTGCGTTTGCTCCTGAGCCTGTTCAAGCGCCAGTGGTTGAGCCGGTTGTCGCGCCAGTGGTTTTGGCCGAGCCTGAACCGGTTGTTACAGAACCTGTGGTGCCCGTATTCATTGCTCCGGTTGCTCCGGTTGCTCCGGTTGCTCCAGCACCTGCGCCGGTCGTCGCTCCCGTCGTTCCCGTCGAAGCGCCTGCCGAGCCTGTGCGTACCGAAGAAACCAAAGCCGGTTTCTTCGCCCGCCTGAAACAAGGCTTGTCCAAGACCAGCGCCAGCATCGGCGAAGGCATGGCCAGCCTGTTCCTGGGCAAGAAGATCATCGATGACGAGCTGCTCGAAGACATCGAAACCCGCCTGCTGACCGCCGATGTGGGCGTCGAGGCGACTTCGGTGATCATTCAGCGCCTGACCCAGAAGGTCGCTCGCAAAGAACTGGCCGATGCCGACGCGCTGTACAAATCCCTGCAAGCGGAACTGGCGGCGATGCTCAAGCCTGTCGAGCAACCGCTGAAAATCACTTCGCAGAACAAGCCGTTCGTAATCCTGGTCGTTGGCGTCAATGGTGCCGGCAAGACCACTACCATCGGCAAGCTGGCGAAGAAGCTGCAGCTCGAAGGCAAGAAAGTCATGCTCGCGGCTGGCGATACCTTCCGCGCCGCCGCCGTCGAACAATTGCAGGTCTGGGGCGAGCGCAACAAAATCCCGGTCATCGCCCAGCACACTGGCGCGGACTCGGCTTCGGTTATCTTCGATGCCGTGCAAGCGGCCAAGGCCCGTGGCATCGACGTATTGATCGCCGACACCGCCGGTCGCCTGCACACCAAAGACAATTTGATGGAAGAGTTGAAGAAGGTTCGCCGGGTCATCAGCAAACTCGACGCCGACGCGCCTCACGAGGTGCTGTTGGTGCTTGATGCCGGTACGGGGCAGAACGCGATCAGCCAGGCCAAACAATTCAATCAGACCGTCGAACTCACCGGACTGGCGCTGACCAAGCTTGATGGCACCGCCAAAGGTGGGGTGATTTTTGCCCTCGCCAAGCAGTTTGGCCTGCCGATCCGCTACATTGGCGTCGGTGAAGGTATCGATGATTTGCGTACTTTTGAAGCAGAACCCTTTGTCCAGGCACTGTTTGCCGAGCGGGAGCGTTCATGATTCGTTTCGAACAGGTCGGTAAACGCTACCCGAACGGCCACGTCGGCTTGCATGAGCTGAGCTTTCGAGTTCGTCGGGGCGAGTTTTTGTTTGTGACCGGCCACTCTGGCGCCGGCAAAAGCACCTTGTTGCGCCTGCTGCTGGCGATGGAGCGTCCGACCACCGGCAAATTGCTGCTGGCCGGGCAAGACCTGAGCACCATCAGCAACGCGCAGATTCCTTACCTGCGACGGCAGATCGGCGTGGTGTTCCAGAATCACCAGCTGTTGTTCGATCGCACGGTGTTCAACAACATCGCGCTGCCCTTGCAGATCCTGGGGTTGTCCAAGGCCGAGATCACCAAGCGCGTGGATTCGGCGCTCGAGCGCGTGGCGCTGTCGGACAAGACCGACTTGTACCCTGGCGACCTGTCCACCGGTCAGCAACAGCGTGTCGGTATCGCCCGCGCCATCGTTCACCGCCCGGCCTTGCTGCTGGCGGACGAACCGACCGGTAACCTCGATCCACGCCTGGCGGCAGAAATCATGGGCGTGTTCGAAGACATCAACCGTTTGGGCACCAGTGTGTTGATTGCCAGTCACGACCTGGCACTGATCGCCCGCATGCGCCACCGCATGCTGACCCTGCAACGCGGTCGATTGATCGGTGACGGGGAGGCCGGCGTATGAGTGCGACACGCAGCCCCAAGGTTTCCGAGCGCGTGGCCCCGAAGGCCGCCGACCAACAGCCGCAGAAGAAAAAACGTGACGATGATGACGGCCCGGATTTCGCCACGTTGTTTCGTGCCTGGGTCGAAAGTCATCGCGCCAGTTTGCTCGACAGCTTGCGCCGTTTGGGCAAGCAGCCCATCGGTAGCTTCTTCACCTGCATGGTGATGGCGGTAGCCCTGAGTTTGCCGATGGGCCTGTCACTTTTGCTAAGTAACGTCGAGCGTCTTGGCGGCTCCTGGCAGCGTGCGGCGCAGATTTCCCTGTACCTGCAAATCGAGGCCAGCCCTGCGGAAGGCGAGTCGTTGCGTGAGCAGATCAAGGGGATGCCGGGCGTAGCTGATGCTGAATATGTCGGTCGCGATCAGGCGCTGGAAGAGTTTCAGTTGCAGTCCGGTCTGGGCGAGGCGCTGAAAGAACTGCCGGAAAACCCGCTGCCGGGCGTGGTTCTGGTGACGCCGAACGAGGTCGACAAGCCAGCCCTTGAAGCATTACGACAAAAACTTTCCGAGCTGCCGAAGGTACAACAGGCGCAACTTGATCTAGTCTGGGTCGAGCGTCTGGCAGCCATCCTCAAGCTGGGTGACCGTTTTGTCTTCGGTCTGACCGTGCTTCTGGTGTCTGCATTACTTTTGGTGATAGGCAATACCATTCGTCTTCATATTGAAAACCGCCGCACAGAGATAGAAGTGATTAAACTCGTCGGCGGCACTGACAGCTATGTGCGCAGGCCCTTTCTGTACATGGGTGCGCTTTATGGCTTCGGTGCGGGGATTCTTTCCTGGGGCGTATTGGCGTTCGGCCTTGATTGGCTGAACGACGCGGTGGTTGGGCTGGCCGGGTTGTACGGCAGTGATTTTGCGCTGGCCGGAGTGCCAGTCGCCGACGGTCTGTCTCTCTTGCTTGGCGCGGTGCTGTTGGGGTATATCGGTGCATGGATTGCAGTCGCACGCCACCTGAGGGAGCTTGCGCCTAAGTAGTATCATTTTGCTCGTATTGACCTTTCAGCGTTTATGGGAACTTGTCTTTCGGTTCCCGGTCAATTTTCGCAGTGCTGAACTGCACGAGTTATGTAAGTCGGAGGTTTTTTCGTATGACCAATTCTTTGCAACCTGCATATGCTCTGGTCCCGGGTGCAAACCTGGAGGCCTATGTGCACACGGTGAACAGCATTCCATTGCTGACGCCGGAGCAGGAGCGCGAACTGGCCGAGAGTCTCTATTATGAGCAGGATTTGGGGGCGGCTCGGCAGATGGTGCTCGCCCACCTGCGTTTTGTTGTACATATCGCCCGTAGCTATTCCGGCTACGGTCTGGCTCAGGCTGACCTGATCCAGGAAGGCAACGTCGGCCTGATGAAGGCGGTGAAGCGCTTCAACCCGGAAATGGGTGTGCGCCTGGTGTCCTTTGCGGTGCACTGGATCAAGGCGGAAATCCACGAGTTCATCCTGCGCAACTGGCGCATTGTGAAAGTCGCGACCACCAAGGCCCAGCGCAAGCTGTTCTTCAACCTGCGCAGCCAGAAGAAACGTCTGGCGTGGCTGAACAACGAGGAAGTCCATCGTGTGGCGGAAAGCCTCGGTGTAGAGCCTCGGGAAGTGCGTGAGATGGAAAGTCGCCTGACCGGCCATGACATGGCCTTCGACCCGGCCGCGGAAGCGGACGACGACAGCGCTTTCCAATCGCCGGCCAACTATCTGGAAGACCACCGGTACGACCCGGCCCGTCAGCTGGAAGATGCCGACTGGAGCGACAACTCCAACCACAACCTGCACGAAGCGCTTGAAGTGCTGGACGACCGTAGCCGTGACATCCTCTACCAGCGCTGGCTGGCGGAAGAAAAAGCCACGCTGCATGACCTGGCGCAGAAGTACAACGTGTCGGCAGAGCGTATTCGTCAGCTCGAGAAGAGCGCGATGAACAAGCTCAAGTTGTCGATTGCCGCTTAACAGCAGCTCAGGCATAAAAAAAACGCCCCGATCATTGATCGGGGCGTTTTTGTTTGTGCCCATTTTTCCTGAGTCACCATAAACCAATGTGGGAGCGACGGTGCGACGATTCGACCTGCTCGCGATGGCGTCAGGTCAGTCGCTATAAATATTGAATGATCAATAGCTATCGCGAGCAGGCTCGCTCCCACAGGAGATTTGCAGTGTCATTGGGACCAAGGTGCGCGGCGTGAATCATTGATCCCGACCAGATAGCTATCGCCCCCGAGCTGACTCATCTGCTGTCGAATCCATCCCGCCCGCCGTGCGACGTAGTTAGTCGGATGACTGGCGCTCCAAACCCGCGGGTTAGGCAGCACCGCAGCCAGCAGGCTGGACTGCTGCCGGGACAGCGAGCGAGCGCCGACGCCAAAGTGATGCCTGGCTGCGGCTTCAGCGCCAAACACACCGTCATCCCACTCAACGCTGTTCAGGTACACCTCAAGAATTCGCTGCTTGGGCCAGAACACTTCGATCAGCCCGGTAAACCAGGCTTCCAGGCCTTTGCGCAACCAGCTGCGGCCAGACCACAGAAACAGGTTCTTCGAGACCTGCTGGCTCAGGGTGCTGGCGCCGCGAATCGTTCCACCGAGTTCGTTGTGGGCCAGTGCGGCCTGGATCGCGCCAAAGTCAAAGCCCCAATGCTCCGGGAATTTCTGATCTTCGCCGGCAATCACCGCGACTTTCAGGTCATCGGAGATTTCATCCCAGGGTTTCCAGGTGCGTTGCAGGTCGATGGGTTCGCCGTCGAACCAGGATTCGATCTTGCGCTCGACCATCAACGCCGTTCCCGGTGGCGGTACCACGCGAAAGATCAGCACCAGCAAAACGCTGCCACCCGCGAACCAGAGCAGGGCCTTCGTGAATCGTCGCAAAAATAAACGCAGCATAGAGATGGCTTGGCCGAACCCGTTGAGCGGGCCATTATACAGACCCTGTGGATCGAGTCTGACTGGAGTTCTTCATGCTGCGTGGCTTTCTGATGCTGGCCGCTTTTTTCGGCTTCACCGGCGTTGCCCTTGGCGCGTTCGCCGCCCACGGCTTGAAAAGCCGCCTGACACCCGAGTACCTGGCGATTTTCCATACCGGCGTCACCTATCAGTTGGTGCACACCTTGGCACTGCTGGGCGTTGCGCTGCTGGCCACGCAGATTCCCGGTCGCCTGATCACATGGGCGGGTGCATCGTTCGTCGTCGGCATCCTGCTGTTTTCCGGCAGTCTGTACCTGTTGACCATGACCGGCGTGAGCAAGCTCGGGATCATCACTCCCTTCGGCGGGCTGGCATTTCTGGTCGGCTGGTTGTGCCTGGGGCTTGCCGCCTGGCGGTTGAGCTGACCGGGCAGTCCATTTCATGACGAATGGCTTGGGTCGCCAAGACTGATCGGGCTAGAATGCCAGCCCCTAAAAATGATGGCGGCATTCGGCATGCGCATTCAGTTGAACGGCGAATCCCTTGAACTGCCCGACGGTGAAACCGTTGCGGCCCTGCTGACCCGTCTGGAACTGACCGGACGCCGGGTGGCGGTTGAACTCAATCTGGATATCGTCCCGCGCAGCCAGCACGCAGAAACCACCCTAAATGATGGTGACTCCGTAGAAGTCGTGCACGCCATCGGCGGCGGCTAGTCGTCTGGCCCAAGAGGCCACAGAATTATTCTGCAAGAACCTCACCCCTACAGAGGATTTCCCATGAGCATCGTTCGTAGCGACAAGCCCTTCGTCCTGGCCGGTCGTACTTACCAGTCGCGTTTGCTGGTAGGCACCGGCAAGTACCGCGACATGGAAGAAACCCGCCTGGCCATCGAAGCCTCGGGTGCCGAGATCGTCACCTTCGCCGTGCGCCGCACCAACCTCGGCCAGAACCCGGGCGAACCGAACCTGCTCGAAGTCCTGTCGCCGGATCGCTACACCTTCCTGCCTAACACTGCCGGTTGCTTCGACGCTACCGAGGCTGTGCGCACCTGCCGCCTGGCCCGTGAGCTGCTCGGCGGCCACAACCTGGTGAAGCTGGAAGTGCTGGCGGATCAGAAAACCCTGTTCCCCAACGTGATCGAAACCCTCAAGGCCGCCGAAGTGCTGGTCAAGGAAGGTTTCGACGTGATGGTCTACACCAGCGATGACCCGATCATCGCCCGTCAATTGGCGGAAATCGGCGTTATCGCAGTGATGCCGCTGGCCGGTCTGATCGGTACAGGCCTGGGGATCTGCAACCCGTACAACCTGCAGATCATCCTCGAAGAAGCCAAGATTCCTGTGCTGGTGGATGCCGGTGTCGGTACTGCTTCCGACGCCACCATTGCCATGGAGCTGGGTTGCGAAGCGGTGCTGATGAACTCGGCCATCGCCCACGCCCAGCAGCCGATCATGATGGCTGAAGCCATGAAACACGCCATCGTGGCAGGTCGCTTGGCCTACCTCGCCGGCCGCATGCCGAAAAAACTCTATGCCAGCGCCTCCTCGCCGCTGGATGGTCTGATCAAGTAAGAGCCATTGATGACTGAATCAAACGACACGCCAATCCAGACGGAAGAAGGCGACGAGCGCCAACACCGCCGCATCAAGAGTTTCGTGATGCGCGCCGGGCGCATGACCGAAGGCCAGCAACGCGGTCTGGAACAGGGTACGCCGCTGTTCGTGCTGCCGCTGGCCGACGCGCCGATGGACTTCGACCAAGTGTTCGGTCGCGCGGCACCGCGCTCCCTGGAAATCGGTTTCGGCATGGGCCATTCGCTGCTGGAAATGGCCGCGGCCTCGCCGGAACAGGATTTCATCGGCGTGGAAGTGCACCGTCCGGGTGTTGGTGCGCTGCTCAATGGCGTGCTCACTCAGGGCCTGACCAACCTGCGCGTCTACGATTGCGATGCAATCGAAGTGCTCAACCGTTGCATCGCCGACAACAGCCTCGATCGCCTGATGCTGTTTTTCCCGGACCCGTGGCACAAGAGCCGTCACCACAAGCGCCGTATCGTTCAGGCGTCTTTCGCTGAGCTGGTGCGCAGCAAGTTGAAAGTCGGCGGTGTGCTGCACATGGCCACCGACTGGGAACCGTACGCCGAGTACATGCTGGAAGTGATGAACGTTGCGCCGGGTTATCGCAACCTGGCCGAAGACGGCAAATGCGTCCCGCGCCCGACCGAGCGCCCGATCACCAAGTTCGAACGCCGCGGCGAACGTCTTGGGCATGGCGTGTGGGACCTGAAGTTCGAAAAACAGTCTTAAGTATCACGCCGTAAAAATGTAGGAGTGAGCCTGCTCGCGATAGCGGTCTGACATTCAGCCTCTTAGGTGACTGTCAGGCCGCTATCGCGAGCAGGCTCACTTCTACAGTTGTTTTGGGTGTGCCTGGGAATCAGCGGCGGTCGGCGACGACACCGATGAGCACCAGCACCACCAACAACACCGGTGCCAGGCTGTAGTTGTTGAACTGGCTCAGGCCTTTGATGATCCATGGCGTGGCGTAGATCAGTGCGACGCCGCTGCCGATCATGCACAGCAGGGCCATCAGCGGGACGCGCAAGGCGCCGGCGATGCTGCCCAGGCGTGCGTCGACCCAGCTTTTGATATCGGCGCCAAACAACACCAGCAGACAGCCCACCAGGGCCAGAGCGATTTCAGACAGGTTGCTACGGCTCCAGCGGGACGCGGTGGCGAGCAGGTCGAGTATCAAATCCATTCGTTTTCCCTTAAGGCTGAAATCAGCTCAGAAATGTCTGCAGCAAGTCATTGAGGAAGAGTTGTCCGCGCTCGGTGGCCGCCAGACGTGACGGTTCGACCTGCAACAAGCCACTTTGTTCGGCGACCTTGCGGCCTTCGGCGAGGCTTTCCAGGCTCATCCCGGTGCGTTCCGGGTACAGTCGCGATTCCACGCCCTCGGTCAGGCGCAAGGCGTTCATCAGGAACTCGAACGGCATTTCTTCATTGGTCAGGGCTTTCTCCCCGGCCTTGAAGCTTTTGGCCGGGTTGAGGTAGTCCTTCGGCAAGCGGGTCTTCCAGGTGCGGACAATGCGCCCGTCCGGGTGGCTGAGCTTGCCGTGAGCCCCGGCACCGATGCCGATAAAGTCGCCGAAACTCCAGTAATTGAGGTTATGCCGCGCCGGACGGCCGGGCTGGGCATACGCCGAGACTTCGTATTGCGCGTAACCGTGCTCGGCCAACAGCGCCTGGCCGGCTTCCTGAATGTCCCACAGCGTGTCGTCTTCCGGCAGCGTTGGCGGCTGGTTCCAGAACACCGTGTTGGGCTCCAGGGTCAGCTGATACCAGGACAAGTGGGTCGGCTTCAAGGCGATGGCCTGGCGCAGGTCGCTCAGGGCGTCGTCCAGGGACTGATCGGGCAAACCGTGCATCAGGTCCATATTAAAGTTGTCGAACCCGGCCTGACGGGCCATGCCGGCGGCACGTACCGCTTCGTCACCGTTGTGAATCCGCCCCAGCGCTTTGAGTTTTTCTTCCTGAAAGCTCTGGATGCCGATCGACAGGCGATTGATGCCCAGCGCGCGGTAGGCGACGAACTTCTCTTGCTCGAACGTCCCGGGGTTGGCTTCCAGGGTGATTTCGATGTCGCTGGCGAAGGGGATGCGCTGCTCCACGCCTTTGAGCAAACGGCCCAGGGCTTCAGCGCTGAACAGGCTCGGCGTGCCGCCCCCAAAGAAGATTGAACTCAGCTCACGGCCATAGACCGCATGCAGGTCCTGGTCGAGGTCGGCCAGCAGCGCGTCCACATACTCTTCTTCCGGCAGCACCGGGCTGGCGGTGTGGGAGTTGAAGTCGCAATAAGGGCATTTGCGCACACACCACGGAATGTGGATGTACAACGCCAGGGGCGGCAGCACGGGGAGCGCGGCCCGAGGCGACTGGGCGGCGCCGCCGAAGATCAGCGGCGACGCGGATGAGTCGTGGATCATTTCAGGCCCAGACGCTGGCGCAGCAGATCCATTGCACGGGCGCGGTGGCTGATGAGGTTCTTGTCGCTCGGGCTCAGTTCGGCGCTGGAACATTCACGCTCCGGCACCCAGAACAGCGGATCGTAACCAAAACCGTGTTCGCCGCTGGCCGCTGGCAGGATTCGCCCGTGCCACAAGCCTTCGCAGATAATCGGCAACGGATCGTCGGCATGACGCACCAGCGCCAGCACGCAGACGAACTGGGCGCCGCGTTCGGCTTGCGGCACGTCTTTCAACACGTCGAGCAGTTTGGCGTTGTTCGCCGCATCGCCTTGGCCATCAGCATAACGAGCCGAGTAGATACCCGGCGCACCGCCAAGGAAATCCACTGCCAACCCCGAATCGTCTGCCAGTGCTGGCAGGCCGGAGATGCGCGCTGCATTGCGGGCCTTGAGGATGGCGTTCTCGACGAAAGACAGGCCGGTTTCTTCAGGCTCGACACTGCTGAACTCGCCGATCGAGCGCAAGTGCACCGATTCGCCGAGCATGGCCTGGAGTTCCTTGAGTTTGCCGGCGTTGTGGCTGGCCAGTACGAGTTGCGTGAAATTGATCATTGGCCAGGGAAAAGCTCTTGGTTGAAATTGATGGTGTTGGTTTTGTCGCCGGTTTTGACATCGATCTTGAAGGTGCGGGTTTCCTGCTGATCCACCGGGAACTGGGCGATGTAATAGATAGCGCCTTGTTCAGTGATTTCGCGGAACTTCAGGTTCACACTTTGGCTGGTGAGGTCTTTGACCGTTCCGCTGACTTGAGCCATCTGCGGTTTGCCGTCCTTGAGCACCGAAACGTTGATCACACCTTGGTTCTTGCTACGGGTGAGCTGCGCGGCCTTGGCAATGTCGGGTGTCAGGAAAGTGGAGTTGAAGGTGTTGTAATGCACCGTCACATCGCCAAATTTTTCCTGTCGGTCACCTTTTATAGTGTCAGCGGCCATGGCCGTGACGCTCAGGCAGGCAGTAAGTACAAACAGCGCTAGACGACCCATGATCATTCTCCTCGAAGTGACGCTGTTCAGACCGCGACCTTGTGGTCTTGCAGCCCGGGGCTGCTGACGCGGTAAATACCGATTTCACCTAATAGATTAGGCCATAGCTTACTGGCCCACCCGTGGCGGTGCTGTTGATCCACGGCAAGCCGATCAATGACCCTGGCTTCACGTTCGCGACATAACGCTTCAAAGTCTGCGAAGGTGCAAAAGTGGATGTTCGGCGTGTTGTACCAGGTATACGGCAGGAAATCGGACACCGGCATCCGGCCCTTGCTCGCCAGGTACCAGCGGCAGCGCCAGTGACCGAAGTTGGGGAAGGTGATGATGCACTGGCGACCGACGCGCAGCATTTCGTCGAGGATTCTGTCCGGGTAGTGCACGGCTTGCAGCGCCTGGGTCATGACCACGACGTCGAAGCTGTTGCTGGCAAAGTTGCCCAGGCCTTTGTCCAGGTCCTGTTCAATCACGTTGATGCCCTTGGCCACGCACTCGGCGATGTTGTCCGGGTCGTTTTCCAGGCCATAGCCGGTGACTTGCTTGTTATCGCGCAGCCAGGTCAGCAATTCGCCATCACCGCAACCGAGGTCGAGCACGCGGCTGCCGGCGGGGATCCATTCCTGGATGATTTCCAGATCAGCTCTCATGGCTTTCTCACAACGTAATTCGGTTCATGTAGTTGCTGAACGCCTGCAAGTAGCGCGGGATCGGAATCAGGAAGGCGTCGTGGCCTTGCGGAGCGTCGATCTCGAGGTAGCAGACGTCTTTCTTGGCCGCCATCAGCGCGTCCACCAGCTCCCGCGAGCGGGCAGGGGAGAAGCGCCAGTCGGTGGTGAAAGACATCACGCAGAACTTGGCCTGGGCGTTTGCGAAGGTTTTCGCCAGGTCATCGTCGAAGTTCGCCGCTGGATCGAAGTAGTCCAGCGCCTTGGTCATCAGCAGGTACGTGTTGGCGTCGAAGCGCCCGGAGAACTCTTCGCCTTGATAGCGCAGGTAGCTTTCGACCTGGAATTCGACGCTGTGGAAGTCGTAGTTGAGCTTCTCGCTCTTGAGGCCACGACCGAATTTCTCACCCATCGAGTCATCGGAGAGGTACGTGATGTGCCCGACCATCCGCGCCAGCATCAAGCCACGCTTGGGAATTACGCCCGCTTCCTGGAACGAACCGCCGTGGAACTCGGGGTCAGTGAGGATCGCCTGGCGCGCCACTTCGTTGAACGCGATGTTCTGCGCCGACAACTTGGGGGCCGAGGCGATAGCCAGGCAGTGGCGAATGCGATCCGGGTAGGTGATGCTCCATTGCATCGCCTGCATGCCACCGAGACTGCCGCCAATCACGGCGGCCCATTGGCCAATGCCGAGCAGGTCTGCCAAGCGCGCCTGGCTGTGAACCCAGTCTTCCACGGTCAGGACCGGGAAGTCGGCGCCAAACGGCTTGCCGGTTTCCGGATTGACGCTGCTCGGGCCGGTAGAGCCGTTGCAACCGCCGAGGTTGTTCAGGCTGACCACGAAGAATTTGTTGGTATCAATCGGCTTGCCGGGGCCGATGCAGCTGTCCCACCAACCGGGTTTGCGGTCGTCGGGGCTGTGGAAGCCGGCAGCGTGATGATGACCGGACAGCGCGTGGCAGATCAGCACGGCGTTGCTCGCCGCGGCATTCAGCGTGCCGTAGGTTTCGTAGATCAGGTCATAAGCTGGGAGCGAACGGCCGCAGGCCAAAGCCAGGGGTTCGCTGAAGTGCGCCACTTGCGGCGTCACCAGACCAACAGAATCGGGGGGAAAGGCAGCTGGCATCGACCCTGCTCTCGTTGAAATGAGGCGTAAGTCTAAAGACCGCTGACCCTAGCAGCAAGCTAACTTCCCCACCACTAACGATCGTTCCCACGCTCTGCGTGGGAATGCCTCGCTGGACGCTCTGCGTCCGCTTCGGCTGGGACGCGGAGCGTCCCGGGCTGCATTCCCACGCGGAGCGTGGGAACGATCATGATGCGGTCAGCCTGCCGGGCGCGCCAGATCCGGCAAATCCGGCAGCTTCTTCGGCGAGCAAATCCGCACTCGCTTTTGCCGGTTCAACTCGCCGCTGATCAGACTCACCTGGCTCTTGGACACCCCAAACGCCTTGGCCAGAAACGCCATCAAATACGCGTTGGCCTTGCCTTCAACCGGCGGCGCCGTCAGGCGAATCTTCAATCGATCCCCGTGCAGCCCGCAGAAGTCATCGCGGCGGGCCGCCGGTTGCAGGTGACACTCCAGAATCAGGTCGTCACCGTCCCAGCGAAAGTAGCTCATCAGATCAGGCCGAGCAGCCCCTGCGGCATGAGGGCGTAGTACGCAAGGCGTGGGATCAGCCAGCTTTGCAGCAGCTGGATCACGATAAACGCGAAGATCGGCGAGATGTCGAGGCCGCCCAGGCTCGGAATGATCCGGCGGAACGGGGCGAGTACCGGTTCAGTAATCTGAGCGACCAGCTCTGCGCCCGGATTGTGGCTCCTTGGGGCAACCCAGGAGAGGATCACACTGATGATCATCGCGTAGAACAGAATGTTCAAAAACAGCGAGAAGATCGCGATCAGCGCCCAAGGCACCAACAGTAGCCAGTCGACCGCGAAGCCCTTGAGCAACAGGATGACGGCGATCAGCAGCATCTGCACGATCAGCGCCAGCACCAGTGACGACATGTCCAACCCGAACATGCTCGGGATGATCCGGCGCAGAGGCTTGAGCAGCGGTTGAGTGGCTTTCACGATGAACTGGCAGAGCGGGTTGTAGAAATTCGCCCGAACCAATTGCAGGATGAAACGCAAAAGCACGATCAGCAGGTACAGGCTGCCCAAGGTTTTGATTATGAAAATGGCAGCGTCGTTGAGTCCGAGCATCATTGATTCCTTTGTAAGAGCTGATTAACGACCCAGTTGCTCGGCCATCTCGGCCGAGCGGTGCGCAGCGGCGCCGAGTGCTTTTTCTACCAGGGCTTCGAAGCCACCGGTCTGGAACGACTTGATCGCCGCTTCCGTGGTGCCCGCAGGCGACGTCACGCGGCGCCGCAGTTCCGCAGCGTCGACGTCACTGGCCACGGCCATGTGAGCAGCGCCCAAAGCGGTTTGCAGGGTCAGTTGTGCAGCGATGTCTGCCGGCAGGCCGAGCTTCACGCCGGCGGCGGTCATGGCTTCGATCAGCAGGAAGAAGTACGCCGGACCCGAGCCGGAAACGGCGGTGACCGCGTCCAGTTGCTGCTCTTCATCCAGCCACAGGGCGATGCCAACGGCGGACAGCAGTTCTTGCGCCTGTTGGCGTTGTTCGGTGCTCACTTCAGCCGTGGCGAACAAACCGCTCACGCCCTGGCGCAGTAGCGCCGGGGTGTTGGGCATGCAACGCACGATCGGTTGGGCGCCGAGCCAGTTGTTCATGCTGGCGCAGGTGATGCCGGCGGCAATCGAGACCACCAGTTGATTGGGCTTGAGGCTTGGGCGAAGCGCTTCGCAGACGGCTTTCATCGCTTGAGGTTTGACCGCCAGTACGACGACATCGGCGCCCTGGATGGCGTCGGCGTTGTCGGCGAATACCTCGATGCCGTGTTCAGCGTTCACGCGAGCGCGGGTTTCGGCGCCCGGATCGCTGGCGCGGATCTGCGCGGCGTCCAGACCTTTGGCGCGCAGGCCGCCGATCAGACTGGCGGCCATGTTGCCGGCACCGATAAAGGCAATACGAGTCTTGCTCATGTCAGGTCCTTATAAAGAGAGGAGTCAGCCATATTTCAAGGCTGACCATAGTCGCGGGCGCCAAACAGGGCCGTACCGATACGGACCCAGGTGGCGCCCATGGCGATGGCCGACTCAAGGTCGTGGCTCATGCCCATGGAAAGTGTGTCGAGCGGCAGGTTCAGGCTGGCTTGCAGGCTTTGCACGGCAGCAAAAGCGGCATCCTGGGCGGCGCGATCTTCGGTCGGCTCGGGGATTGCCATCAGCCCGCGCAGCTTGAGGCGCGGCAGTTTGCTGATGGCATCGGCCAAGGCCGGCAGGTCGGCCGGGGTGCAGCCGGACTTGCTGGCTTCACCGCTGACGTTGACCTGGATGCAGATGTTCAGTGGGGGTAACTCTGCAGGACGTTGTTCGGACAGGCGTTGTGCGATTTTCAAACGATCCACGGAATGCACCCAGGCGAAGTGCTCGGCGATAGCGCGAGTCTTGTTCGATTGAATGGGGCCGATGAAGTGCCAGATCAAGGGCAGGTCGGCCAATTCGAGCTGTTTGCTCAAGGCTTCCTGCAAGTAGTTCTCGCCAAAGTCGCGGAGGCCGGCGGCATACGCTTCGCGCAGGGCCTCGGCCGGCTTGGTCTTGCTCACGGCCAATAGCTGGACGCTGTCTGCGTCGCGCTTTGCGGCAAGGGCGGCAGCGTGGATGCGTGAACTAACCTGAGCGATGTTGTCTGCTATCGTGGACATCAAGAGGCGCCGGCGGCTGAAGGTTCGCGGCATTCTACTGGAATTGAGGAACGCTATGGATATCACTGAGCTGCTGGCTTTCAGCGCGAAACAGGGCGCATCCGACTTGCATCTGTCTGCCGGCCTGCCCCCGATGATTCGGGTCGACGGCGATGTGCGGCGCATCAACCTGCCGGCCCTGGACCACAAACAGGTGCAGGCGCTGATCTACGACATCATGAACGACACGCAGCGCGTGGACTTCGAGAAGCACCTGGAGACCGACTTCTCCTTCGACGTGCCCGGCGTGGCGCGTTTTCGGGTTAACGCGTTCAACCACAATCGCGGTGCTGGCGCGGTGTTCCGGACCATTCCGTCCAAGGTCCTGAGCATGGAAGACCTCGGTATGGGGGAGGTGTTTCGCAAGATTACCGAAGCGCCGCGGGGGCTGGTGCTGGTGACCGGGCCGACCGGTTCCGGCAAATCCACCACTTTGGCGGCGATGATCGATCATCTGAACAGCCATCGTCATCAGCACATCCTCACCATCGAAGACCCGATCGAGTTCGTCCACGAGTCGCGCAAATGCTTGATCAACCAGCGCGAAGTCCATCGTGATACGCGCAGTTTCGCCACGGCGCTGCGCTCGGCCCTGCGGGAGGATCCGGACGTGATCCTGGTGGGGGAAATGCGCGATCTCGAGACCATTCGCCTGGCGTTGACCGCCGCCGAAACCGGCCACCTGGTATTTGGCACGCTGCACACGACATCGGCGGCGAAAACCATCGACCGGGTGGTGGACGTGTTTCCAGGAGACGAGAAGTCGATGGTTCGCTCGATGCTGTCCGAGTCGTTACTGGCGGTGGTGTCGCAGACGTTGATCAAGAAGATCGGCGGCGGGCGGATCGCGGCCCACGAAATCATGCTCGGCACGTCAGCGATCCGTAACCTGATCCGCGAAGACAAGGTGGCGCAGATGTACTCGTCGATTCAGACCGGGGGCAACCTGGGGATGCAGACGCTGGATATGTGCTTGAAGGAGCTGGTAAGCAAGGGCTTTATCAGCCGCGAGCATGCGCGGGAGAAAGCGCGCACGCCGGATGGTTTTTGAGGGGGAGTAGATCGTTCCCACGCTCTGCGTGGGAATGCCTCAATGGACGCTCTGCGTCCGCTTCGGCAGGGACGCGGAGCGTCCCGGGCTGCATTCCCACGCAGAGCGTGGGAACGATCAGTGCCGGATTAGCGTTGAACAACCTGCAGGGTGTTCTTCTCTTTCGGCATAACCCGCTTGGCAACCACGTAGTGTTTTTCCCAGTACGGTTTCTTCAGGGTGTCGATGCTCACCGACTTGCCACGACGCGGCGCGTGGATGAAGCGGTCGTTGCCCAGGTAGATGGCAACGTGATTGACCCGACGACTCTTGATGTTGAAGAAAATCAGGTCGCCAGGCTTCAGATCCTTGCGATCGACTTTGTCGCCATGACCGCTGGCCATCGCATTGGACGTGCGCGGCAGATCAAACGTGGCGTCGTTGAACGCGTATTTCACCAGGCCACTGCAGTCGAACCCTTTACTTGGGCTGCTGCCGCCCCAACGGTAGGGTGTACCGAGGACGTTAACGGCGCGGCTCAGCACGTCGCTGCTTTCCTTGCTCGCCATTGGCGGAACAAGGCCGCTTTTGCTGCTCAGTTGAGGAGCGCGTTTTACGGTCTGTTTGTTTTTGCTCGAAGGAGCAGAAACATGGGATTTAGGGGTGTAACCATTAACGTTAGGAAGACGTTGCTCACGATTGGTGGCGTGGGCGGCCAGTGGCATCAAAAGGCAAATGGTTAGCCATGTCTTGAAAAATGGACGCATTAGGCAAGGCTCATATAAGTTAGCGCGCAACTTTATAACAGCTTTTTTGGCCCTTTCGAGGCCGTTGGTCGATTCAACCTTGGGGTCAACGGAACCAAATAAGCTGAAAATAGACGCGATTGTCGGACACAACGCTTGTGCTACAAGGCTTTGACGGGACACAAGGTAGCATTTGCCATACGTCGGCCACCTGTAAAAAAGTCACAAAGATTTAAAGAATATTTATCTATCGTGTGAATCGAGGTCCTTCATGAACACCTATCAACAGCCTGTCTCGCAACAAGACACGCACAGCAAGGTGATTGGTTACCTGCTGTGGATTTTCGGTTTTACCGGCGCTCACCGCTTCTATTACGGCAAGCCGGTGACGGGGACGATCTGGTTCTTCACCTTCGGTTTGTTGGGTATCGGTTGGTTGATCGACCTGTTTCTGATCCCGGCCATGGATCGTGAAGCGGACCTGCGTTTTACCGCCGGGCCCATTGAGTACAACGTTGCGTGGATTCTGCTGACGTTTCTTGGGGTTTTTGGCGTACACCGCATGTATCAGGGGAAGTGGATCAGCGGATTGCTGTACCTGGTGACGGGCGGGTTGTTCTTTCTGGGGGTGCTGTATGACTTCTGGACGCTGAATGACCAGGTGTCGATTCGCAATGCGCAGAACCGAGGTGCTTTCCAGTAGTTGTGGCGAGGGAGCTTGTCGGAACGCCGCACCGTCCCGCTGGGTCGCGAAGCGACCCCAAAACAGGTCTGCTGCGCAGCCCCAGCGGGAGCAAGCTCCCTTGCCACAGGGTCTTACGCCTGGTGGCTGATGCGTCCATCCACCAGGGTGTAACGCACCACGCCCGGCAGGCTATGGCCAATGAACGGGCAGTTTTCGCCTTTGGACAGCCAGGTCTCGCCGGCCACGGTCGAAGCCGCCGGGTCGAACAGCACGATGTCCGCCGGTCCACCTACCGCCAGTTTGCCCGCCGGCAGGCGCAATGCCTCGGCAGGTCCGGTGCTCAAGCGCGCCAGCAGCGTCGGCAGGTCCAGCAAACCGTCTTCCACCAGCGTCATCGCCAACGGCAGCAGCAGTTCAACGCTGCTGATACCCGGCTCGGTGGCCCCGAACGGCGCCAGTTTGGCATCTCGCTCGTGGGGTTGGTGATGGCTGGAAATCGCCGACACTACTCCCGATTTCACCGCTTCACGCAGGCCATCGCGGTCGGCGCGGGTGCGCAGCGGCGGCTGGACGTGATAGAGGCTGTTGAAATCGATCAGCGCTTCGTCGGTCAGAATCAGCTGGTACAGGGCGACATCGGCCGTCACCGGCAGGCCGCGCGCCTGGGCCTGAGCGATCAGGGCCACGCCACGGGCGCTGGTGAGCTGGCTGAAGTGCGCGCGCACGCCACTTTGCTCGACCAACAGCAGGTCCCGGGCCAGCGCCACGGTTTCGGCGGTTTCCGGGATGCCCGGCAAACCGAGGAAGCTGGCGGTCGGGCCTTCGTGAGCCAGGCCGCCTTCGGCCAGGTCATGGTCCTGAGAGTTGAAAATCACCGTCAGGTCGAATGTAGCGGCGTATTCCAGCGCCCGGCACAGCGTGCGGGTGTTGCGGAAGCTGTCCAGGCCATTGCCGAAGGCCACGCAACCGGCATCGCGCAAGGCGATCAACTCGGCCAGCTGTTCACCGTCCAGGCCTTTGCTCAGGGCGCCAATCGGGAAGACTTTGGTGTTGCCGGCCTCGCGGGCGCGGTCGAGGATCAGTTCGGCCACGGCCGAGGTGTCCAGCACCGGTTTGGTTTTCGGCGGGCAGCACAGGCTGGTGACACCACCGGCCGCGGCAGCGCGGGTTTCGCTGACGATTGAACCTTTACGGCTGTAGCCCGGCTCGCGCAGGGCGACGTTCAGGTCAACCAGCCCAGGGGCGGCGACTAGGCCTTTGGCGTCGAGGGTGTCGACGGCGACAAAACCGGCGGGTGCGGTGCCAAGGGCAATGATCTTGCAGGCTTCAATATGGATATCAGTAACTTGATCCAGGCCGCTGGCCGGATCGATGACGCGGGCGCCGAGAATGCTGAGCTTCACTGGGCGTTCTCCTGCTCGAATTGGCGCTGGGCAGTCTGCCCGCTCATGGCCATGGACAACACAGCCATACGAATTGCGATGCCGTAGGTGACCTGGTTGAGGATGACCGAGTGCGGGCCGTCGGCCACCGCCGACTCAATCTCCACGCCACGGTTGATCGGCCCCGGGTGCATGACGATGCAATCCGGTTTGGCCCCGGCCAGGCGCGCGGTGGTCAGGCCGAACAGGCGGTAGAACTCGCCTTCGCTCGGCAGCAAGCCGCCAGTCATGCGTTCACGTTGCAGGCGCAGCATGATCACCACGTCGACGTCTTTCAGGCCTTCGGTCATGTCGGTGTAGACCTTCACGCCATACTGCTCGACGCCGATTGGCAGCAGGGTTTTCGGCGCGATCACGCGGATGTCCGGGCAGCCAAGGGTTTTCAGCGCGAGCATGTTCGAGCGCGCCACCCGCGAGTGCAGGATGTCGCCGACGATGGCTACGGAAAGGTTTTCGAAACCGCCCTTGTGCCGACGGATGGTGAGCATGTCGAGCATGCCTTGGGTCGGGTGGGCGTGACGGCCGTCACCGCCGTTGATGATCGCCACTTGCGGGCAGACATGTTCGGCGATGAAGTGCGCCGCGCCGGAATCACCGTGACGCACGACGAACATGTCGGCGGCCATGGCTTCCAGGTTGCGCAGGGTGTCGAGCAGGGTTTCGCCCTTGCTCGCCGACGACGTGGACACGTTCAGGGTGATCACGTCCGCCGACAGCCGCTGGGCGGCCAGTTCGAAGGTGGTGCGGGTGCGGGTGGAGTTCTCGAAGAACACGTTGCACACGGTCTTGCCGCGCAGCAACGGGACTTTCTTCACCGCCCGGGCGCCGACTTCGAGGAACGAGTCGGCGGTGTCGAGGATTTCCGTCAGCAGCTCGCGGCGCAAACCGTCGAGCGAGAGGAAGTGGCGCAGCTGGCCCTGATCATTGAGCTGCAGCGGGCGCTTGGTTTCTAGAGGCGTCATCGCGAGGGGGACTCTCAATAGGGCGAATTAAAGGGCGAGGTCTTGCAGTTCGAGCTTGAGTTCCGGGCCGGACAGCTTCACCCGTTCGTGGGCGGCCAGCGACAAAGTCGCGCCGACCACGTTAGGGCGGATCGGCAGCTCGCCGGCGTCCAGGTCCAGCAGGCAGACCAATGTCACGCTGGCCGGGCGGCCGTAGTCGAACAGCTCATTGAGGGCGGCACGGATGGTCCGGCCGCTCATCAGCACGTCATCGATCAGCACCAGGTGCTGGCCTTCGATCTCGAACGGCAGGGCAGACGGGCGTACTTGTGGGTGCAGGCCGTTCTGGCTGAAGTCGTCGCGGTAGAAGGAGACGTCCAGGGTGCCGAGGGGCGAGTCGCTGCCCAGTTCATCGAGCAACGCCTGGGCGACCCAGACGCCACCGGTACGAATACCGATGTAGCGCGGCTCGCTGATGCCACGGTGTTCCAGGTGCGCCTTGAGACGGGTCGCCATCTGGCTGATCAGTTCGGCGGGATTGGGCAGGCTCATGGTTGCTCCTTCTTGGGCCCGAGCCGGGTTCTGCTGGAGAGGTGGCTCGGGTTGTCGCTAAGTAGAGACGCGTGTTGCGGCTCTTCAGGATTCGAACAATGCGGTGTTTTCGTCGAGCCAGCCTTGCAGCAGCAGGGCGGCGGCGATGGCGTCCACCGGGTTGTCGCGGTAGCTGCCCTTTTGTCCGCCACGATCACGCCGTTCACCCTTGGCTTCGAAGGTGGTCAGGCGTTCATCGTGGGTATAGAAGGGCAGGTTGTAGCGGCCGTTGAGGCGGCGGGCGAATTTCTCAGCGCGCAGGCACATGTCACTCGGCGTGCCGTCCATGTTCAAGGGCAGGCCCACCACCACGGCATCGGGTTTCCACTCTTTGATCAGGGCTTCGACCTGATTCCAGTCGGGAATACCGTTTTGTGCCTTCAAGGTGCACAGCTCGCGGGCCTGGCCGGTAATCACCTGGCCGACCGCAACGCCGATCTGTTTGGTGCCGTAGTCGAAACCCAAAATCAGGCGCAGGGCCATCAGGCGTGTCCCGCCTGGCTGGTTAGCAGGCTGAGATTGACGCCCAGGTGCTTGGCCGCTGCTTCCAGGCGCAGTTCGCTGCTGGTGTTGAACAAGATTTCGGCATCGAACGGGCAGGTCAGCCAGGCGTTCTGGGCCAGTTCGGCTTCCAGCTGCCCGGCTTCCCAGCCGGCGTATCCGAGGGCGATCAGGCTTTTTGCCGGACCGACGCCGTCGGCGATGGCGAACAGGACGTCCTGGGAGGTGGACAGGGCCAGTTTCTCATCGAGCTCGACGGTGGCCTGATAACTCTGCCCCGAGGGGTGCAGGACAAAACCGCGGTCGGTCTGCACCGGGCCGCCGATGAAGATCGGCACATGCTGGCAGAGCACCGGCGGTTCGATCTCGGGGCGCAGTTGCTCGAGGATATCGGCCAGGTTGAGGTCTTGCGGACGATTGACCACCAGGCCCATGGCACCATTGGCCGTGTGCTCGACGATGTAGGTCAAGGTGTGCGCAAAGTTCGGGTCGACCATGTGAGGCATGGCGATCAGGAAGTGATGCTTGAGGTAGCTGGGGCTGACGTTCTTCATGAGCGCTAGTGTGGCGTTGGAGGCGCAAACTGACAAGCTGAGGATGGCGCAATTTGGCAGTTGGCACAGACCAAATGTGGGAGCGAGCCTTTGTGGCGAGGGGGTTTAGCGAAACGTCGCACCGCCCCGTTCGGCTGCGCAGCAGTCGTAAAACCATTGTATGCGGTGTGCCGGTCATAACGGGGTTGCAAGCTTGGGGTCGCTTCGCGACCCAACGGGGGCAAGCCCCCTCGCCACAAAGGCCTGCTTCCACAGGGGGGTGTGGGGGGTCAGTTGCTGGAGAGTCTGTCCCCGCGGGCAAACTTCCAGGTGCGGATGATTTCCAGGCGATCGATATCCGCCAAATCCCCGGTAAACGGTGAAAACGGCGCGGCCAGCCGCACGATGCGCTGCGCCGCCTGGTCCAGCAGCGGTTGCCCGGAGGATTCCAGCACCAGCACTTCAAACAGCGAGCCGTCGCGGTTGATCGAAACCATCAGGCGCAAATTGCCGTAGATCTGCTTGCGTCGCGCTTCGTCGGGGTAATTCAGGTTGCCGATGCGCTCGACCTTCTTGCGCCACTCGTCCTTATACCAGGCGCCCTTGTCGCGCATGGTCGACGCGGCACTCAGGCGGTGGATCCGCGGGCGCTTGGCATACAGCTGTTGTTCGCTGGCCAGTTCCGCTTCCAGGCTGGCGATGTCGCTGGACAGCTGTTCACTGTCGAACGTCGGCGCGGCGACTGCGGGTTTGGTGACAGGCTTGGGTTCTTCGGTTTTGGCCGGGGCCTTTTTCGGCTTGGGCGCGACGGTCGTCACGGCTGCTTTCGGTGCGGCTTCGCGCACTTCGGGCTTGGCCGCCGGCGGTGGCGTGACTTTCTGCACCTTGTTGTCCTGGAAAGGCGCGACCTCGGTGGTCTTGGGAATGGCCTTTTTATCCAGGGTGCCGCTGCCTTGCTGATTCTCTTGAGCGAGGAAATCGGCTTTTTCAGGCTTCTTTTCGCTTTTGAAGGTGGCGAGGGTGATTTCCAGGGTTTTGCTGATTTGCTGGGGTTCGACCATCGTAAAGCCGACGCCCAACAGCAAGGCCAGGTGAATCAGCGCCGCGAGAAACAGAGTAAAACCGAGGCGATCAGCCGGGCGCACGCCACGATGGGCGAGTTCAGCAGGTAGATCGGACGGAAGCGTCATGACAAAAAAACCAACATCGCGTTTTTCACAGGCCGCGGATGATAACGCAATGTTGGTCGTTTCTTGGCTGTTCTATATCAACGGGCCTTGAGCTTCTGATCGATGGCATCCATCAACAGGCCGCCGATGTCGGTGCCAAACGCGTTATCGATCTCGCGAATGCAGGTCGGGCTGGTGACGTTGATTTCCGTCAGATGCTCGCCGATCACGTCGAGACCGACGAACAACAGGCCTTTTTCGCGCAGGGTCGGGCCGACTTGTGCGGCGATCCAGCGATCTTTCTCGGTCAGCGGTCGGGCTTCGCCACGGCCACCGGCAGCGAGGTTGCCACGGGTTTCGCCAGCGGCCGGAATTCGTGCCAGGCAATAATCCACCGGCTCACCGTCGATCATCAGGATGCGCTTGTCGCCATCGACGATTGCCGGCAGGTAACCCTGGATCATGATCTGCTGTTTGCCATGCAGGGTCAGTGTCTCAAGGATTACCGACAGGTTCGGGTGGCCAGCGGTGTGACGGAAGATCGAAGAACCGCCCATGCCATCCAGCGGCTTGAGGATCACGTCGCCGTGGTGATCGGCGAATTCACGCAGTACGTCCGGGCGACGGCTGACGATGGTCGGCGGCGTGCACTGCGGGAACAGCGTGGCGAACAGTTTTTCGTTGCAGTCGCGCAGGCTTTGCGGCTTGTTGACCACCAGCACGCCAGCGCGTTCGGCTTGCTCCAGCAGGTAAGTGGAATAGACGAATTCCATGTCGAACGGCGGATCCTTGCGCATCAGGATCACGTCCAGATCGCTCAGCAGCGCGTCGGTCTCGGCTTCGAGCTCGAACCATTTTTCCGGGTTGGCGAAGACTTTCAACGGACGCATCCGCGCCCGCGCTTCGCCTTCGGCCTGGTACAAATCCCCCTGTTCCATATAGAACAGTTCCCAGCCGCGCTTCTGTGCGGCCAGCAGCATGGCCAGCGAGCTATCCTTTTTGTAGGAAATGCCGGCAATAGGATCCATGACAATCCCGACGCGAACGCTCATGGGTTTTTCCTCGAATTTGGGTGGTCCGATCGGACACGAAAAAGTGGCGTCAGATTGGCGCTCAGTGTGTTCCCGGTCAAGGAAAAACCACCGCGCCGGTCCCCCGATAGATTGCATTTGGAGACTGTGCTAAAAAGGCTGCCATATCGTTCCGGCCCTTAAACATCAAGGGTTTCGAGCCTCCGGTTATCGGAAATGGACAATTTGATTCGCAAAGGCGACGGCAGAGCATTTATGGAACAGCATTCCAGCGCCTTGAAGGTCATGGTGATCGACGATTCGAAGACGATTCGCCGCACCGCCGAAACGCTGTTGAAGAACGTGGGTTGCGAAGTGATCACCGCCATCGATGGTTTCGACGCCCTGGCCAAGATTGCCGACAATCACCCCGGCATCATCTTTGTCGACATCATGATGCCGCGTCTGGATGGTTATCAGACCTGCGCTTTAATCAAGAACAACAGTGCGTTCAAGTCCACGCCAGTGATTATGCTGTCGTCCAAGGACGGGCTGTTCGACAAGGCCAAGGGGCGCATCGTCGGCTCCGACCAGTTTTTGACCAAGCCTTTCAGCAAGGAAGAACTGCTCAACGCGATCCAGGCCCATGTTCCGGGCTTCGCCGCCGTTTTGCCGCAGTAGGACACGCACAGTGACGCTCGGCCAGCGGGCCCGGCGTCGACAAGAATGGGGAAGACCATGGCACGTATTCTGATCGTCGATGATTCGCCGACCGAAATGTACAAACTGACCGGCATGCTGGAAAAGCACGGTCATGAAGTGTTGAAAGCCGAAAACGGCGCCGACGGCGTGGCCCTGGCCCGTCAGGAAAAACCCGACGCCGTGCTGATGGACATCGTCATGCCTGGCCTCAACGGTTTCCAGGCAACCCGCCAGCTGACCAAAGACCCGGAAACCGGACACATCCCGGTGATCATCATCACCACCAAGGATCAGGAAACCGACAAGGTCTGGGGCACGCGCCAAGGCGCCAAGGACTACCTGACCAAACCGGTAGACGAAGAGACCCTGATCAAGACCTTGAACAACGTGCTGGCCGGTTGATCGTCCGGCCATGACCGAGTCGCTGACGGCTTTCGAACTGCTGCTGCAGATCGACCGGCGTTGTCGTCTGCTGGCGGCGGACTTGCCGTCCCAGCCGACCCGACAGGACAGCTGGAGCGGCATCGGCTTTCGCCTGGGCGAACACTGGTATGTCGCGCCAATGGGCGAGGTCAGCGAAGTGTTGCATGAGCCGCGGTTCACCCAGCTGCCGGGGGTCAGGCCTTGGGTCAAGGGCGTGGCCAACTTGCGCGGGCGTCTGTTGCCGATCATCGACTTGAGCGGCTTCTTTTCTGGTAATGAGCCAGGGCATGAGCTGTCAGCCATGCGCAAGCAGCGTCGGGTCTTGGTGGTGGAGCATAACGACGTGTTTTCCGGGTTGATGGTCGATGAAGTCGTCGGCCTCCAGCACTTTGCCCAGGACAGTCTTGAACCGCCGGATACCTTGAGCGGCCCGATTGCACCGTTCATCAAAGGCCGGTTCCAGCGTGAGCAGACCTGGCAGGTGTTCAGCCCGTTTGCGTTGGTGCAGTCACAAGGATTCATGAACGTGGCCATTTGACCGCCGAACCATCCCCTGTGGGAGCGAGCCTGCTCGCGATTGAACGATAACGCGATTTTTCTGATGCACCGCAGCGCCTGAATCGCGAGCAGGCTCGCTCCTACAGGGTTCTCGGCAAGGTTCACAGACGTTGGTTAACAGGCGAGGACCGATGATAAAAGCAAAAGCAGGCAAGCCAGAAGGGTCGCGCAGCCGGTCACAGATCATCGCGCTGTTCATCGCGCTGATCGTCTTCATCATGCTGCTGTTCGCCAACTTCGCGTACCTCAACACCCAGGCCACGTACGACAAACAGTACATCGGCCACGCCGGTGAGCTGCGCGTGTTGTCCCAGCGCATTGCCAAGAACGCCACCGAAGCGGCGGCCGGCAAGGCGGCGGCGTTCAAGCTGCTGAGCGATGCGCGTAATGACTTTGCCCAACGCTGGGGCTATCTGAAGCAAGGCGACCCCGCCACCGGCCTGCCGCCGGCGCCGTCCGCCGTGCGCCCGGAAATGCGCGCCGTGCAACTGGACTGGGAACGCTTGCTGAAAAACACCGACGCGATCCTCTCCAGCGAACAGACCGTGCTGTCGCTGCATCAAGTCGCCGCGACCCTGGCCGAAACCGTGCCGCAGTTGCAGGTCGAGTACGAAAAAGTCGTCGAAACGCTCCTTCAGCGCGGTGCCCCGGCCGCGCAGGTGGCCATGGCCCAGCGCCAGTCGCTGTTGGCTGAGCGGATTCTCGGTGCCGTGAACACCGTGCTCTCCGGTGATGAAAATTCGCAGCAGGCCGCTGACGCCTTCGGTCGCGATGCAGCGCGATTCGGCCAGGTGCTCAACGGCATGCTCCAGGGCAATCCGTCGCTGAAAGTCAGCCAGGTCGAAGACCGCGATGCGCGGGCGCGGTTGATCGAGATTTCCGAGCTGTTCGAATTCGTCTCGGGTTCGGTGGATGAAATCCTCGAAACCTCGCCGGAGCTGTTCAAGGTCCGTGAATCGGCCACCAGTATCTTTACCCTGTCGCAGACCCTGCTCGAGGAAGCCTCGCACCTGGCCGGCGGTTTCGAAAACCTGGCCGGCGGGCGCAACACCGACACCATTGGCGGCTACGTGCTGGGCCTGTTGGCGCTGATGTCGATCATCCTCATTGGTCTGGTGATGGTCCGTGAAACCAACCGTCAGCTGCGCGAAACGGCCGAGAAGAACGAGCGTAACCAGAACGCGATCATGCGCCTGCTCGACGAGATCGAAGACCTGGCGGATGGCGACCTGACCGTGACCGCCTCGGTGACCGAAGACTTCACCGGGACCATCGCCGACTCGATCAACTACTCCGTGGACCAACTGCGCGATCTGGTGGCGACCATAAACCTCACCGCTGGCCAGGTCGCTGCCGCCGTGCAGGAAACCCAGGCCACCGCCATGCACCTGGCCCAGGCTTCGGAGCATCAGGCGCAGCAGATTGCCGAAGCGTCCACCGCGATCAATGACATGGCCCAGTCCATCGATCAGGTCTCGGCCAACGCCGCTGAGTCCTCGGCGGTGGCCGAGCGTTCGGTGGAAATCGCCAACAAGGGCAACGAGGTGGTGCACAACACCATCCACGGCATGGACAACATTCGCGAGCAGATTCAAGACACCGCCAAGCGGATCAAGCGGCTGGGCGAGTCTTCTCAGGAAATCGGCGATATTGTCAGCCTGATCGATGACATTGCTGACCAGACCAACATCCTTGCACTCAACGCGGCGATCCAGGCTTCGATGGCCGGTGATGCCGGGCGCGGTTTTGCGGTGGTCGCCGATGAAGTCCAGCGGCTGGCGGAGCGCTCTTCCGCCGCCACCCGGCAGATCGAAACGCTGGTGCGGGCGATCCAGACCGACACCAACGAAGCGGTGATTTCCATGGAACAGACCACCACCGAAGTGGTGCGTGGCGCGCGTCTGGCGCAGGATGCCGGGGTGGCCCTGGAAGAAATCGAAGGCGTGTCGAAGACCCTCGCCGCGTTGATCCAGAGTATTTCCAACGCCGCGCAGCAACAGACGTCCTCGGCCGGTCAGATTTCCCTGACGATGAACGTGATCCAGCAGATCACCACGCAGACCTCGTCCGGCTCCACCGCCACCGCCGAGAGCATTGGCAACCTGGCGAAAATGGCCAGCCAGCTGCGGCGTTCGGTGTCCGGTTTCACCTTGCCGGCCCCCAAGGCTGAGGTTGCGGATAAAGTGTGAAACGCCTGCGAGCGAATGCTTTTTTTGAGTAGAGCAGTGATTTGGAGTGGTTATGGGTGATCGGCACGACTATGTGGCCCTCGAGTGGGTCAAAGGCGAGATTGCCGAAACGCTGAAAGTGGCTCACCAGGCGATTGAAACGTTGCTTGATGACCCGCAGGCGACGCACGCCCTCAGCGAATGCCTGGCGTGCGTCCATCAGGTTCACGGCAGTTTGCAGATGGTCGAGTTCTACGGCGCGGCGCTGCTCGCCGAAGAGATGGAACATCTGGTCACCGCCTTGCAACAGAACCGCGTCAGTCATCGCGATGAGACGCTCCACCTGTTGCTGCAAGCCCTTGGGCAGCTGCCGATTTACCTCGATCGGGTGCAAGGTGCGCGCCGCGACCTGCCGCTGGTGGTGCTGCCACTGATCAACGATCTGCGCAGCGCCCGTGGCGAAAGCCTGTTGTCGGAAACCAGCCTGTTCAGCCCGCAATTGCCGGACCTGCCGCCCCTGGACGAAGCGTCGCTGGCGCTGCTGGAGCCGGCGGATTTACCCAATGTGCTGCGCAAGTTGCGGCAAATGTTGCAGATGGCCCTGGTCGGGTTATTGCGTGAGCAGGATGGCGAAACCAATCTCGGTTACCTGACCAAGGTTTTTGCGCGCCTCGAAGGGCTGTGCGGCAACGCGCCCTTGAGCCCGTTGTGGCAAGTCGCCTCGGCGCTGGTCGAAGGCATGCGCGACGGCTCGATTGCCAACAGCCCGGCGTTGCGCAGCCTGTTCAAGGAGGCCGACAAAGAACTCAAGCGCCTGCTCGAACAGGGCATGCCCGGCATCAATCAGCCGGCGCCGCTAGAGTTGCTCAAGAGTTTGCTGTTCTACATTGCCAAGGCCGAACATCCCACCGGGCAGATGCTGACCATGAAAGATCGCTACGGACTGGACGACGCGCTACCTGACAGCGCAATGGTCGACGAAGAACGCGTACGGCTGGCCGGTCCCGACCGCGATGCCATGCGCTCGGTGTTGGCCGCTTTGTGTGAAGAGCTGGTGCGGGTCAAGGAACGCCTTGATCTGTTTGTACGCAGCGACCGCCAACACACCTCGGACCTCGAAAGCCTGCTGGCGCCCCTGCGGCAAATCGCCGACACCCTGGCGGTGCTCGGTTTCGGCCAGCCACGCAAGGTCATCATCGATCAACTGGCGGTGGTGCTGAGCCTGGCCCAGGGCCAGCGTGAGCCCAACGACGCGATCCTGATGGACGTCGCCGGTGCCTTGCTCTACGTCGAAGCGACGCTGGCCGGCATGGTCGGCACCGTCGAGCCGGAAAGCCAGGAAGACAGCCGCCTGCCGACCACCGACCTGACCCAGATCCATCAGATCGTGATCAAGGAGGCGCGCATCTGCCTGCAACAGGCCAAGGACATGATCGTCGACTACATCGACGCCGACTGGGACCGCCAGCATTTGCAGCAACTGCCGGCCTTGCTGACCCAGGTGCGCGGTGCATTGGCGATGATTCCGTTGAGCCGTGCGGCGAGCCTGATCGAAACGTGCAACCACTTCATCCGCGAGCACCTGCTGCAGGATCCGGATCATCCCGGCTGGCAGGAACTGGACAGCCTGGCCGACGTCATCACCAGCATCGAGTACTACCTGGAGCGCCTCAGCGACGACCCCGAAGCGCCGGGTGAAAAGTTGCTCGACGTCGCGGAAAAGAGCCTGGCCGCACTCGGCTTTTTCCCCATCGAGCAACAGGTGCCGGTGCTTGAAGATGTGCTCAGCCCGAGTGAAGCGCAGGTCATGCAGGATCTGCAGGAACTGGACGACCCTGAGACCGTCAAGTCGCTGGCCGATGTATTGGCCAGCCCTGTGTCCTCCGTCAATCCGCCCGCCCTGACAACCCCGGGAAGCCTGTTGCCGCCGCCCACCGATGAAGAACCGGTGGACGATGAGCTGCGGGAAGTGTTCCTCGAAGAAACCGATGAAGTGCTGGAAATCCTCCGGGAGTACCTGCCGCGCTGGACGGCTAACCCCGACGATAAGCCTGCCCTGAGCGAACTGCGCCGGGCATTCCACACCTTGAAAGGCAGTGGCCGGATGGTCCGTGCGTTGGTGTTGGGTGAACTGGCCTGGGCGGTGGAAAACCTGCTCAACCGTGTGCTGGAACGTAGCGTTGCGCCGGGGCCGGCGGTGCAACAACTGCTGGGCGATGCGCTGAATCTGCTGCCAGAACTGGTGGCCGAGTTTGCCAGCCATGCCCAGCGCCAGCGCAACGACGTTGACCAATTGGCCGCACGCGCCCACGCCCTTGCCAAGGGCGATACGCCTGCCAGCGATGAAGATACCCAGGATGTGGCGGCCCTCGATCCGCTGTTGCTGGAGATCTTCCGCAAGGAAGCCGAGACCCATCTCGCCAGCCTCAACCGCTTCCTCGATAAAGCCGCGGAGCACGTACCGTTGCAGGCCAGCGACGAGTTGCAGCGGGCGCTGCACACGCTCAAGGGCAGCGCCTCCATGGCGGGCGTATTGCCAATCGCCGAGCTGGCGAAGCCGCTGGATCATCTGGCCCGGGAGTACAAGGCGCACCTGCTCGCCCTCGACCTGGACGAAGTCGAACTGCTGCTCGAAGCCGAAGGGCTGTTCCGTCTCGGCTTGCGACAGCTCAAAACCGACCCGCTGGCGGAGATTCCCGGCGCCCGCTCATTGATCGAGCGAACCCAGGCGTTGCTGGCCGAGCGACTGGAAATGCTCCTGAGTGCGCCCAATACCGGGCTGCGCATCAAGCGTGATCCGCAACTGATCAACAACTTCCTCGCCCAAGGCATGGACATCCTGCTGGACGCCGAAAGCCTGTTGCAGCGCTGGCAGCAACATCCCGGCGAGCGTCAGGAACTCAGCGCGTTGCTGGACGAATTGACCACCCTCGGCGAAGGCGCGCACCTGGCGGATCTGCATCCGGTGGATGAGCTCTGCGAAGCCTTGCTCGACCTCTACGGCGCGGTGGAAGAAAGCAGCCTGGCGGTCAGCGAGGCGTTTTTCCATGAAGCGCAAAGTGCCCATGAAGCTCTGATCAACATGCTCGACGAACTGGCTGCCGGCCAGGAAGTCAGCCCGCAACCGCAACGCATCCGGGCCTTGCGCGGCTTGCTCGATGAGAGCCTGGATCCGTCGGCGATGGGGCTGATTCGCAGCGATGGCAGCCGCACGCTGAGCATCCGGGAACTGGGTAGTGCCACGGCCGAACTGGAACAGACCGCGACCCAGGTCGAGCTGGACGACGAGATCGTTTCGATCTTCCTCGAAGAGGCGGTGGATATCCTCGAAAGCGCCGGTCAGGCGTTGCAGCGCTGGCTGGACGACCCGGACAACGCTGCGCCGCTGTTGTCGTTGCAGCGAGATTTGCACACCCTCAAGGGTGGTGCGCGGATGGCCGAGGTCGAGCCGGTCGGTGAGCTGGCCCATGAACTGGAAAGCCTTTACGAAGGCCTGGTGGATCGCCGCTACGCTTACAGCGAAGCCTTGGCGCACTTGCTGCAACACAGTCATGACCGGCTCGCGCAGCTGCTCGATCAGTTGCAGAACCAGCGGCCATTGGGCGATCCGGGTGAGGTGATCGAGGCCATTCGCGAGTTTCGCCAGGGCAACGCCAGCGCTGTTGAAGCGGTCGAACCGGCACGGGCCGAGGATTCACCGGGGCATGATCCAGAGCTGCTGGAGATCTTCCTTGAGGAAGGTTTCGACATCATCGAAAACTCCGGCGCGGCGTTGGTGCGCTGGCAGGCCGAGCCGTCGAATCGTCAGGAAGTGGAAACCCTGCTGCGTGATTTGCACACCCTCAAGGGTGGCGCGCGAATGGTGGAAATCGCCCCGATCGGCGACCTCGCCCATGAGCTGGAATTCCTCTACGAAGGCCTGTCCGCTGGCGTGTTGCAACCCACTGCCGCGTTGTTCGGCTTATTGCAAAGCAGCCACGACCGACTGGCGCAGATGCTCGACGCGACCCGCGCCGGTCAGCCTTTGCCGCCCGCCGATCAACTGATCGATGAGATCAGGAATTTCAGTCATCCGGCCGTGCCCGAAACACCGACGCCGGTCCAGGTGCCTGCAACGCCGAAAATCGAGACGCCGGCACAGCAACCGGATGCCGGCGCGGACATGGTCAAGGTCTCGGCAGAACTGCTCGACGATCTGGTCAACCTGGCCGGCGAAACCTCGATTTTCCGTGGCCGGATCGAACAACAGGTCAACGATGCGCGCGTGACCCTCAGCGAGATGGAAACCACCATCGAGCGCATGCGCGACCAATTGCGCCGGCTCGATACGGAGACTCAGGGGCGGATTCTCAGCCGTCAGCAAGTCGAAGCCGAACGCCTGGGCTACGAAGAATTCGATCCGCTGGAAATGGACCGCCACTCGCAGTTGCAACAACTGTCGCGCGCGCTGTTCGAATCCGCCTCCGACTTGCTCGACCTCAAGGAAACCCTCGACCGACGCAATCAGGACGCGGAAAACCTGCTGCAACAACAGGGCCGCATCAACACCGAATTGCAGGAAGGCCTGATGCGTACGCGCATGGTGCCGTTCGAGCGGATGCTGCCGCGCTTGAAGCGGATCGTCCGCCAAGTCTCCGGCGAATTGGGCAAGGACGTGGAATTCATTGTCGGCAATGCCGAAGGCGAGATGGACCGCAACGTCCTCGAACGCATGGCCGCGCCGCTGGAACACATGCTGCGCAACGCCGTGGATCATGGCCTGGAATCGGCCGAGGTGCGTGTCGCGGCAGGTAAACCGGCTCAGGGTCGTATCACCCTCGACCTGTCGCGAGAGGGCGGCGACATCATTTTCGACATCCGCGACGACGGTGCCGGCGTGCCGCTGGACGCGGTGCGGAGCAAGGCGATCAAACGCGGGTTGCTGGCCCCGGACAGCGACATCAGCGACCGCGATGTCCTGCAATTCATCCTGCAACCGGGGTTCTCCACCGCCGAGAAAATCACCCAGATTTCCGGGCGCGGCGTCGGCATGGACGTGGTGCATGAAGAGGTCCGGCAGCTCGGTGGCAGCATGAGCATCGACTCTGTGCCGGGGCAGGGCGTGCACTTCCGCATTCGCCTGCCGTTCACCGTGTCGGTCAACCGGGCCTTGATGGTGCAATGCGGGGAGGATCAGTACGCGATCCCGCTGAACACCATCGACGGCATCGTTCGCGTGCTGCCCAACGAACTTGAAGGGCACTACCGGCTCGATCCGCCGACCTACCAATACGCCGGGCAACACTATGAACTGTGCTACCTCGGCGAACTGCTGAAAACCAGCCATCGCCCGAAACTGCTGGGCCAGAGCCTGCCGTTGCCGGTGTTGCTGGTGCAGTGCAACGAGCGGCACATCGCGGTGCAAGTCGACGCCATGGCCGGCACTCGCGAGATCGTGGTCAAAAGCCTCGGCCCGCAATTTGCGGCGGTGCAGGGTTTGTCCGGGGCGACGATTCTCGGCGATGGGCGGGTGGTGCTGATTCTCGATTTGCTGGCGCCGATCCGCGCGATGCAGGCCCGCTTGCCGCAACAGCCAGTGACTCAGGACGCGGAGGCCGAACCCCATAAACCGCTGTTGGTGCTGGTGGTCGATGACTCGGTCACCGTGCGCAAGGTCACCAGCCGTCTGCTGGAACGCCACGGCATGAACGTGCTGACCGCCAAGGACGGGGTCGACGCCATGCTGCTGCTTGAAGACCACATGCCTGACCTGATGCTGCTGGACATCGAAATGCCGCGCATGGACGGTTTTGAAGTCGCGACCCAGGTCCGCGCCGACGAACGTCTGCAGCACCTGCCGATCATCATGATCACCTCCCGCACCGGGCAGAAACACCGCGACCGCGCCATGGCCATCGGCGTCAACGACTACCTCGGCAAGCCATACCAGGAATCGGTGCTGCTCGACAGCATCCACCTGTGGAGCAAAACCCATGCTTGAACACCGCACCAGCAACCTCACCGGCCTGCTGCTGCCCTTGGCTGACCGCAACCTGATCTTGCCCAACGTCGCAGTGGCGGAGCTTATCGATTACCAACCCAGCGCCTTCGACCTCGACACACCGCCGTGGTACCTGGGGTTGGTGAAGTGGCGGGATCGACAGATTCCGTTGATCAGTTTCGAGTCGGCATGTGGGCAGAAAATCGTCATCGGCGAGCGGGCGCGGATCGTCATCCTCAATGCGCTCGGCGGGCGGCCCGATTTGAAATTCATTGCCTTGCTGGTGCAGGGGATTCCGCGGTCTTACAAGCTTGATAGTCAGTTGAGCTATGTGGATGTGCCGTTGTGCTCGCTGGAACAGGCGGCGGTGCAGGTGGGGGAGCAAGTGGCGAAGGTGCCGAATTTGTTGGCGTTGGAGGAGTTGCTCGTAAAGGCCGGTTTGGCCAGCTGATCGTTGACTGGCCCCCAACTGATCGTTCCCACGCAGAGCGTGGGAACGATCATGGCATCGGTTTCTGCGTTAAACCCGGCGTGAGCCGTCCACATCGTCCGCCCCGGAAGTCGCGTTAATCTCAAAAAAGTGTGGAGCTTGATCTGGCCTCATCGCGAGCAGGCTCACTCCCACATTGGGTCGGCGTCGTCTACAAAACCCCTGTGGGAGCGAGCCTGCTCGCGATGGCGTCGGCATGGTCAACCATTAACCTGACCCTAACGATCCGTCTCCACCCAACACCCTGAGGTGATTGCCGGACAGCGCTCACAAGGTGGCATTGTGTTCTGAAACATTGCGCTTTTAGTCTCAAGGCCTGAGCCTTGCGCGATGCGGTAATGAATCTTGAGGTGAGCAACGCATGTATCACGGGGAAAGATTGAACGCCTGGACGCATCTGGTCGGGGCGGTGGCAGCGTTTGTCGGGGTGGTGTGGATGCTGGTGATTGCCAGCATGGACGGTAGCCCGTGGAAGATTGTCAGCGTGGCGATCTACGGGTTCACCTTGTTGGTGCTTTACAGCGCGTCGACCGTTTACCACAGCGTGCGTGGACGCAAGAAAGCGATCATGCAGAAGGTCGATCACTTCTCGATCTACCTGTTGATTGCCGGCAGCTACACGCCTTTTTGTCTGGTGACATTGCGCGGTCCGTGGGGCTGGACTCTATTCGGGATTGTCTGGGGGTTGGCGCTGATCGGCATCCTGCAAGAAATCAAACCGCGCTCGGAAGCGCGGATTCTGTCGATCGTGATCTATGCGGTGATGGGCTGGATCGTGCTGGTGGCGGTCAAGCCGTTACTGGCGGCGTTGGGCAGTACAGGTTTCGCCTGGCTGGCGTCGGGCGGCGTGCTGTACACCGTGGGCATTGTCTTTTTTGCGCTGGACAGTCGTTTGCGCCATGCCCACGGGATCTGGCATTTGTTCGTGATCGCCGGGAGTTTGCTGCACTTTGTGGCGATTATGTTTTATGTCCTTTGAGACCTCTACGGGATCAAACGATCCAGCTGCGCCTGCGCCCTTCGGCTGAACACCTGCAACAAATCGCTCAGTGTGTGGGGCGGCGGTTCGTCGGCGCGGGTCACCGCGTATAGGGTGATCGGTAATGCTGGCGCCAGAGGTCGAATCGCCGTGGCGGCGGGGGAGGCGCCGAGCGCGGTAAACGGGTCGATCACTGCCAGCCCGGCGCCGGATTCAACCATCGCCCGCGCCAGCGAATAGGTCTGCACGGCGATGCGAACCCGTGGTGGCGGCTCGACCGCCTCAAGGTAGCTGTCGAGCCTGGCTGCCAGCGGATCGGCGCTGGACAGGCCGATCAGCGGCGCGCCGGCCAGTTCGCTCAATGGCAACGGTTGGCCCAAGGCGTCGTCGGCCCAATAACCCAACGGCGCCAGCGCCACCAACACCCCGCAAGCCAACACCTGCGCCTTCAGGCCCGGGTGATCCGGCGGTTGCAAGGTCAGTGCGACATCCACTTCGCGCATCAACAAATTCTGCATCAGCTCACGGCTGTGGGCGCTGGACAGCTCGCAGACGATGTCCGGGTAGCGTTGCGTCCACTCGTTGATGGCCGGCGGCAGCAGCGACAAGGCCAGCGCCGGAATCGCGCCAATCCGTACGCTGTGACCCGGCTCGCGTCGCAGGCTCTGGGCCAGACGTCGCACGCCTTGCAGGCTTTCGGTGACCTTGTCGACTTCGCGCTCAAGCTCCAGCGCTTCGGGCGTGGCCTGCAATTTACCGCGCACCCGCAGGAACAGCGGGAAGCCCAGTTGCTGCTCGGCGTGTTGCAGCACTTTGCTCACCGCCGGCTGCGACACGTGCAGCAACTGCGCGGCGCCACTGACCGAACCGGTCTGGCGAATGGCCTGGAAAATCTCGATGTGTCGCAGTCGCATGGCAAGTCCATAACCTTTGTTTATGGGTCAAGCATCTTTATGCATTGTTCAACGCCTGTCACCTGGTCCTAATCTGAGGCCTGTTTCAACAACGGTTAAGGACAGACATGGCTCAGCGGGTTTGCATCATCGGTGGCGGCGTCATCGGGCTGACGACGGCTTACGCACTGGTGCGCGACGGCATCGACGTGACGCTGATCGAGGCCCGGGATTCGTTGGGCAGCGAGACCAGTTTCGCTAACGGCGGCCAGTTGTCCTACCGTTACGTCGCGCCGCTGGCCGATGCCGGCGTACCGCTTCAGGCGCTTGGCTGGATGCTGCGCGGTGACTCGCCGTTGAAGCTGCGCCCGCGCCTGGACCCGGCGCAATGGCGCTGGATGGCGTCCTTCCTGGCGGCTTGCCGTCGTTCGGTGAATCAGCGCAACGGCGCGCACCTGCTGCGTCTGGCGCTGCTGAGCCAGTCCACACTGCAAGGCTGGCGCGAAGAAGACCGCCTCGACGGTTTCGACTGGCGGCGCAACGGCAAACTGGTGACGTTTCGTGAAGCCGCGAGTTTCGAGCATGCGCGCCATGGCCTGGCCGATCCGCAACAGCAACACGTGCTGTCGCAGGCCGAATGCGCACAACTGGAGCCCGCACTCGCTGAGGCGCCGTTTGTGGGCGCGATTTATACCCCCGACGAAGAGGTCGCCGATTGCCATGCTTTCTGCCAGCAACTGCTGGCTCGGCTCCAGGCCTCGGGGCGGTGCGAGTTTTTGCTCGGCCGCAAGGTCACCGGCATTCGCCACGTGGACGGCGCGGTGCAGGCCGTCGAAATGGGTTCGCAAGTGCTGCCGGTCGAGCAACTGGTGATTGCCGCCGGCCATCGCAGCCCGGCGCTGGCATTGCCGGGCATGAACCTGCCGCTGTATCCGCTCAAGGGCTACAGCCTGACTTTGCCCATCCGCGCCGAACATCGTGCGCCGGAGCTGAGCATCACCGATTACAACCGCAAGATCGTTTACGCCCGCCTCGGTGACCAATTGCGCGTGGCGGCGATGGTCGACATTGTCGGCTTCGACCCGGCGCTCGACCCCAAACGCCTGGCGCTGATCAAGCGCCAGGCGCAGGAAACCTTGCCCAATGCCGGCGATTACGACGCCGCCATCGAATGGGCCGGCATGCGCCCGGCCACCCCCAGCGGCGTGCCGTTGATCGGGGCCACGGCGTACCGCAACCTGTGGCTCAACCTCGGCCATGGCGCCCTGGGTTTTACCCTGGCCTGTGGCAGCGCCCGGTTGCTCAGCGAGTTGATCGCCCGGCGCACACCGTCGATTGAAATGCAGGGCCTCGCCCCCCGCGTCGCCTGACTTGAAAAGGAAAAACCGATGAGCATCAACCGTATCAACAGCAACAGCCGCCTCTCTGGCGCGGTGACCTTTGGCGATCTGGTGTTTCTCTCGGGGCAGGTGCCGGGTGACAGCACTGACGTTACCGGCCAAACCGCCGAGGTGCTGGCGAAGATCGACGCGTTACTGGCCGAGGCTGGCAGCGACAAGGATCATCTGCTCAACGCGACCATTTACCTGAACGACATCGGCCGCGATTTCGCCGCCATGAACGAGGTCTGGTCGCAGTGGCTGTCACCGGGCAAAGCGCCGACCCGGACTACTTTGCAGGCGCAACTGGCCCGCCCAGAGGTGCTGGTGGAAATCACCGTGATCGCCGCCCGCCGCTAATCGTTCAAACCCACAACGGAGAATAACAATGCAAAAAATCACGTTGATCGGCTGCACCCTCGGCCTGCTGCTCGCCAGTCAGGTCCAGGCCAACGAAGCGCCGCTGACCGGCACGCTGAACAAGGTCGCCAATGCCAAGAGCATCACCCTGGGCTATCGCGACGCGTCGGTGCCGTTCTCCTACGTGGGTGATCACACGGGGCAGCCGATGGGCTATTCGGTGGACCTGGCGAGCAAGATTGTCGAGCGCATCAAGCAAAAACTCGAGCTGCCGGATCTGCAGGTGAAGTACAACCTGGTGACCTCGCAAACGCGCATTCCACTGGTGCAGAACGGCACGGTCGACCTTGAATGCGGCTCCACCGGCGTGACCGCTGAGCGCATGCAGCAAGTGGCGTTTTCCTACGGGTTTATCTACGTGAAGGGGCAGTTGCTCACGGCGAAGGACAGCGGCATCAAGAGCTTCGCCGACCTGCGCGGCAAGAACGTCGTGACCACCGCCGGCACCACCAACGAACGGTTTCTGAAGAGCTACAACGTCGATCACAAGATCGATATGTTCGTGATCAGCGCCAAGGACCACGGCGAAGCGTTCCAGATGCTGCAGTCGGGTCGGGCGGCGGCGTTCTATATGGATGACGCGCTGCTCTACGGCGAACGCGCCAAGGCCCGCGATCCGCATAACTGGGTGGTGGTGGGCGAGGAGCAGTCGCGGGAAATCTACAGCTGCATGGTGCGCAAAGGTGACCCGCAGTTTCTCGAATTGGTGAACTCGACACTTGCCGATCTGTACAGCTCAGGGGAAATCAACGGCATCTACAACCGCTGGTTCCAACAGCCGATTCCGCCCAAAGGCCTGAACCTGGAATTCCCGATGACCAGCGAACTGAAAGCAATCATCGCCAAACCGGTGAGTGATCCGGTGCAATAAGATCGTTCCCACGCTCTGCGTGGGAATGCCTCAAGGGACGCTCCGCGTCCAGTGACGCGGAGCGTCACGGGCTGCATTCCCACGCAGAGCGTGGGAACGATCAGTACGCGGTCTCCTGTGGGAGCGGCGGTGCGACGATTCGACTTGCTCGCGAAGAGGCCCTAAAAGTCACCCCAAAGTTGTTGGGCAACCGCCAATGCCACCACCGGTGCGGTTTCGGTGCGCAACACACGAGGGCCGAGGCGGGCGGCGTGAAAACCGCCAGCCTTGGCCTGCTCGACTTCCGCATCGGACAACCCGCCTTCCGGGCCGATCAAAAACGCCAGCGTCGCAGGCTTCGCATGACTCACCAATGGTTCGGCCACCGGATGCAGCACCAACTTCAATTCTGCTTGAGTCTGCTTCAACCAATCCGCCAGTAGCAGCGGCGGATGAATCACTGGCACCCGTGAACGCCCGCACTGCTCGCAAGCGCTGATCGCAACCTGGCGCCAGTGCATCAGGCGCTTGTCGGCGCGCTCATCCTTCAGCCGGACTTCACAGCGGTCGCTAAAAATCGGGGTGATTTCCGTGACGCCCAACTCGGTGGCTTTCTGAATCGCCCAATCCATCCGCTCGCCACGGGACAAGCCCTGGCCGAGATGGATCTGCAAAGGCGACTCGACCTGCCCGGTGAAGCTTTCATCGATCTGCACGACGACGCGCTTTTTGCCGACCTCCACCAGCGTGGCGCGGAACTCATGGCCCGAACCGTCGAACAGTTGCAGCGCATCACCCTCGGCCATGCGCAACACGCGGCTGATGTAATGGGCCTGGGCCTCGGGCAACTCGTGTTCGCCAGTGCTCAAGGGGGCGTCGATAAAGAAGCGGGACAGTCTCATGCGGATTCTCTTTAATTTGATCGTTCCCACGCTCTGCGTGGGAATGCCTCACCGGACGCTCTGCGTCCGCTTTTGGGACGCGGAGCGTCCCGGGCTGCATTCCCACGCAGAGCGTGGGAACGAGCGTTGCCAATCAGCCCGGATCGCGGAAGCCCGGGTGAAAGTCCTTCGGCACCGAAACACTGACGCTGTCACGAGTCGCGATGTCGATGCCTTCACTCGCCACTTCGGCCAGAAAGTCGATTTGTTCAGGCGTGATCACGTACGGCGGCAGGAAGTACACCACGCTGCCCAACGGTCGAAGTAAAGCACCACGCTCCAGCGCATGCTGGAACACTTTCAAGCCGCGACGTTCCTGCCACGGATAAGCTTCCTTGGTGGCCTTGTCCTTGACCATCTCGATGGCCAGCACCATGCCCGTCTGGCGCACTTCCGAAACGTTCGGGTGCTCGGCCAAGTGCGCGGTGGCGGTGGCCATGCGCTGGGCCAGTGCCTTGTTGTTCTCGATGACGTTGTCTTCTTCGAAGATATCCAACGTCGCCAATGCCGCCGCGCACGCCAGCGGATTGCCGGTGTAGCTGTGGGAATGCAGGAAGGCGCGCAGGGTCGGGTAGTCGTCGTAGAAAGCGCTGTAGACATCTTCGGTGGTCACGCAGGCCGCCAACGGCAGGTAGCCGCCGGTCAGGGCCTTGGACAGGCAGAGGAAGTCCGGGCGGATGCCGGCCTGTTCACAGGCGAACATCGTGCCGGTGCGGCCGAAGCCGACGGCGATTTCGTCGTGGATCAGGTGTACGCCATAGCGGTCGCAGGCTTCGCGCAGCAGTTTCAGATAAACCGGGTGGTACATGCGCATGCCGCCGGCACCCTGGATCAGCGGCTCGACGATGACGGCCGCGACGCTGTCGTGGTTCTCGGCCAGGGTCTGTTCCATGGCGGCGAACATGTTGCGCGAATGTTCTTCCCCGCTCATGCCTTGCGGGCGCAGGTAGCAATCGGGGCTCGGCACCTTGATGGTGTCCAGCAGCAGCGCCTTGTAGGTTTCGGTGAACAGTGGCACGTCGCCCACCGACATCGCCGCCATGGTCTCGCCGTGGTAGCTGTTGGTCAGGGTGACGAAGCGCTTCTTGTTCGGCTGGCCGCGGTTGAGCCAATAGTGAAAGCTCATTTTCAGCGCGACTTCGATGCAGGACGAACCGTTATCGGCGTAGAAACACCGGGTCAGGCCTTCCGGCGTCATCTTCACCAGACGCTCGGACAACTCGATCACTGGCTGATGACTGAAACCGGCAAGGATCACGTGCTCCAGCTGATCGACCTGATCCTTGATGCGCTGGTTGATCCGCGGGTTGGCATGGCCAAACACGTTGACCCACCAGGAGCTGACGGCATCGAGGTAGCGTTTGCCTTCGAAGTCTTCCAGCCAGACGCCTTCACCGCGCTTGATCGGGATCAGCGGCAGCTGTTCGTGGTCTTTCATCTGGGTGCAGGGATGCCACAACACCGCGAGGTCGCGTTGCATCCACTGATCATTCAGGCCCATTTTCAGTCTCCTCGAGGCGGCTCGCTGGGTGCGCGGGCAAACAATCGCGCAAGCCTATGCAATGCGTGACGTGGGGACAACCCATTGTGTCGATTGAGCTACTTTGTATAGGTGGATAGACGTCGCTGGCGGCCTTTTGATGGCTGACGTATTCTTCGCGGTTCTTTGAGCTGTCTGGCTCGCAAAACCGCTATTTCCTCGTGTATTTCCGGAGTTCGCTGAATGTCTGCTGGTTGGCTGCGCGCCTGTGCGCTGGTGATGTTGGGGCTGTTCAGCGTGTCTGCGCTGGCCAAGGATAAAACCGCGATCGTGATCGGCGGAGGGCTCTCTGGCCTCACGGCGGCTTACGAACTGCAAAACAAGGGCTGGCAGGTCACCCTGCTGGAAGCCAAACCGAGCCTGGGCGGTCGCTCGGGCATGGCCACCAGTGAGTGGATCGGCAACGACAAGACCCAACCGGTTCTGAACAAGTACGTATCGACCTTCAAGCTGAGCACCACGCCAGCCCCAGAGTTCGTGCGGACCCCGGGCTACCTGATTGACGGTGAGTATTACACCGCCGCCGATCTGGCCACCAAGCAGCCGGCCACCAGCGACGCGCTCAAGCGCTACGAAAAGACCCTGGACGATCTGGCACGCTCGATCGAAGACCCGCAGACCCCGGCGGCCAACAGCACACTGTTCGCTTTGGACCAGATCAGCGTGTCCAACTGGCTCGACCGTCTGAATCTGCCGGCCACGGCACGTCAGTTGGTGAATCAGCAGATTCGTACCCGTTATGACGAACCGTCGCGCCTGTCGCTGCTGTACTTCGCACAGCAAAGCCGCGTTTACCGTGGCGTTGCCGACCGTGACCTGCGCGCTTCACGCCTGCCCGGCGGTAGCCCGGTGCTGGCACAGGCTTTCGTCAAGCAACTGAAAACCATCAAGACCAGCTCCCCGGTCTCGGCGATCAGCCAGGACAAGGACGGCGTGACCGTCAAAGTCGGCAGCGTTGGTTATCAAGCTGATTACGTCGTCGTGGCCGTGCCACTGCGCGCACTGAACAAGATCCAGATGACTCCGTCGCTGGATGCCCAGCACATGGGCGCGATCAAAGGCACCAACTACGGCTGGCGCGACCAGATCATGCTGAAGTTCAAGACGCCAGTGTGGGAAAGCAAGGCGCGGATGACCGGCGAGATCTACAGCAACACCGGCCTGGGCATGTTGTGGGTTGAACCGGCGATGAAGGGCGGCGCCAATGTGGTGATCAACCTGTCCGGCGACAACGCGCGCGTGATGCAAGCCTTCGGCGACAAGCAGATCGCCGATCAGGTGCTGATCCGTCTGCACGCCTTTTATCCACAGGCACGCGGTGCGTTCACCGGTTATGAGATCCGCCGTTACAGCAACGACCCATCGATGGGCGGCGCCTACCTGGCCTTCGGTCCTGGCCAGATCAGCAAGTACTGGCGCCTGTGGGAGCGTCCGATTCAGCGTGTAGTCTTTGCCGGCGAACACACCGACACCTTGTACCCAGGCACCCTGGAAGGCGCATTGCGCACCGGTCAGCGGGCGGCCAGTCAGGTAGAAGACCTTATGGCCGGCAAGTCGTTTGAACCGGCAAAAGTTGTTCCGGCGGCGACCGCTGTTGCGGCCGGTGCGGTAGCGGCGAAGAAAGGTAACTTCTTCACCAACCTGTTCGGTGGTTCTGACGACAAAACGGCACCGGTCAAGGCGCCAGAGCCAGTGGCTCCGGTTGCTCCGGCTCCAACGCCAGCACCGGCAGCAGCACCTGCTCCGGTTGAGGCGCCGAAACCAGTGGCACCGGTGAAAGCCGAGCCTGCGAAGAAGGCTCCGGCTAAAACTCCAGCCAAACCGGTAACCAAGACCGAAGCGAAAAAAGCTCCGGCCAAGACTCCAGCAAAGAAAGCTGAGCTGGCGAAGAAGCCAGCGAGCAAACCGGCTGCGACTACTGAGACCAAGGCTCAGTAACGTTCAGGCGTAAAAAAAAGCGCGGCCCGAGGGTCGCGCTTTTTTTTTGCTCATCCGATTGCCGTCCTACAGGATTTAGCGGTGGGTCAGATATTTCTCACAAGATAATCAGAAGCAAATGATTGATCGTGCGTGAACTACAAACCTATGCTCTTCAAGAAATATGGAGGACATATGAAGGCGCTAGTAGCATTAATAGTAGTAATCGTACTTTCTGGCTGTGCGAGTGGTGAGTTCTTTCCTAAAGGCTATGGTCATCGACTGGCATATAAATGTCAGATTGATCCGTACTATTATGAGTGCTTGAATCCACCTCCAGCCTTCAAAAATTAATAAGTCGCTAAGTTGCCAGGAACTATTAGAGAGGGCCTAGTGAGAACTTCCATGTCTTAATCTCCGTTCCATCTTCTAGCACTCTGGTGAACCTTTCCTTTGCCTTTGGGATACGACCAGGGACGAATCCAGAGCGAGCCCAGCACAGATTTCCCGTACGCTGATCGTAAATGACCAGATTGCCGTCATCTTGAATAACCATACTTGTGTTGTACCACAGCGATTTGTCAGTGCTGTGAGTGCTCTCGGCAATCCATAAACGTCTCCGGGATGGATCATAAAGAAAGCCGTTATTACTGATCACAAACATCAGAGGCTCACGCATTTTTTTTGGATGCAAGGTCCTGCTATAAGTCTGACTTCCATCTGCGATCCAGACTACTGCACCATTATCCGTAATGATTAAGTTGCCATCTGCCTGCAATAGCAATCGGAAACGACCATTCAGGGATATAAGATACTGTCCTGGTGACATCATTTGATTGGGCGGCAGCACCGGCGAGCCACTTGCTTGAAAGGGCGTGTATGTAATAGCCATATTTTTTCCTTCCTAAATGAGTGTTGAATCCTCATTGAATCAAATTGAAATAAGGAAATGGCGATACATATGTATTGCATGGCTTAAAAAGATCAGGCGAAAAAACGAACCAGTTGATAATCCAGCGACACGCTGGCGACTAATGTTGAGACCGGGGTTAGTGACGTTCAGGCGTAAAAAACAGCGCGGCTCAAAGACCGTGCTTTTTTGCCTGGAAAAAATCGCAGGTAGGCATCAAATACACCTTTTGATGCAGGTGTTCTCTGGTGTGTATTCATTTTTCCTCACAATTTTCGACGTTAATCTTTCCTTAACCCGCCTGTTTCAGGCTCTTGATCGTATTTCTCGATATTTCAAAGCGAAATTTTCCGCTTTATCTCGATAGATAACTCGATAGTCTTGGTCGCAGTTCTCACAGGATTTGGGCAATGCAGCTACGTAATTCTTCTTCGCGCTACGGTTGGATCAGCATTTTCATGCACTGGGGCGTGGCGCTGGCAGTCTTCGGCCTGTTTGCGTTGGGCTTGTGGATGGTCGGTCTCGACTACTACAGCACCTGGCGTAAAGACGCGCCCGAGCTGCACAAGAGCATTGGCCTGGTGTTGTTAGCCGTTATGGTGCTACGAGTGCTGTGGCGCTTTGTCAGTCCGCCACCCCCCGCACTTGCAAGCTATAGCCGCATGACGCGTATTGGCGCCACGTTCGGCCATGCGTTCCTGTATCTCAGTCTGTTTGCCGTGATGATTGCCGGTTACCTGATTTCCACCGCAGACGGTGTCGGGATCCCGGTGTTTGGCCTGTTTGAAGTTCCTGCACTGGTTTCCGGACTACCGGATCAGGCAGACACCGCTGGTGAGATTCATCTGTACCTGGCGTGGGCGCTGGTAATTTTTTCCGGTCTCCATGCGTTGGCAGCACTGAAACACCACTTTATCGATCGTGATGCGACCCTGACGCGAATGCTGGGCCGCAAAGCTTGAAGTTCAACCTCGACTCCAAAGGAATAGAAAGCATGTTGAAAAAAACGCTCGCCGCTCTGGCAATCGGTTCTGCTCTGCTGTCCGCCAACGTAATGGCGGCCGACTACGTCGTCGACAAAGAAGGCCAGCACGCCTTCGTTGACTTCAAGATCAGCCACCTGGGCTACAGCTACATCACCGGTACCTTCAAGGACATCGACGGCAAGTTCAGCTTCGACGCTGCCAAGCCTGAAGCCAGCAAGATCGAGTTCAATGTGAACACCGCTAGCGTGTTCACCAACCATGCCGAGCGCGACAAGCACATCGCCAGCGGTGACTTCCTGAACGTGAGCAAATTTGCTAAAGCGACGTTTGTTTCCACCAGCGTCAAATCCACCGGCAAAAACGCCGATGGCAAAGACACTGCGGACGTGACCGGCGACCTGACCTTGATGGGCGTGACCAAGCCAATCGTGGTCAAGGCCACTTTCCTGGGTGAAGGCAAGGATCCATGGGGCGGCTACCGTGCCGGCTTCGAAGGCACCACCAGCATCAAGCGTTCCGATTTCGGCAAGCAGAAAGATCTGGGCCCACAGTCCGACGCGGTTGAGTTGTATGTAACGTTTGAAGGTGTGAAAGCGAAGTAAGCTGTTTGCGTCATCAAAACGCCGACCTCAGGGTCGGCGTTTTGCTGCCTGGTGTTCAGGAGAGGCTGCTTTGGTAGTCGGCGATTTCATTGCGTAGCCAAGTCAGCAGGCTCGCCAACTGCGCCGAGCGTTGTGTGTGGGTCGGCCAAAGCATGAAATAACGGGATGCGTGCAGCGGTTCAACGTCGGTCAGTTTAACCAGTTGCCCGCACTGGATCATGGCGTGAGCAATCGAGCGACGGGTTAGCGCGATTCCATAACCCAGGCGCGCCGCTTCAAGCATCAAAGTCGAGTCAGTGAACTCTAGTGCCGCGAGTGGACGCATCTGTTCAACGCCAGCGGCAGCAAGCCAGGTCGACCAGCTTTCACTGGCGTGGAGTAAGGGATGTCCCAGAACGGACTCGGCATCGACAGGCAAGCATCCTAGATTGAATCCTGGCGCGGCGACGACCAACAAGGAGTCCTGCATCAACGGCTCACAGTGCACATCTGGCCATTTTCCGTGGCCGAATCGGATCGCCGCATCGATCAGGCCGCCCTCGAAACTTGAAAACTCCATACTGGCTGCCAGCTTGAGGCGCAATCCGGGCTGCGCGTCGATAAACCCTTGCAAGCGTGGCAATAGCCAAAACATTCCAAAGGATGGCAGCACCGAAAGGGTCAGTTGCGGGTGTCGGGTTTTGGACAGGAATCTTTCCGTTACCCCGGCAATTTCACCCAGGGTTTGCCGGATCTGATAGGCGTACACACGCCCCTCTTCTGTCAGCACCACACCGCGGCCATTACGTTCAGTCAGTCTAACGTCCAGGTATTCCTCCAACGAGCGTATCTGGTGGCTGACAGCGCTGTGGGTGACGTGCAGTTCCAATGCCGCGAGGTTGACCTTGCCCAATCGTGCCAAGGCTTCAAAGGCCCGGAGGGCCGCTAGCGGAGGTAGTTTCAATAGGTGAATTCCATTCACTGAACCGGGCAGAAATCGCCGCTATACATGAATTGACGAGGCTACGGATAATCCGTCTCACGCTCAGTGAGCGTTGGTGACTTCATTTCCGCTCGACAAGGATTCGTACATGCTAATCAATGAAATTCAGAGAATGTTGGAGAACTACTTCAGTGTGTTGCAAAACCAGGATTTGAACCGGTTTGACGAGGTTTTCCATCCCGGCTGTGTCCTCTATAGCGCTCAGGACGGGGCGGTAACGGTGCGTCCTTACGCAGAATATCGTGCCATCGTACAAGGACGTCAGTCGCCGCAGGAGCGCGGGTTTGCGAGCCTGGATGAGATTTTGATGATTGACGTCATGTCTCCGGAAATGGCAATGGTCAAGGTGCGTCTGCGACTGTTCGACAATGTCATGGTTGATTATCTGAACGTGATGAAAGTCGATGGCCGCTGGATGATCGTTGCCAAACTCTTTCATAAAGAAGGAAGCGTTGCGTGAGTGCGGCGGTTTGACCAAAAACGATCGTGATGATCGGTACAAATAAAAACGCCCCGAACCAGTCGGGGCGTTTTTGTGAGTGACACTCAGCGATTGCGAGTCAGCAACGCTGGTTTTTCGCCGCGCGGACGGCCTGGCAGTTGATCCAGTTGCTCAGGAGTCGGGAACCGATCGGTTTTCGACTCTTTATGGATGATCTTCGGTGCCGGGCCGCGCGGGTTTTGCACGGCCGGTTCCGAACGCGGCTGGTCGTCGGCGCGAGCCGGGCGACGGTTGCGGGACTCTTCGCGACGGGCCTGGCCGTCACGTGGAGCGCCGTTGCGTGGGCCGCTGCGCTTGGCCGGCGGCGTGCCGGTGGTGGCGCCATCGCTGCTGCGTGGGCCGCTTTGACGACCCTGAGGCTTGCCGCCAGTGCGCGGAGCGCCTGCGCCGGCTGCCGCACCTTGTGCCGGAGCACCCGGACGACGACCGCGGCCCTGAGCCGGTTTGGCCTGAGGAACGTAGTCGACGCGGTTACCGAAGTTATCGATATCGTCGTCCAGGAACTCGTCCGGAGCACGGTCTGCAGCGGCAGCGCGTGGCGCTGGACGCTGTTGCTCGCGAGCTGGAGTGCCTTCGCGTGGCTTGTGTTCACGGGCCGGGCGATCACCACGGCCAGTGGCTGCAGGTTTTTCCTTGCCTCCCTTGTCCTTGCCTTTGTCTTTACGACCACCGCCACCGCCGGTGCCGTTCGGACCGTCGCCGCGCGGGCCACGTGGGTTGCGCGGGTTACGCACATCCGGACGCTCGCGAACTTCAGGCTTCTCGGCTTCTACAGCGCTGGAATCGAAGCCCATCAGGTTGCCGTCGGCAATCTTCTGCTTGGTCATGCGCTCGATGCTTTTGAGCAGCTTTTCTTCGTCCGGAGCGACCAGCGAGATCGCCTCGCCCGAACGACCGGCACGGCCGGTACGACCGATACGGTGCACGTAATCTTCGTCGACGTTCGGCAGTTCGAAGTTGACCACGTGTGGCAACTGGTCGATGTCCAGGCCGCGAGCGGCGATGTCGGTGGCGACCAGGATGCGCACTTCGCCGGCCTTGAAGTCGGCCAGGGCTTTGGTGCGGGCGTTCTGGCTCTTGTTACCGTGGATCGCAACGGCGGTGAGGCCGTGTTTGTCCAGGTACTCGGCCAGGCGGTTGGCGCCGTGCTTGGTGCGGGTGAACACCAGCACCTGTTCCCAGGCGCCAGCGGTGATCAGGTGCGCCAGCAACGAACGCTTGTGGTTGGCTGGCAGACGGAATACCCGCTGTTCGATCCGCTCGACCGTGGTGTTCGGCGGCGTGACTTCGATGCGTTCCGGGTTGTGCAGCAGCTTGCCGGCGAGGTCGGTGATGTCTTTGGAGAAGGTCGCCGAGAACAGCAGGTTCTGGCGTTTGCTCGGCAGGCGAGCCAGGACCTTTTTCACGTCATGGACGAAGCCCATGTCGAGCATGCGGTCGGCTTCGTCCAGCACGAGGATTTCCACGTGGGACAAATCGACACTGCCTTGGCCGGCAAGGTCGAGCAGGCGGCCAGGGCAGGCTACCAGCACGTCGACACCGCGGGACATGGCCTGAACCTGTGGGTTCATGCCGACGCCGCCGAAGATGCAGGCGCTGACGAACTTCAGGTCACGGGCATAAACCTTGAAGCTCTCGTGTACTTGAGCCGCGAGTTCGCGGGTGGGGGTCAGGACCAGTACGCGCGGTTGGCGCGGACCGTGGCGCTGGGATTTGTCCGGGTGACCGTTGGGGAACAACCGCTCCAGAATCGGAAGGGCGAAGCCGCCGGTTTTACCAGTACCTGTCTGAGCCGCGACCATCAGGTCGCGACCTTGCAACACGGCGGGAATAGCCCGCTGTTGCACCGGAGTAGGCTCGGTATAGCCCGCTGCCTCGATGGCGCGGACTAAAGCCTCGGAGAGACCGAGGGAAGCAAAGGACATGAGTAATCCTGTTTTAGTTAGGGCTTGGCCCAATGGGAGTCTTGCCTGGCGCGAATGGCGTTTATGAGGAACGCAATCCCGTCCGGTCCTGCTGGGGCTTGAAAGCTCGTCTGGAGTGCTCGCGCGGGCTGAAAAGCTGCGCTGTAGCGGGGTCTAGATGCCTTGAACAAGTCCGAGCGTCCGGGCGTGAGCCTGGCGGGAAGGCCGGAGTATAACAGAGCAATCACTGCGCGCCGCTTTCCTGCTGCTCAACGGTTTTTTCCCGGGCGGCGGTGGTGCCGGGGGTTTTTACTTCGGCCGCCGGATTGGCGCCATAACGGGCGCTCAATTCAGCGTACGCAGGCTCGCGCTTGAAGCGTTTTAGCTCGGCGCCGAAGCGCTGCACCAACAAGTCCATGCCGGCGTTGCGGCGTACTGCCAGAAACTGGCTCTGGTGGCTGATGACGGTGGGGTTCTCGGTAATCTTGTCGCGGATGCCCAATTGGTCGAGCAAGTGCTGACCCACCCGGCGATCAGTGATCAGCAGGTCGATCCGCCCGCGCACCAGTTTGCCGAAGTTGGCTTCATGGGTCGGCGCCGGTTCGCGAGTGAACAGGGTCGATTCGCTGAAATCCTGGCTGTACAGATAGCCTGGGGACGTGCCGATGGTCAGCCCCTTCAGGTCGGTCAGGTTGCGAAAAGGGTGCGGCCGTTCATTTGCGTAGAACATCACGAACTCCACTTCCGAGAGTGGCTCACCGGGGTAAAGCAGGGTGGCGTCGCGCTCATCGCTGTGGAAGATGTCCAGCGCGCCGTCTGCCTGGCCCGTTTCGAGCATCGACAGGCAGCGTTTCCATGGCAGGAACTGCCATTCCACTTCGATGCCCAGGCGTTTGAAGACGATGGCGGTGGTTTCGTAGTCCAGCCCCAGGGATTTGCCGTTTTCCTCATACACGTACGGCGCCCAGGGTTCGGTGACAATGCGCAGCTTCTCGCCCCGAGCGGCGAAGCTCAGGCAAGTAAAAAGAAACACGGTCAGTAGCTGCGCGATCAAAGGCATGGCTTGAGATTACGACGAGAAACCGGAAAGAGCCAGAAACGGGATCCAGAAGCTCTGACTCTGTGTGTGCTGCACAATAAAAGGGCGTTAAAAGCAAAAGGTCGCAACCTGCGGCAGCTCCTACACGGGTTAAACACGCCCGATGCAGGAGCTGTCGCAGGCTGCGACCTTTTGATCTTGCTGGTAACGACTATTAGCGCGGCAACTTCAGATTGTTCCACACCGCCAGGCTCGGTTCGGCCTGGTTCAGCGTGTAGAAGTGCAGCCCTGGCGCGCCGCCTTGCAGCAGGCGTTCGCACATCTCGGTGATGACTTGCTCACCAAAGCCTTGAATGCTCTGGGTGTCGTCGCCGTAGGCTTCCAGTTGTTTGCGGATCCAGCGCGGGATTTCCGCACCGCAGGCATCGGAGAAGCGCGCCAGCTTGCTGTAGTTGGTGATCGGCATGATCCCCGGAACGATCGGGATGTTCACGCCCTTCGCCCGTACACGCTCGACGAAGTAGAAGTAGCTGTCGGCGTTGAAGAAGTACTGGGTGATCGCACTGTTGGCACCAGCGTTGGCCTTGCGCACGAAGTTGTTCAAGTCGTCTTCGAAATTGCGCGCTTGCGGGTGCATTTCCGGGTAGGCGGCGACTTCGATGTGGAAATGATCGCCGGTTTCTTCACGAATGAATTCAACCAGGTCATTGGCGTGGCGCATTTCGCCACTGGCCATGCCCATGCCGGAAGGCAGGTCGCCGCGCAGGGCAACGATACGGGTGATGCCGGCCGCCTTGTATTGGGTCAGCAGGCCGCGCAAGTCGTCCTTGCTGTCGCCAACGCAGGACAAATGCGGTGCGGCAGGGACTTTGACTTCGCTTTCGAGCTGCAACACGGTGTTGAGGGTGCGATCACGGGTCGAACCGCCAGCGCCATAGGTGCAGGAGAAGAAGTCGGGACTGTAGGTCGCCAGATGACGGGCAGTGGCGATCAGTTTTTCATGCCCAGCGTCGGTCTTCGTAGGGAAGAACTCGAAGCTGTAGCGACGTTCTTGGGACATGGTCATATCCTTGGAAACACGTAAGCCTGGAAGGCTTGCACATCCCAGTGTGGGAGCGGGCTTGCTCGCGAAAGCGGTGGGTCAGTCGACATCAATGTTGAATGTTAAACCGCATTCGCGAGCAAGCCCGCTCCCACAGGGAGAGCAGGCAGCAGAACCAATCAGTAGCGGTATGCGTGCGGCTTGAACGGACCTTCAACGGTCACGCCGATGTAGTCGGCCTGGGTCTTGGTCAGTTGAGTCACGACGCCGCCGAAACCGCGGACCATTTCCAGGGCCACTTCTTCGTCGAGTTTCTTCGGCAGTACTTCAACGGTCAGGCGCTCGGCTTTCTGGGCTGGCGACAGGTCGGCGTACTTCTGGCCGAACAGGAAGATCTGCGCCAGAACCTGGTTGGCGAACGAACCGTCCATGATGCGGCTTGGGTGGCCGGTGGCGTTGCCCAGGTTAACCAGACGGCCTTCGGCCAGCAGGATCAGGTAGTCGTCGTTCTGCGCGTCGAATGCGCCAGGGCCGGTACGGTGGATCTTGTGAACCTGTGGCTTCACTTCTTCCCATGCCCAGTTCTTGCGCATGAAAGCAGTGTCGATTTCGTTGTCGAAGTGGCCGATGTTGCAGACAACAGCGCGCTTCTTCAGGGCTTTGAGCATGTTCGCGTCGCAAACGTTGACGTTACCGGTGGTGGTCACGATCAGGTCGATCTTGCCCAGCAGCGCTTTGTCGATGCTTGCTTCGGTGCCGTTGTTGATACCGTCGATGAACGGCGAAACCAGCTCGTAGCCGTCCATGCAGGCTTGCATGGCGCAGATCGGGTCAACTTCGGAGACTTTAACGATCATGCCTTCCTGACGCAGGGACTGGGCCGAACCCTTGCCCACGTCACCGTAACCGATGACCAGCGCTTGCTTGCCGGACAACAGGTGGTCGGTACCGCGCTTGATCGCATCGTTCAGGCTGTGACGGCAGCCGTACTTGTTGTCGTTCTTGCTCTTGGTCACCGAGTCGTTGACGTTGATGGCCGGGATTTTCAGCTCGCCCTTGGCCAGCATGTCCAGCAGGCGGTGAACGCCGGTGGTGGTTTCTTCGGTAACGCCGTGGACGCGGTCCAGGATTGCCGGGTATTTCTTGTGCAGCAGCTCGGTCAGGTCGCCGCCGTCGTCGAGGATCATGTTGGCATCCCAAGGCGCGCCATCTTTGAGGATGGTTTGCTCCAGGCACCACTCGTACTCTTCTTCGGTCTCGCCTTTCCAGGCGAAAACCGGGATGCCGGCAGCGGCGATAGCGGCAGCGGCCTGGTCTTGAGTCGAGAAAATGTTGCAGGACGACCAGCGCACTTCGGCACCCAGGGCAACCAGGGTTTCGATCAGCACGGCAGTCTGAATGGTCATGTGGATGCAGCCGAGGATCTTCGCGCCTTTGAGCGGCTGCTCACCGGCGTACTTGCGGCGCAGACCCATCAGGGCTGGCATTTCGGATTCGGCGATGATGGTTTCGCGACGGCCCCAGGCAGCCAGGGACATGTCGGCAACTTTGTAATCGTTAAAATCTGCAGGCGTGATAACAGCGCTCATGATGAGCCTCCATTCGTAATGTATGCGAATGGGCGCCGTTGTGCGTTTAGTGTCTGACCGATCACGGTCAAGCAACGCCCCATCCGAGCCTGACAGGTCGAACCTGCTGCAGCGCCCCTCGGACAGGTGGCGGGAAAACGGTAGCAACCGAAGATGACCGTTTTGAAACGGTGGCGATTATAGCCGTGTGAGCGATACTTCCAAAGCGTTTCTGTTGGTCAATGTCTGAACGGTAATCGAGGCCATAGTCGATGCTTGATAGAGCTCTAGGTCGGGCTCTGCCATGATGCCCCCCATCATTCGGCAAGACGCTCAGGAGTGAAGATGAATTTCCACACCCGCAAATGGGTAAAACCCGAAGACCTCAACCCCAACGGCACGCTGTTCGGCGGCAGTCTGTTGCGCTGGCTCGACGAAGAAGCGGCGATCTACGCCATCGTCCAGCTGGGCAATCAGCGTGTGGTCACCAAGTACATTTCCGAGATCAACTTCGTCAGCGCTTCGCGCCAGGGCGACATCATCGAGCTGGGCATTACCGCCACCGAGTTCGGTCGCACCTCCATCACCCTGAAATGCGAAGTGCGTAACAAGATCACCCGCAAAAGCATCCTGACGGTGGACAAGATTGTCTTCGTCAATCTGGGAGAAGACGGCTTGCCCGCGCCACACGGCCAAACCGAGATCAAGTACGTCAAAGACCAGTTCAAGGATGACATCGCCCCGTAGGAGCAAAGCTTGCTCGCGATCTGCTTAGGACAGTGAACAGCTCCGAGCCCTGCGTGTCGTACCTACATCACACGCCACTGGTTCCGGAGCTTTATGGACGCGCAAAAAGACGGCAAGACCCCGAACCTCTCCCCTGAAGAACAGCACGACGTCGACAAGAGCCAGCCCCCACGCGCTGCTGTTCTGCATGAAATCATCCGCACCCAGGGCGATCTCGAACTCGAGCGCAGTGTCGCCGCCTTGTGGTGGTCGGCGTTGGCCGCCGGCCTGACCATGGGCCTGTCGCTGATGGCCATGGGGCTGCTCAATTCCCGTCTGCCGGACGGCGAAGGCTTCAAGGTGATCGCCAGTTTCGGTTACTGCGCAGGCTTTCTCGCGGTGATCCTCGCCCGTCAGCAATTGTTCACCGAGAACACCCTGACGGCGGTGCTTCCGGTCATGACCAAGCCCACACTGAACAATTTCGGTCGATTGCTACGCCTGTGGTCGGTGGTGCTGGTGGGTAACCTCAGCGGCACGTTGCTGGTGGCGTATGTAATGCTGAATCTGCCGATTTTCGACAGCAAGACCGACCTGGCCTTCCTCGATATCGGACGCAAGATCATGGAGAACGACGCCAGCCAGATGTTCGCCAAAGGCATTGTGTCGGGCTGGATGATCGCCACCATGGTCTGGATGATTCCGTCCATGGAGAGCGCGAAGATGTGGATCATCATCCTCATCACCTACCTTATGGCGCTGGGGGACTTCACCCACATCGTGGTCGGGGCCGCCGAGGTTTCGTATCTGGTGTTTGCCGGCGAGTTGCCGTGGAAGGATTTCTGGCTGGTGTTCGCCGGGCCGACGCTGGTGGGGAACATCGTCGGCGGCAGCTTCATTTTCGCGCTGATCAGCCATGCGCAAATTCGCAGCGAGAGTGGCCCGCCGAAGAAGAGTGCGGATCAGGCGTCGGATTCACGCAAGCGCGAAGAGAAGTAAAGACAGGTGCACGGTATCAACTTCATCGCGAGCAGGCTCACTCCTACAGGGGGGCGCGGTTCATGTGGGAGCGAGCCTGCTCGCGAAAGCAATGTCATGGGCGATGCAGTTAATCAGCCGGGCACATTGACCACAGCAGAACCGCGACGTTGCAGGTAGATGTAGAAAAGCGCCGTCAGCACCGTCAAGCCACTGACCAGCGCGCCGGTCCAGGGCAAGTCCGCCAGATCCGCACCGCTGGCAACCACCAACCCGCCAATCCACGCACCGGCCGCGTTACCGAGGTTGAACGCGCTCTGGTTCAACGTCGAGCCCAGATTCGGCGCTTCATGGGCCTGATCGATGATCAGCAGTTGCAAGATCGGGCACAGGGCAAAGGCGAAGATGCCCCACAACACCAGGGTGATTGCGGCTGGAATCATTGAGTGGCTGGTCTGTGTAAACGCGGCCAGCACGACCAGCACGGCCAGCGCCATGCCTACCAGCGACGGCAGCAATCGACTGTCAGCCAGACGGCCGCCGAGCATGCTGCCCGCGGTCAACCCGACCCCGAATAACAGCAGCATGATGGTCACGCCATGGGGGCTGACGCCGGTGATGTCTTGCAGGATGGGGGCGATGTAAGTGAAGACGCTGAACAGGCTGGTCGACGCCAGCACGCTCATGCCCAGCGCCAGTAACACGTTGACCTTGCCCAGTACTTTGAACTCGCTGGCGAGGTTGGCCTTGTCCATCGCGATGTCCTTCGGCAACCAGACCCATTGTGCGATAGCCGCGATCACACCGATCACCGACACCGCCCAGAACGTCGAGCGCCAGCCGGCGTATTGCCCGAGCGCAGTGCCCAACGGCACGCCCAGCACGTTGGCCAGGGTCAGGCCGGTGAACATCATCGCAATCGCCTGGGCGCGCTTGTTCGGTGCCACCAAGCCGGCGGCAACCACCGAACCGATGCCGAAGAACGCGCCGTGGCAAAGCGCGGTGACCACGCGTGCGGCCATCAGCGTTGCGTAGTTCGGCGCCAGGGCGCAGAGAATGTTGCCGAGGATGAACATCAGGGTCATGCCCAGCAGCGTGGCTTTGCGCGGCATGTTGGCGGTGCCGACCGCGAGGATCGGCGCACCGAACACCACGCCGAGGGCGTAGCCGGTGATCAACAATCCGGCATCAGGAATGCTCACGGCGAGGTCGCGGGCGACATCGGGCAACAAACCCATGATGACGAATTCAGTGGTGCCGATGCCGAACGCGGCAACAGCGAGGGCAAGCAAGGCGAGTGGCATGCGCAAGGTCTCTGTCGGTAGTCTTGACGCTCTGATCAGGCATACGCATGCCGACGCCCGTTCTCGACGAGAGCGGGCGGTGGCAGAAATTATTGGAATTAGTCTGTGCGCAACTGAGTGCGGCGTGGTCGCTTGCAGTATAAACAGCTGCTGACATATGGCGAATCAATTATCTCCCCCGCTTCCTGTAGGAGCACGGCTTGCCAGCGATGGCCTTCTTGAGACCGCTATCGCGGGCAAGCCTTGTTCCTACAGAGCCGGGGCGGTCAACAAAAAGGAGTGTGCCGTGCTTGCAACAGCACTGGTGTTGGTCGCGGCGCTGTTGCACGCGGCGTGGAATACCCTGATCAAATTCAGCGCGGAACGGTTGTTGGTGGTGGCTTGCATGGACAGTGTGGCAATGCTGTTTGTCGCGCTGATGCTGCCGTTCGTGGCGTTGCCACCCCTGGACATCTGGCCGTGGATTCTGGCGTCGGCGGCGTTTGAATTGCTCTATCGCTATTTGCTGATCCAGGCCTATCGGGTGGGCGATCTGGGGTTGGTCTACCCGCTGATGCGTGGATTGTCGCCGTTGGTGGTGCTGGCACTGACACTGATTTTTGCTGGAGAAGTGCTGACGAACCAGCAGATCTTCGGGATTCTGCTGATCCCGTTCGGCATGCTTTGCCTGCTCTGGCAGGGCGGCGGCGGAGTGCGATTGCCATGGTCGATGCTGCCGGTGGTGGCGTTGATCGGCCTGTGCATCGGCTGCTACACCTACATCGATGGCCAGGCGTTGCGGCGCTGGTCGCATCCGCTGGATTATCTGGTGTGGGTCACGTTGCTCAGTGCTTGGCCGTTCCCGTTGCTGGCGCTGGTGCGTAAACGACCGGCCTTCATGTTGTTCTGGCGTGAACAGTGGCGACTGGGCCTGGCGGTCGGGTTTTGCGTGTTGTTCAGCTACGCTCTGGTGCTGTGGGCCATGCAGTTGGGCTCGATTGCCGAAGCGGCGGCGTTGCGCGAGATCAGCGTGATCCTGGTGGTGCTGTTTGGCATGCGCTACCTCAAAGAACCTTTTGGCAGGCCACGGCTCTTAGCCTGTGGGCTGGTATTGATCGGCATGCTGGTGATGAAGATTTGACTGGAGCTCGACTCTTGAAACTTGAAGAAGGGATTGCGTTATGACGGTTGCTCTGTGGTGCATTTTGATCGCGATTATCCTGCCCTATATCTGCACGGGCATCGCCAGGGCGAGTGGCGGGTTCAGGCCCAAAGACAACCATGACCCCCGTGACTTTCTCGAGTCACTCAATGGTTTTGGCCGCCGCGCCTATGCGGCGCACCTGAACAGTCTGGAAGTGATTCCCGCGTTCGCGGCGGCAGTCATCGTTGCGCACCTGGCCGGCAATGCCGAACTGGTGACGATCAATGTGTTGGCGGTGTTGTTCATCACCAGTCGGCTGCTGTACATCATTTGCTACCTGGCGGACTGGGCGATGTTGCGGTCGCTGGTGTGGTTGGTGGGGATTGGGTTGATCGTCAGTTTCTTTGTGGTTTCTGTCTGAAAATTCGTGGGTGTTTGTGAGGGCCTCATCGCCAGCAGGCTCGCTCCCACATTGAATCTCGGTCGTACACGTATGTTGTGTTCACTGGAGATCCAAATGTGGGAGCGAGCCTGCTCGCGATTGCTATCTATCAGTCGCAGCGGATCTCAGGGTTTGGCTTTGGCCGCATCAGCCACCTGTGGCACTTGCGGCAACGCTGCGCCTTTAGGCCAGAGCATCCAGATCTGCCCCTGCTGTTTCATGTCGCCGGCCAATTGCCCGGCCGCCTCGCCCGTGCCCCAGAACAGGTCTGCACGGACTTCGCCGGCAATTGCGCCGCCCGTGTCCTGAGCGGCAACCGGGCGAACCAGTGCGGTACCGTCCGGTTTAGTCGTCGATAGCCACAACAGACTGCCCAGCGGAATCACTTTGCGATCCACCGCCGCGCTGTAGCCGGCGGTCAGCGGTACGTTCAACGAGCCGCGAGGTCCTTCGTTGCTGTCCGGATTGCGGGTGAAGAATACGTAGCTGGGGTTGCTGCCCAGCAGTTGCGGAATGCGCGTCGGATTGGCTTTGGCCCAATCGCTGATGGCGCCCATGGTCACTTCTTCTTTTTTCAGCTCGCCCTGGTCTACCAACCAGCGGCCGATCGGTCGATATGGGTGGCCGTTCTGGTCGGCGTATGCAATGCGCAATTGGCGGCCATCATCGAGCTGGATACGACCCGAGCCCTGGATTTGCAGGAATTGCAGGTTCATCGGATCGGTCAGCCAGGCAACGACCGGTGCCTTGACCCCTTTGGTTTCAATCGTGGCCGCATCGTCGTAAGGCTTGAGCACGCGACCTTCGAGTCGTCCGCGCAGGCGCTTGCCTTTGAGTTCCGGATAAATGCTGTCCAGAGAGACGATGATCATGTCCTCGGGCACGCCATACACCGGGATGTTGGCCACTTCGGTCTGGGTCAGGCTGCCGGGGTAGACCGGTTCGTAATAACCGGTGATTAAGCCGTTGGGATTGTCATTGGCGGCGCGCAGGCCGTAGACGTCGAGGTTCTGCTTGAGGAAGCCACGAATGTCATTGGCGGTTTGCGGTACGTTGGCGGCAGCCGCACACGTTGAGCCCCACACCGGGTCGGCCTTGAGTCGGGTGCAGGCGCTGCGCCACGAACCGAAGCCGGCAACCAGGTCGATGTCGGACACCGTCGGAAGTGCTTCCCACGTGGCGCTGGAGTAAGTCGCCAGGGCGTGGGTTTTCGGTGTGTTGTTGTCGCCACCGGTGCAGCCCGCAAGCACGGCCACCATCGGAAGGGTCCAGGCGAGGTTGTGACGCCATGCCTTGAAACGGCTGTTCATGGAGTAATTCCTTTGTCGGTTGCCTGAGTGCTCCATGCGCTCAAACAACCCGTATTGATAATAGGGCTATTGGTCTTTGCCGATGACGCGAGGATACTGGCCGCCGTTCCCGTGACCTGAAACCACCATGACTCTTAAAAGACTTTCTGTTGTATTGCTGGCCTGCCTGACGTTGTCCGCCTGTGGTGGGGTCGACCCCAACTCGCCGCTGGGTCAGCGTAAGGCAATCTTCAAGCAGATGCTCAAGACCGGCGAAGACCTGGGCGGCATGTTGCGTGGTCGCATCCCGTTTGACGGTCCGAAATTCGCTGACGGTGCCGTGAAGCTTGATGCATTGTCCCGTGAACCCTGGAAACATTTTCCGCAGCTGCGCGAAGAAGATCACACCAGCGCCAAGAGCGATGTCTGGCAGAAACAGGAACAGTTCCAGGACATGGCCCGCACCCTTGAAGCCGCCACCGGTGAATTGGTGGTTGTCAGCAAGGTTCAGCCCTACAAGGCCAGTAACCTTGGGCCAGCGGTGCAGAGGGTCGAAGATGCGTGCAGTGCTTGCCATAAAGAATTTCGGGATCATTGATTCCTGAGCTCATCGATCGTTCCCACGCTCTGCGTGGGAATGCCTCTAGGGACGCTCCGCGTCCAGTGACGCGGAGCGTCACGGGCTGCATTCCCACGCAGAGCGTGGGAACGATCAGTGCTGAACTGATCCTTACTTATCCAGCTCATCGAGTGCTTCCTGCAATTCCTTGCGGGACTCGGCGAGTTTGTCTTTGCGCTTGTTGATCTTCTCGGCGTCGCCTTTCTTCATGGCCTTGTCCAGGTCAGCCTGACGCTGGCTGACTTCGTGCTTGGCGTCGAGCACCTTGTTCTCCCGTTCTTTCTTCAGGGAAGCATCGGTGCAATGAGCAGTGACTTCGCTCAAGGCTGTTTCAAGGCCTGCCTGCTGGTCGGCGTTACCGTGAGACTTGGCCAGTTCGATCTGATTGATGATGCCCTGCTTCTTTGCGGCGCAGCCGGTCAGGCCCGGAGCTTCTTCGGCGGCCATCAGCGGAGTGGCCAGCACGCTGCAAAGGGTCAACAGGGCGAGCGGTGAAAGAAATTTCATAAAAGCTCCGTGTGAAAAAGCGATCGGGTCGATATGGCGATGGGGTGTTTGAGCCCGGCGGTACCATTGGGTTCCCGGGGGCGGGCATCGCCGGCGGCTAAAATCCGTCAATCCCCGCAACCCGTAATGTTTCTCTCAAGGCCAGGACCTGCGGGTCGCGGAAAAATGCACTCAATTGCGCCGCGCGTCCTGGGCCGATGCCGGGTTCTGCCTGCCATTGTTCGATATCTCTTTGTGCCAGTTCCGGCCATGAATCGGCAAGCTGTGCCTGGCCGGTCGGCGGTAAACCCAGGGCCTTGAGCCAGCGCGGAAAAGGACGTTGTCGGGCGCTGTTGAAACTGTTCAAAAGGCGAGCGCTGCTGCGTTCGCCGAAGCCGGCAATGTTAGCAAGCTCTTGAGCATCGAGGGTCAACCAATCCAGCAGGCCATTCAGACGGCCTGTTTCGAAAAGTTTCTCCCAGGTGCCAGGGCCGACATGCGACAACGCGAGGCCCTGCTTGCCACTGAGCCAGGTCAGTCGGGCGAGGAATTGGCTTTCGCACCCTGGCGTCGGCTGCCAGCAGCTCAAATGATGAAAGTCCTCCGCCAGCGGAACGCTCAATTCAGCGCGTTCGGTACTGCGCAGCATGACGCTGTCTAACCTTGGAATGGTCAGGCCCGCCAAGCTGATGGCAACCTGGTCTCCGGGCCGGATATCCAGTGCTTCCCAGCGTTGCAGTGAGCTCACACTGACTCGCTTGATCTGCCGGTCGTCGAGCATGACCGGTGTCAGCTCCAGTACCGGGGTGATTCGTCCGGTTCGCCCTATCTTGAAGTGGACCTTGCGCACCTCGGCCAAGGCTTGGGCAAAAGGGTATTTCCAGGCGACGCTCCAATAAGGCGGTTTAGCCTGCCAGCGCTCGGCGGCTGGACGCTGATCCTGGCGTAGGACGATGCCATCACTGGTGAAGGGCAGGGGCGAGCGATACCAGTGATCGCGCCAACGTTCAGCGTCGGCAAATTCCTTGATCGAGTGGCTGTAAGGGGCGGTGCTCGGAAAGCCCAGCTCATCCAGGGCTGCGATGCGCGCGGGCAAACTGGCCGGGCCTTGGGGCCAGTCCCAGACAAACAGGCCGATCCCCGCGGCTTGCTCCATGCTCAAGTTTTTGCGGGCCATCAAGCCGGCCACTGTGGCGCGGGCGTTGAGGCTTCCGGCGCGGGCCTGTACGTGATCGGTCAGGCGCCAATAGAGTTCGCCTTGCAGCAGCAGGTCCAGTGGCTGCTGCAGTTGTTGGGGGATGGCGGCGATCTGGCGCGCCGAAGCTGTCCAGTCCTGGCCATTTACGCCGTCACCGCGGCTGATGGCTTGAGTCAGCAGGCCTTTGCGGTAGATCAGCGTCACCGCCACGCCGTCGATCTTGGGCTGAATCCAGACATCGCTCCGTCCTTTTAGCCAGGCTTCGACGGCGCGACCATCGTGGAGTTTTTCCAGGCCAGTGTGGGCGATGGGATGAGGCATCGTGCCGCCCGCGGTGCGTAGCGGTTCTGCGGGTTGGCCCAGGTCGAAACAGGTGCGCCATTCGGTCAGCCGAGCACGGGACTGATCGTAGAGTTCGTCGGCGACCAATGAACGGCCGCGCCGGTGATAGCTGTCGTCCCAGAGGTCGATTTGTTTCTGCAGTGACGTGATTTCGTCCAGGGCGCGTGCGGGTGGCCAGTCGGGGCACTCGATAGCGTTTGCGCTCAGGCAAGGAAAGGTCAGGAGAAAACAGAAAAACAGGCGCCGAAGCATCGTGAGCGTCCTTGCTCGGGGAGAATGCTTTCAAGGTTAGTCAGCTTTCGGGCGTCGTTAGCGAGGATGTTTTTCGGTGTGTTTCGATAGACAGGAAGATCAAGAGGTCGCAGCCTCGTTTCACTCGAC